>DASWUU010000224.1:0-6972 GCA_036401515.1 Steroidobacteraceae bacterium
CGATCGGTAGCGTAAAGGTGAATCGAGCGCCACCGTCTGGGCGCCGAGCTGCGGAAATTTTCCCGCCATGGGCGCTAACGACGGCGCGGCAAATGGAAAGTCCGAGTCCCGCGCCCCCGGCATTAGTTTCATCGCGTCCGCGGTGAAACTTCGCGAACAGCCGCTCCGGATCCCCGGGAGGAAGCCCGGGGCCATCGTCCTCAACGTCTATACTGACAAATGCATCCTCAAGGACCGCCCTTATCGTCACATGCGCACCCAATCGGGCGTGTTTGACCACATTTTCCAAAAGATTCGTAAGCACTTGCAGGACCAATGCCCCATCTACGTGGATTTGGGGCAAATCCGGCCGCATCTCGGTGGTCACGGTGTAGCCAGCCAGGCGCGTGCCCAAGCGGTCAAGGGTGGCATTAACCAAATCCTCGATCGGGAACCACTCGAGGCGCAAGGACACGTGTCCGCTCTCCAGGCGCATCAGGTCGAGGACATTGGAAATGGTTTCCGACATTTGTTTCGCTTTATTCTCGATCTGCGCGGTAAGGTCGCGTCGGGCCTCCGCGTCGAAGACCATCGAGGGGTCGTTCAAAGCACTGCTTGCTCCTGTAATCACGGAAAGCGGCGTGCGCAGATCATGTGATATCGAGGCCAACAGCGTATTGCGCAGGCTTTCTGTTTCGGCAGCGACGCGTGAGGACTCCGCCTCCTCTTGGAGGCCTGCGCGTTCGAGCGCCAGTGCAATTTGCCCCGCAAAAGTCTCAAGGAGATGGCGCTGCTCGGGCAACAACAGACGCCTCTTCTGCGTCGGCTCGACGGCCAACACACCAAGCGTTTTACGGCTGCCCTTGAGCGGTAAATACTGCGCAGCGGCGGCCGGCAAGGTATCCGTGCCCAGTCCCGCGGGAGCGCTGTGTTCGTACACCCACTGTGCGACTGAAAGATCGGCAGTTAACAGCGAGCCCTCCTCCGGCGCGCTTTGCGGGCGTTGCAAGCGGTCTCGAGCATTCGGGACCAGAACAATCGCACGGCTCGCGAATGTGTCCGCAATATGTTTGATAGCAACGCGAGCCAGATCCTCGAGGCTGCGGGTAGCCGCGAGTTCCCGACTCATCGCATACAGTGAGGACGTGCGCCGCTCGCGCGCTCCGGCGACGCGGGTCTGGGCCCGGACGCTTGCCACCAGGTTGGCAATGATGAGAGTGACCGCCAGCATAACGACAAAGGTAACGACATATTCTAAATTGGCCACTGCAAAGGAGTAGCGCGGCGGTACAAAGAAGAAATCGAATGCAATGACATTAGCAACTGCGGCGAGGCTTGCAGGACCGCGTCCTAGGCGCAACGCCGCAATCGTGGCGCCGAGCAGATACACCATCACGATATTGGCCAAAGAAAAGTATGGATACATGATCGCCGCGACTGCGGTGGCGGCGGCGGAAAGGGCCAGCGCAGCCCAATATCGCGACCGATGCTGCTCGCGCGACCCGGTTGCAAAGTGCAGCTGCGTTTTTAACTTCGATGGTTCGCGGCGCGCGATGACCGAGACGTCGAATCCGCCGCCCTGGACTAACTTAGTGGCCGTGGAAGGTCGAAGGAGCGAGGCGAGGCCAAAGCGTCTGGGCTCGCCAACGACAATACGGGTAACATTTCGGAGCCGGGCATATTCCTTGAGGGCCGCGGAGGCAGATGGGCCATCGAGGGTTACCGCCTCAGCGCCCTGAGATTCGGCCAAGCGTAAGATGTCGACACGCCGGTTGCGCGACGCTTCTCCGAGCTTCAGCATGGCAGGCGTTTCCACGGAAACGACGATCCATTCGGCATCCAGCGCATCGGCGAAGCGCTTGCCCACGCGGATGAGCTGCTCGGCCTGATCATCCAGAGCCACCGCAATCAGGAATCGATCGCGGGCCAGCCAGGGCTTGGAGGATCGCTCCAGATCCTTGTATGCACGGGCGGCCGCATCGACGCGATCCGCCGTGCGTCGCAACGCAAGTTCGCGCAACGCAAGCAAATTGGGCTCGCGAAAATACCGTTTGGTCGCCGCCGAGACACGCTCCGCGGCATATACCTTGCCGGCTGTGATTCTGGCAAGCAGGTCGGTGGGCGACAAGTCGATCAGTTCGACTTCATCAGCCTCGTCAAAAATGCGGTCCGGTATGGTTTCGCGCTGGCGGACCCCGGTGATGCCTGCGACCACATCGTTCAAGCTCTCGAGGTGCTGCACATTGACCGTCGTCCAAACCGTGATCCCCGCGGCGAGTAATTCTTCGATGTCTTGCCACCGCTTGGCGTGCCTGGGTTTAGGCTGGCCTTCGACTAAGTTGGAATGCGCCAACTCATCGACGAGCAATACCGCAGGGTGGCGTTTGAGCGCCGCGTCAAGATCAAATTCCCGCCGACTAATTTTTCGGTATTCAACTACCAGAAATGGCAGCTGTTCAAGCCCGACGAGCAGGCGCTCTGTCTCTAGGCGCCCATGGGGTTCAACGTAGCCGATGACTATATCAATACCTGCGGCGCGTGCCGCGCGCGCCGATTCCAGCATGGTATATGTCTTGCCTACACCGGCCGAGGCTCCAAAGAAGATCTTGAGACGTCCGCGCTTCTCGGATGCTTCCTTGCGCTTGAGCGCTGAGAGCAGTTCATCTGCATCGAGACGGCCTTCTTCAGCCATTAATGCATCAGATCGAGCGCCAGATTAAGCTCAAGAACATTTATCGTAGGTTCGCCGATAACAACAAGCAACGGCCGTCGCGCGTGTTGCGCGATCAACGATTCGACGCGCTCAAGCGGCAGCTTTCGGATTCGGGCCACGCGCGCCGCCTGGTACACGGCAGCCGCCGGGCTGATGTCCGGGTCCAAGCCGCTCGCCGAGGCAGTCACAAGATCGACCGGAATCGGCTGCTCATTCAAGGGATCTGCCTCCTTCAGGAGCTTGACATTGGCCGCGACTCTGTCGGTCAACGCGGGGTTCAGAGGCCCGAGGTTCGATCCTCCGGACGCCAGACCGTTATAGGGCTGCGGGGAGGTGGCTGACGGGCGGCCCCAAAAATATTTCGGATCCGAGAAATTTTGCCCTATGAGCTTAGATCCCGCCAATGTGCCACGCGAATAAAGGAGGCTTCCCGCAGCTTGCAATGGGAACAGCGCGGTGCCCGCTAGAGTAATGACCAAGGGATAAATCACGCCGAGCAGCACCGTCATGCAAATCAGCAGGCTAATTGTAGGGCGAATGTAGCGGGCCAGCAGCATATTCCCTTCTCCTTAAGCCAACCCAGCCGCTGCTAGACCCATGTCGATCAGCTTAATGCCGGGAAACGGCACAATGATCCCGCCGAGACCGTAAATCAACAGATTGCGACGCAATAACAACCCTGCCCCCAGCGGCCGATACTTAACCCCTTTAATCGCGAGGGGAATCAACAAGACAATGACGAGCGCATTGAAAATGACGGCGGATAAGATCGCGGAATTCGGCGTCGCCAGATGCATCACGTTGAGTGCTGCCAACTGCGGATACGTGGATGCAAATGCCGCGGGAATGATTGCAAAATACTTGGCAACATCGTTCGCAATGCTAAAGGTCGTCAATGAGCCGCGCGTCATGAGCATCTGCTTGCCGGTTTCGACAATTTCGATGAGCTTCGTCGGGTTGGAGTCGAGGTCCACCATATTGCCCGCTTCCTTAGCGGCCTGTGTACCGGTGTTCATCGCAACGGCGACATCCGCTTGCGCCAGGGCGGGCGCGTCGTTCGTGCCATCGCCCGTCATCGCAACCAGCCTGCCCTCCGCTTGGTGCTTGCGAATCAAGGCTAGCTTCGCCTCCGGCGTCGCTTCGGCCAAGTAATCGTCCACTCCGGCTTCGGCAGCGATGGCCGCCGCGGTGAGTTGATTGTCTCCAGTAATCATGGTGGTACGGATACCCATGTGGCGCAAATCGGCGAAGCGCTCCTTGATTCCCCCCTTCACGATGTCTTTTAGCTCAACTACTCCCAAGACACGTCCGCCGTCGCATACCACCAAGGGTGTGCTGCCCTGCTTGGCCACACGCTCGACAATGTCGGTCACGGCCTGGGGGAATGCGCGACCGAGTCCGATAACGTATTTTCGGATTGCATCCGAGGCGCCCTTGCGAAGTTGCCGCTCGCCGAGATTGACGCCGCTCATGCGAGTCTGCGCTGAAAATGGCACGAAGGTCGCATTGAGCGCTTTGATGTCGCGCTCCCGCAAATTGAAATTTTGCTTGGCGAGAATGACGATGCTGCGCCCTTCGGGCGTCTCATCCGCAAGCGAGGCGATTTGCGCCGCGTCCGCCAACTCCTCATCGGTGACCTGCGGTGCCGTAATGAATGCCGACGCTTGACGATTGCCCAGCGTGATGGTGCCGGTCTTGTCCAGCAACAAAATGTCGACATCGCCGGCAGCCTCGACGGCGCGTCCCGATGTTGCGATCACGTTGGCTTGCATCATCCGGCTCATGCCGGCAACACCGATCGCGGAAAGCAGCCCGCCAATCGTGGTGGGTATGAGACAAACCAACAGCGCCACCAGGGCGGTAATGGTGATCGGCGCACCGATCTTCGCAGTCTCCACGCTGTATAAGGAGAATGGCAACAGAGTCACGATGACGATTAGAAATACCAAGGTCAGCGCGACCAGCAGAATGGTCAAGGCGATCTCGTTAGGGGTCTTCTGGCGCTTGGCACCCTCGACCATCGAGATCATTCGATCAAGGAACGTCTCTCCTGGATTTACCGACACTCGCACGACAATGGAATCAGACAATACCCGCGTGCCGCCCGTGACCGAGGAGAAATCTCCCCCGGATTCTCGGATCACGGGCGCCGATTCGCCCGTGATCGCACTTTCATCGACCGAAGCTGCACCCTCGATCACTTCACCGTCAACCGGGATGACGTCCCCGGCCTCGACCAACACCACATCGCCTCGGCGCAAATCCTCCGCGGCAAGACTCGTCGTGGTTCGAACAGCGAGGCTTAGGTCATTTATTTTCTTGGCAAGCACCAGTTGACGCATATCGCGAAGCGCGGAGGCTTGGGCGCGGCTGCGGCCTTCTGCCAAGGCCTCGGCGAAATTCGCGAACAGAACCGTAAATGCCAGCCATAGCGTAATCGCAAAAATGAACGCAGTGGGAGCCTCACCGTGGCCGGCGAAGGACTGTATCAGCAACAGCGCGGTTGCGATGGTTCCGACGTAGACAACGAACATGACGGGGTTACGGAGCTGGATACGTGGATCAAGCTTCTTAAAAGTTTCCAGCAGGGCCGGTCCCAGCAACTTTCGATCCAACAATGCGAGTGGTTTACGGGGCATGATATTTCAATGACCTTGAGCAAGGATGAAGTGCTCGACCACTGGTCCGAGGGCGAGTGCCGGCACATAGTTAAGGACGCCGATCAGCAGAATCGTGCCGATGAGCAGTGAGATGAACAACGCACCATGGGTTGGCATAGTTCCTTCGGTCACCGGGATGCGCTTCTTTGCAGCCAGGGAACCAGCAATGGCCAAGGCTGCAACGATGGGCCAGAAGCGCCCGAGCCACATCACCACGCCGAGCGCGGTGTTGTAGAAAACCGTATTGGCTGAAAGCCCCCCGAAGGCACTTCCGTTATTATTTCCCGCGGAGGTAAACGCATAGAGAATCTCGCTGAAACCGTGCGCCCCGGGGTTCGCGACGCCCGACGTGCCGCCTAGCGTCACGACGCCGATTGCCGTTCCCGCCAGCACCAGTAGCGGCGTCGTCAGTATGAAAATGGAGGCGAGCTTCATTTCGCGCGCCTCGATTTTCTTGCCTAAGTATTCGGGCGTGCGGCCGATCATCAATCCGGCAATGAACACGCCGAGAATCGCGAAAACCAAAATCGTGTAAATACCGGTTCCCACACCGCCGGGGGTCAACTCGCCCAACTGCATGAGAAATAAGGGAACGAAACCTCCCATGGGCATCATGGAGTCATGCATGCCATTCACGGCACCGGTCGAAGTCCCCGTCGTCGCTGCCGTGAAAAGTGCGGAGGCGGCGATGCCAAAGCGGGTTTCCTTGCCCTCCATGTTTCCGCCGGCCTGGGAGTTCGAGGCGGTCACGTCGATTCCCTGTGCGGCAATGAGCGGATTGCCGCCCTGCTCACTGACAAATGCCGTCATTGCCAAGGCGCCAAACAGTACCAGCATGGCGATCATCAGCGACCAGCCCTGACGCGTATCGCCAACCATTTTGCCGAATGTGTACGTCAATGATAACGGAATTAGAAAAATGGCAAAGAGCTCGAAGAAGTTGGACAACGCGGTCGGGTTTTCGAATCCATGCGCCGAATTCGCGTTATAAAACCCGCCGCCATTGGTGCCCAGTTCCTTAATCGCCTCCTGCGAAGCCACGGGTCCCATCGGCAGTGTTTGGGTCTGAGTGGTGGCCGGTTCGGTAACAGGATTGCCTTTTTCATCCTTGAGTGGGTTGCCGTCGGCATCCAGCTTCGGATTATCGAAGGCGAGCCTTTCCATGGTCGTTGCATCTTTGTACGCGTGAACATTCTGAATAACTCCCTGGCTGATCAGCGCCAGGGCCAATACGATGGAGAGCGGCAACAACACGTAGAGTGAGGCACGGGTAACATCGACCCAGAAGTTGCCGATGGTTTTCGATGAGCGTCGCGTGAAGCCGCGGATAAGTGCGATGGCGACCGCTAATCCGGTTGCAGCAGAGAGGAAGTTTTGCACCGCAAGTCCAGCGGCCTGCACCAAGTAGCCCATGGTGGACTCGCCCGAATAGCCCTGCCAATTGGTGTTGGTAATGAAGGAAACGGCGGTATTGAATGACGAGTCCTCGCTAACGGCTGCAAAATGCTGCGGGTTCAACGGCAACCACTGCTGCAGCCGTTGCAGGCCATAGACCAGCAGCGCGCCGCCCAAATTAAAAATCAGAAGCGAGATCGCATAGCGCGACCAGCTCATGTCTTC
>DASWUU010000225.1:0-2652 GCA_036401515.1 Steroidobacteraceae bacterium
CTCCCGCCACGAGAGCTACGGCGAGACCGGCATGGCGCACTTGCTCGAGCATATGAATTTTAAGGGCACGCCTTCGCACCTGAAGATAATGGACGAGTTGAGCAGTCGCGGTGCCCACGCCAACGCGACGACGGCGTACGATCGAACCAATTATTTCGAAACGCTACCAGCCTCTACAGCAAACCTGGAATGGGCGCTGGGAATGGAAGCGGATCGAATGACCCATTCCTTCATTGCCAAGAAGGATCTCGACACCGAAATGACGGTGGTACGCAACGAATTCGAGAGTGGCGAAAACAATCCCGGACGGGTATTGCGCGAACGCGTGTTGGAAACCGCGTACCTGTGGCACAACTACGGACACCCGACCATTGGCGCACGTGCGGATATCGAGGGCGTGCCCATCGAGCGTCTGCAGAAGTTCTACCACGCCTACTACCAGCCCGATAACGCGACCCTGATCGTCACGGGCAAGTTTGATCAGAAAGCGACGCTGGCCTACATTGAAAGGACGTTCGGAGCGATCCCGAAGCCTACCCGCGTGCTGCAGAATGTGTACACCGTCGAACCCACGCAGGACGGTGAGCGCGAAGTGACATTGAGCCGCGCAGGCGGCCAAGAGATCCTCATGGAGGCTTTCCATGTCGGCAGTGATGCGCACCCTGATAGCGTGTCCTTGAGTCTGCTGGCGTCCCTGCTGAACGAAAGGCCGGCGGGACTGCTCTACAAGCGGCTCATCGAACCCAAGTTGGCGGTGTCGGCCAACGTGGAGCTGGAGGCAATGTTCGATCCCGGATTCTTGATGTTCTCGGTAAGCTTGCCGAAGGATGGCGATGTTGCCGCGGTGCGCCGGGAACTTGCCGCCATTCTTCAAACCGTACGCTCTCAAGGCTTCCCTCAGGAAGAGCTCGAACGCGTTCGGAATGATCAGTTCAACGGTTACGAACGGCTGATGAACTCATCGCCCGAAGTCGCGAGCGATCTAAGCGAAAACGTTGCCGCCGGTGACTGGAGGCTACTTTTTTGGGACCGGGATCAGCTAAAGAAAGTCACTGTGCAAGACGTGCAGCGCGTGGCAAACACGTATCTTGTCGATTCCAATCTCACCGTGGGCACATTCATTCCGGAGGGAAATCCCGTGCGGGCGGTCATCACGCCGGCGCCCAAACTCGATACCCTGCTGGCAGCATATACGGGGAACGCGGCAGTGGCCGAGGGCGAGAATTTCGCTGCGACACCGCAAAATATCGAGGCGCGCGTTAAGCGCGGGACTGCCGGCAGCATCAAGACGGCATACCTGATCAAGAAATCCCGCGGCGACCGAGTGACCGGCGTGATCAATTTACACTTCGGCACCGTCGAGCTGCTGCAAAACAAGGCCGACATTGGCCAGTTCACGGCGGGACTCCTGATGCGCGGCACGCAAGTGCACTCGCGACAACAGATCCAAGACGAGCTCACCCGCCTCAGAGCCACCTTGAAAGTCAGCGGCGGCGCGCCGGGAGTGGGCGTTTCGTTCGAGACTCCTGCGGCGAACCTTAGGCAGACATTGGATCTTGTATCCGAGATCTTAAGGCAGCCTTTGCTGCCGGCTCCAGACTTGGATGAACTGAAGCGCGAGAGCCTGTCCCGAATCGAGAACGCGCGCACCGACCCCAATGCCATTGCCGGTCTCGCGATGCACCGTTCCCTCTCGCCTTACGCCCCCGGCGATTTCCGTTACGCGCCGACGCTCGATGAACGTGCTACCTCAGTGAAGGCCGTCTCCATCAGCGACATCCAGGCGTTTTACAAGCAATTCTATGGTGCCGGCGACGCATTAGCGGCCCTGGTCGGCAACTTCGATGGCCCGGCAGTAACCAAACAACTGGCCGAATCGTTGGGCTCATGGAAAAGTCCGAGTCCTTACGAACGCCCTGTCGGTCTTTACAAATTGACGTCGAGCGAATCCAAAAGTTTTGCAACCCCCGACAAGGCCAATTCCGTCTTTTTGGTGGGCAGCGTTCTTAAGCTTCGCGACGACGACCCCGAGTATCCGGCCCTCAAGGTGGGCAACGAAATCCTCGGTGGCGGCATGTTGAATTCCAGGTTGGCAACGCGCATTCGTCAGAAGGACGGTTTAAGCTACGGTGTGGGATCGCAGCTCAGCGCCGATTCCCAAGATCCCATCGGTTCATTCTCCATCTTCGCCATTAGCGCCCCCCAAAACACCGCCAAGGTGGAGAGCGACACGAAGGAAGAGATCGCCAAAGGGTTGGCCGAAGGTTTCACGCCGGCCGAAATTACCGCGGCCAAATCCGGCATCCTGCAATCCATGACCGTCGCTCGCTCGAGTGATGCCGCACTGGCGAGGGATCTGGCCGAGCATTTGTACTTAGGCCGTGACTTCACCTGGGACGCTAAATTCGAAAAGGACCTAAGCGCGGCGACCCCCGAGGTGATCCAGAAAGCCATGCAACGCTTTATCGTCCCGTCTCAGTTCGTCACCGTGAAAGCCGGTGATTTCGCCAAGGCCGGCTCTTAGCGCGGCGCCAGACCACCCGCGTCCCAGCGCAATCTGCGGGTTGCGATCATGATCGTCGCGAGCACGGCAAACAAGGCGATTGCGCCGATCAACAATGCATAATTCTCCGACAGCACCAACATGTACAG
>DASWUU010000226.1:0-1967 GCA_036401515.1 Steroidobacteraceae bacterium
GGGGGCAATCGGCGCAGCGCTCTAAATGAATACCGCGAAATTACCGGTGTACCTCGATCATGCCTCGACCACGCCCGTCGATGAGCGCATCGCCGCGCGCATGGCAGAGATCTTGATGTCGCAGACTGAGTTCGGCAATCCGGCATCGGCGAGCCACGACTTTGGCGATGCGGCCAACGGTCTTGTCGAGGAGGCGCGCCAACAGGTCGCGGCCGCGGTGGGCAGCACGGCGAGGGAAGTGATTTGGACCTCGGGGGCCACCGAGGCGAATAACCTGGCCCTGTTTGGCCTCGCTCAGTACTACCGCGAGCGCGGCCGCCACATCATCACCTCACGAACGGAGCACAAGGCGGTGCTCGATGCGTGCCGCGAGCTGGAACGCCGGGGCTGGACGGTGTCTTATCTCAATCCGGATCGCGATGGTTTATTGGACGCGGAGCAAATTGCAGGTGCATTGCGGGCCGATACCGTGCTCGTGTCCATCATGCACGTCAACAATGAACTCGGCGTGGTTCAAAATATCGCTGCCATCAGCGCTGTCTGCCGCGGTCATGGCGGTGCTTGGCTCCACGTCGATGCGGCGCAGAGTGTCGGCAAATGCCCCGTCGATTTCACAAATCTTGGCATCGATTTGATGTCCCTTTCCGCACACAAGGTCTACGGCCCAAAGGGGGTGGGTGCGCTGGTGGTAGCGCCGCGGGTACACCTCACTCCCTTGCAATTCGGCGGCGCTCAGGAGCGGGCCTTACGAGCCGGAACCGTGGCCACTCATCAAGTGGTGGGGATGGGCCTGGCTTTCAAACTGGCATCCACGATGACGTCGACGGAAACGGTGCGCATCGCGCAGCTTCAGCGCCGACTCTGGGGAGGATTGGCGCGCATCGGGGGCGTGCTGCGCAATGGCAGCGTCACGCATTCGGTGCCACATCTGCTCAACGTGTCGTTCGAAGGCGTGGAAGGGGAAAGCTTGGTGGCTGCGGTTCGGCCGCATCTGGCCGTGTCCACAGGGTCAGCCTGTACCTCGGCCCTGGCGGAGCCCTCGTACGTGTTGCGCGCGCTGGGCCGCAGCGATCGCTTGAGCGAAAGCAGTCTGCGATTCGGACTGGGCCGCCCCACGAGGGAGGAGGACATCGATGCGGCACTGGAAATTTTATCGCGACAGGTGGCCCGGCTGCGGAGAATTGCGGGGCTGGCAACCGCGTGAATTACAACGATTTGACCCGACGCTATTTTGATTCGCCCACGAATGTGGGGGAATTATCCGGTGCGGGTGTTTTCCGCGGCGCAGCGGGTCACCGCGAACAGGGAACCTGGGTGCAGTTCGATCTGCAGGCGCACGCAGGCACCCTCCTGAGGGCGCGATTCGTCGCGTTTGGCTGTCCCCATACCATTGCCATGGCCTCTTGGCTGGCAAGCCAAGCAGAGGGCAAGACTCTCACATCCGCGCTGCCCGAGAGCATCCCGGATCTCCGCGCCCGATTTGCCTTGCCCGTCGAAAAAATGGGCCGCCTGCTCATCATCGAAGATGCCTGGCTGGCGGCCGCCGCCGCAGCCATTGACTACGGCCGTTGAGCACCCACATGTGTTGTGAGGGCCTGCCGTTAGCGTGAAGGAGGATTAATAGAAAATCGCGCCCTGGTTCCGTGCGGCAGCGGCCTCGACGTGTTATTTATGGTGTGTTCTAGCTGAACTTTGGTGAGGTACAGCGCAGCATGGCGATATTACTGACGGAATCGGCGGCCAATCGAGTCAAAACTCACTTGGCGCAACGCGGAATCGGCGTCGGTTTAAGGGTTGGCATCAAGAAAACAGGTTGTTCGGGCTTCGCCTACGTCGTCAATTACGCAGACGAGATCAAGCCCGAAGACGCTGTGTTCGAGGCGCGGGGCGTCAAGGTGGTCGTGGATCCTCAAAGCCTGCCCTTGATCGACGGCACGCTGGTGGATTTCGTCAAGCAGGGGCTCAAC
>DASWUU010000227.1:0-47247 GCA_036401515.1 Steroidobacteraceae bacterium
ACGGGCGCTGAGCCTCGGATCGAACACATCGACACGCAGACCGATGTATTCATCGCGCAACTGAGGGATGTATCGGGCGCTATCCGCGAGCGGCGCGCGCCGCGCGTGCCGCTGACCGATGGCGAACAATCATTGCGCATCGTGCTGGCGGCCGGGCAGTCGGCGCGGGAGCGCCGGGAGATCCCATTATGACAACCAATCCGCCGCACTTCGACCCGGCTGCGGGTGTCTTGGCTGCGGTCGGCATCCGTTTGGTCGACATCACGCCGTTAATCGACGGAGAGCCGGTTGCCTGCGCTGCGCCAAGCACCGCATCCGCCGATAATGAGTGGACCATCCGCTGGCCTCTTGAGTTCGGTCCTGGTAGAGCCTTTCTACTCCGGATCGCGCGCCTTGATGGCGACTTCGAACTCAGCATGGCGCTCGATGAGCCGGATTCCGGGCTATTGATTGATTCGATCGGCGTCCGCATGACGGCACTGGGCGTAGTGCGCTATCTCAAGAACGGCTATACCAGTTGGGACGGCAGCTATTTCGTGGAACGTGCGAGCGCCGAAGCCACGCTCGAATCCGATGCGCGGGCGTTCACTGGTTTCGGAATGACCGCATTGATCGCCGGACAGGGCGACTGCGCGGTGTTGGGATTCTTGAGGCACGACCGTTATCAGAACCGACTGCGGTTCTCGCTCGCGGACGGGGCGACGCACATCAAATTTGAAACACTGATTGACCGCGTCGTGCACTCAGGAAGGATCGACGCGGAAGCGATACTGCTTACCGCTGGCGATGAGGTAGAGGAGACCCTGCGTCACTGGGCGCGCCGCGTCGCCCACGCCTCGCCGCTGCCGCCGCGTCTTCCGAGTACTCGAATCGCCGGCTGGTGTTCCTGGTACAACCTCTACAGTTCCATCTCGGAGCCATTGTTGCTGGAATACCTTCGCGCCTGCACGCGTTTTCGCAATCGCTATAAAGTGCCGTTCGATGTGTTTCAGATTGACGATGGCTTCACACCGGAAATGGGCGACTGGTTGCAATGGAAGCCGCAGTTTCCGCGCGGCATCGGGCCCTTGCTCAACGAGATTCGCAGTGCGGGATTCATGCCCGGCTTATGGATCGCACCTTTCATGGTCGGCAACCGTAGTCAGCTTTATACCGACCATCCGGATTGGGTGGTACTCGAGCGCTCGACGGGTGAACCGCTTCGACCGATGCAGTTCTACGGAGAATTTCGGTGGCACAAGCGCAGCGAAGAATATTACATTCTAGACATTACCCATCCTCACGCTGAGGCCTACATACGCAACGTCTTTCGCGTGTGGCGCAGAGAGTGGGGCTGCGACTATTTCAAAACAGATTTCATGTACTTTGGCTCAGAGTACGGCCCATCCGATGCCAAGTGGCATGAAGAGGGGCTCTCGCGCATGCAAATCTGGATGCGCATGGCCAAGATGATCCGCGAGGAAATCGGCGCCGCACTATGGCTGGGCTGCGGTGCGCCGATTTGGGCGTCGGTCGGACTGATGGATGCCATGCGTATTGGGCGTGACGTTGGGGTGAGCTGGCGCGGCGATCATTCGGCAGAATCGCTGCTTCGGGATCAGACCTCGCGCAATTTTGCCAACGGCATTTTATGGCAGGCCGACCCTGATTGCATCCTATTGCGTGATCGGTTTCATTGCCTAACCGACACCGAGGTTCGCTCTTTACTCCTGTTTGCGGGGCTTTCCGGAGGAGTTCTCATGACCAGCGATCAGTTGGATGAGGTTCCCGAGGAACGTCTCCAGATCCTGGCGTCGTTCGCGAAGGACGCGCGGCCACCGCCGTGTGATTATCCAGAGCTCGGTCGCACTTCGTTGGGTGACGCAATGCTGGTGCAACGGATAAAGCACTCGGATGGGACCACGATGCTGGGCGTGTTTAACACCGGCGATAAGCTAGCCGAACGGCTCGTTTCCTGGAAAACGATTGGCTGCGGGGCCGATACGCCCGTCCAAAGGCATGCGGGGGGATCATATACACGATCGGCGCGGGGCATATGCGCGTCCGTGCCCGCGCACGACACCTGTCTGCTGGTTTTTAAAGAGTGAGCCATGTCGCAGCTCATGCATGCGGTAGGGGACCGCGCACCGCGGCGGCGATTTTCTCGATGGGAATTTTCGGACGGCGATCCGGATAGAGCAGGCCGTTCACTTCCTGGAAAGTGTCCGTGAACTGCGTATAGCAAAAGCCGCTGAACATGGCCGTGGTTCGCACCGCCTCGATCAGCGAACAGGCCATGTGTTCGAACTCCTGAACATTGCCCGCCTGCGCATAGCCCCACCCGTCCTTGAGGTGGCTCGACTCCTCCGCGAAAGCGATGCCGCCGAACTCCGACAGACAGATAGGTTGGCCGCGGTGAGGGTACCCATCGAGCGTGAGGATTCTGCCGCCGGACCAGCGCCGGTCCACCACTTCTTGCGGTTTCACATCGCCGCCGTAGCGCGTGCGGATGTGATTCGGATCGCAGTCGTAATCGTGAATGCCGATGACATCCGTGGCCGAGCTTTCCCAGCCATCGTTGCCGATCACGAGGCGCGAGGGATCCAAGGTCTTGGTCAAATGATAGAACGCGGCGACCGCATCGCGCGGCGCGGGCAAGGTGCTCAACTCGGGCACACCCCACGACTCGTTGAAGGGCACCCACAACACGATGCACGGATGGCTCGAGTCCCGCTCGATCACTTCGGTCCACTCGCGCGTCAGACGGCGGATGGATTTGGTCGTGAAGCGATAGGCGCTCGGCATTTCCGCGAACACCAAGAGGCCAAGCTTATCGGCCCAGTACAAGTAGCGCGGATCCTCAATCTTCTGGTGTTTACGCACACCGTTGAATCCCATCGCCTTCGTCAATTCCACATCGCGCCGCAAATGTTCACCCGACGGGGCGGTCTGGAAGGAATCGGGCCAGTACCCTTGATCTAGCACCAATCGCATGTTGTAGGGGCGGCCATTCAGCATGATTTTTTCGCGCTGTACCCCGATGGAGCGCAACGCCGTGTAGGAATGTACGACGTCGAGGACTCGGTCTTTGTCGCTCAAGGTGATTTCGGCGTCGATCAAGGTGGGCGTGCCCGGCGACCACAGCAACTCATTGCGGTAGTCATCGATTCCCGGATCTGAGAGACCGATGCGCCGGTGAACCTCATTGCCGACGATGGCATAGCTATCATCGGCGAGCAGCTTACCCGCGCAGCTCAATCGCACCGAAATACGCAACTCCGTCGCCGGGTGCCCTGCTGTAAAGGCGTTGAACGCGATTTCCCAGCGCTCCACACTCGGCGTCCAGCGCACCTGGCTCAAATACGTGGCAGGCACCGTTTCGATCCACACCGTCTGCCAAATGCCCGTCGTGCGCGGATACCAGATCGAATGCGGATTTAAGCGCCAATCCTGCTTACCGCGGGGCTTTTCCAAGTCGTGCGGATCATCCTCGACCCACACGGTGATGCGCTGAACTCCATTAGGATCCAATGCCAAGGTGATGTCCGCACTAAAAGGCGTATAGCCCCCTTCGTGCTCGGCCACCAGAACGCCGTTGACCCAGACACGGGCGTGATAATCCACGGCCCCGAAGTGCAAAATGATGCGTCGGCCGCTGCTCCATGAGGATTTCTTGAGCTCGAAGGTGCGTTCGTACCAGCAGACCGGATGAAATCCCGTATCGCCAATCCCGCTCAAAGCGCACTCCGGCGCGAATGGCACTTGAATTTTATGTGTCCACTTGGGGACGTCGGCGGGCGAACGAAATTCCATCTTCGCATCGAACGTGAAATTCCAAGTTCCATTCAACGAAACCCAATTATCACGGCGCAGCTGCGGCCGCGGGTAGGACTCATCCGGCATCTAATTACCTTCGGGTTCGAAATTACTGGGGCAAGAGCCTGATAGCAACGCCACTCCGGAACGGGTCAAGTAAAGCCATTGCTTATTTCTTCGACTTTTCACGAACCTTTTGGGGATGTGTATGCAGGATCTGATTGTATTCTCCCACCTGCGCTGGGATTTCGTCTATCAGCGGCCACAGCATTTGATGAGCCGGCTCGCCAACTACTACCGCGTGTTTTTCTTCGAGGAGCCCGAGCAGGCGGAGGGAGTGGCACGGCTGAACTGTTCGATGCCGGTACCGAACGTTTGGGTGTGCCGGCCCGGCACACCGCTGGATACGCGCGGTTTCCATGATTCTCAATTGCCGAGTCTGCAAACCCTTGTCGATGACATGCTCGCGCAATTCGACATTCAAGACCCCATCGTCTGGTTCTATACGCCCATGGCCCTGCCGCTGCTGCAGCGGCTGAAACCGAAGGCCATCATTTACGATTGCATGGACGAGCTCTCCGCGTTTCTCAATGCCCCCAGGCAATTGCTGCAGCGGGAAAGTGCGTTATTGAAGGCAGCGGACGCGGTGTTCACGGGCGGGCGCAGCCTGTATCGAGCCAAGCAACCCCGCCACCCCCATGTGCACTGCTTCCCCAGCAGCGTCGAGCGCGAGCATTTTGCACGTGCGCGCGATCCTAAGCTCGAGCACCCCGATCAAGTGGGCATTGCCTACCCAAAGCTGGGATTCTTCGGCGTCATCGATGAGCGCGTCGATGTCGCTCTGTTGAGTGCGCTCGCCGATGCGCATCCCGAGTGGCAGATCATTATCGTTGGGCCCGTGGTGAAGATCGACAGGAACACCTTGCCAAAGCGCGAGAACATTCATTACATGGGCCAGCGCAGCTACGCGGAACTGCCGCAGTTTCTGGCCGGCTGGGACCTCTGCCTGCTGCCCTTCGCCTTAAACGAGGCCACGCGCTACATCAGTCCTACAAAAACATTGGAATACATGGCGGCCGACAAAATGATCGTCAGCACGCCGGTCACGGATGTCGCCGAGACCTTCGGCGGCATCATCGAGTGCGCCACCGGCGAGGAATTCATTCGCGCCTGTGAGCGCGCGCTGGCCCTGCCCGCGGCCGAGCGCGACAACCGAATAGCCGCCATGCGTGCCGCGGTGGAGAAGACCTCGTGGGATTCAACCGCGTTGCAGATGCATGAAATCATCCAGGGGCTTGAGGGCGGCGCCGTGGGCGATTCGGGTCGCGCGCTCCTCAGCCAGCCGCAGGCCCCGCAGCGCGAGAGCACCATCGTCATCGGAGCAGGCCCCACCGGCTTGAGTGCCGCCTACCATCTCGGTGAGGACTGCTTGTTGCTCGAGCAGCAGGCGACCGTGGGCGGTTGGTGCCGTTCCATTCAAGACAAGGGTTTCACGTTCGACTATGCCGGACACATCATGTTCTCCAACGATCCCTATGTGCTGCAGATGTATCGGGTGCTGCTCAAGGACAATGTACATTGGCAAAATCGAGAGGCCTGGATCTATAGCAATAACGTCCACACGCGCTATCCCTTTCAAGGCGCCCTCTACGGCTTGCCCGCGGATGTCCTGAAGGATTGCCTGATAGGCGCCATCGAAGCTCGCTTCGGCGCGTTGAAATCCAGCCTGGCCGCACCGGCCGCTACCGCACCGGGCGTCACGACACCGGGCATCGCCACACCCGGCACGCTCTCTCCCGGCACCCACCCTCCCGGCACGCCCTCGGCGGGCTCGGCGCCCTCCGCATGCAAGGCCGAGTCCATCACCGATTGCTGCGCTGACGGCGTCGTGGATTTCAGCAGTGCCAAGGCTTCGCACGAGGCCAAGAACACCGCGCGGGCGCCGCGCAACTTCGAGGAATTCATTTACACCGTCTGGGGCCGCGGCGTCGCCGAGCATTTCGCCATTCCTTACAACAGCAAGCTGTGGGCGGTGCCGCTCTCGGAAATGGAGACATCCTGGCTGGGCGGCCGGGTGCCGCTGCCCGATCTTGAGGAAATGATCGACGGCGCACTTCGGCCGGTGGGCAGGCCCATGG
The DNA here is from genome assembly GCA_036401515.1 of Steroidobacteraceae bacterium. Taxonomy (GTDB): domain Bacteria; phylum Pseudomonadota; class Gammaproteobacteria; order Steroidobacterales; family Steroidobacteraceae; genus Bog-1198. Next base: position 5,934 of record DASWUU010000227.1, read on the forward strand.
GGCCCAATGCGCGATTCGGCTATCCCCTGCGCGGCGGCTTCCAAGCGCTGATGAATGGCTTCTTGGATCGCATCGAGGGCAAGCTGAAGGTGAACGCTCAGGTCGTTCGCATCGATCCTCATGAACACGAGCTGGATTTGTCGGACGGCACCACGTACCGGTACGACCATCTGATCAGCACCATGCCCTTGCCATTGTTGGTCAAGACATTGGGCGATCATGCGCCGCCTGCAGTACGCGATGCGGCCTCGCGGCTGCGTCACGTGTCGGTACGCTGCGTGAACCTGGGCATCGGGCGGGAGAACATCACTGACAAGCACTGGATCTACTATCCCGGGAAGAGCGTGTTCCATCGTATCTTCGTGCAAGGCAATGCCAGTCCGCATTGCAACGCCCCGGGCGGGTTTGCGCTGACCTGCGAAATCACCTACTCGCCGCACAAGCCGCTGCCCTGCGAGGGCGATGATCTCATCGATCGTTGCATCGAGGATTGCATCAACGTCGGCATCATTCGCGATGATGATCCCATCGTCGCGCGCAATCAGGTGGACATGCCCTACGCCTACGTGGTCTACGACCACGGCCGTGCGCGCAATGTGGAGCTCATCAGAAATTGGCTGCGTACGCATTCGATCGAACTGGCAGGGCGCTACAGCGAATGGGAGTACTACAATTCGGACCACGCATTCCTCGCCGGGCGCAAAGCTGCAAAGAACATCCAGCGCCAGGATCTGGAACGCGCCTCCGATCGCGCCCTCGAAGTGGAACGTGGGTGACCCGACGAACAGCGGCCCGCAAATTTGGGGCGGCGTTGAATGCACGGTGAACCGGGTGGGCAACAGCTGGTTCAACCAGCTCACGCGCACGGGCCACGCCTACCGAGAGGATGATCTGGAACGCGTCGCATCGCTGGGTTTAAAGACCCTGCGCTTTCCCGTTCTGTGGGAACTGCACGAGCCCGTGGCCGGGGCGCCCATCGATTGGCGGTCGACGGACCGGCGGCTCGCGCAGGCCAAGGCGTTGGGCATCACGCCGATCGCGGGCCTGTTGCATCATGGCAGTGGCCCCGCGTATACCGAATTGCTGAGTGCCGGCTTCGCCCAAGGGCTTGCGGATTTCGCGGATCAAGTCGCACAGCGCTATCCGTGGCTCGAGTGGTACACGCCCATCAATGAACCGCTGACCACGGCGCGTTTCAGCGGTCTGTACGGACTTTGGTATCCGCATGCGCGCAGCGACACCGCCTTCGCCCGCGCGCTGGTGCATCAATGCCAGGCCATCGTGCTGTGCATGCAGGCGATTCGCCGCGTCAACCCGTCCGCTAAGCTGTTGCAGACCGAGGATCTCGGCAAGACCTACAGCACGCCGCACATGAAGTACCAGGCGCGCTTCGAGAATCAACGACGTTGGCTCACTTGGGATCTTTTGTCGGGGCACGTCGATGCCCGCCACCCGTTGCGCAGCTACTTATTGCGCACGGGAATTTCAGGCTTGGAGCTTGAATGGTTTCAGGACAATCGCTGCCCTCCCGACATGCTGGGCATTAATCACTACGTCACCAGCGACCGCTTTTTGGACGAGCAAGCCTGGAAGTACCCGCCCGGCTGCCACGGCGGCAATGCGCGCGAGGTGTATGCGGACGTTGAAGCCGTGCGCGTGCTCAAGCGCCCGCGCGCCGGCTGGGATCGGGTCATCCGGGAGACCGCGCGCCGCTATCATCTGCCGCTTGCGCTTACCGAAGTGCATCTCGGATGCACACGCGAGGAGCAGCTGCGATGGCTGCTGGAAGCTTGGGATGCTGCGCGGCGCGCCGATGCGCGCGGGTATGGCGTGCGCGCCGTCACTGCTTGGGCACTGTTCGGCAGCGTTGACTGGAACACGCTCTTGACGCGGGCCACCGATCACTACGAAGCCGGCGCGTTCGACGTGTCCTTGAGAATTCCGCGCGAGACCGCGCTCGGCAAGCTCATCCGCGATCTCAGCTCAGGCAGGGGCGATGCTTACGACGCCTTGGGTCGTGTCGGCTGGTGGCGCCGCAAGGACCGCCTGCTGTACGCTCACGATACATCGCCGCAGGCGCCGCGCAGCGCAGCTCTGCCGCACCGGGCTAAAGCACGTTGGGCATCCTCGCGCCCGCTGCTCATCACGGGCGGCAGCGGAATTCTCGGCCAGGCGTTTGCCGCCGCGTGCGCCGCCCGCGGCATCGAATGCCGCCGCATGTCGCGTGCGGAACTCAACATCGCGGACGTAAACGCCGCCACGGCTGTCGTGCGTGATTGCAACCCCTGGGCGGTGGTAAATGCCGCGGGGGCGAGCCCCCGCCACTTGGTATCCATCTTGAAGGACCGGAAGGTGCCGTTGTTGACCTTTTCCAGCGCGCATGTCTTCGACGGGCGCCAAAGCTCGCCCTATCGAGAGAGTTCGCGCGTGGCGCCGCTGGACGATTTGGGCCGTGCGCAGGCTGCGGCGGAACAGGTGGTGGTGCAGGCCCAGTCGGGCGCGCTGGTGATACGCCTGGGTAGATGCTTCGCGCCGGGAGCCGGGAACGGCGGCTGGCTCGAGGAAGCCCTCGACCTCTTGCGCGACGGCAAGCCCTGTCGCGCGCTCGCGGACGTGCTGGAGTCCCCCACTTACGTGCCCGACGCCGTCAATGCTTCCTTGAACCTGCTGATCGATCGCGAGTCCGGGATTTGGCACCTCGCCAATCGCGGCAGCGCTTCCGAAGCGGACTTGATCGAGCGCTGCGCGGCGCTTCTTGAGCTGAGCACGGAATCACTGCGGCGCACTGGGCAGCGATCGGAACCTGGAGGGCCTGCGCTCTACCGGGTACTGGAGACCGAACGCGGCATGCCGCTACCCACCTTGGACTCCGCCATGGAGCGATTTGCCGACGGCGTGCGGGCGAGTCGGGAGGCGGCGCAGGGAACCGCGCGCCGCCGCGCGTAACACATGCGGAACGGCCCTCATTAGCACCGCGCCCGGCAGTTTTTGGGCCGAATTATTGCTAATTTTGAGCCGTACCGCCATTCTACCGCGACACTACTAGGGGATGGACCGTGAACAACACCACGATTTCCGAGGCGTTCGGAAAGCGTCGAGCCGATATTCAGTCGAAGTGGACCAAACAGCTAACCAGCGCGATCGCCGGGACGGCCAAAGGTAGGCTCTCCTCAGCGGATCTAGAGGTTCAAGCCAAGCAGTTTTTGGACCTATTTCACCCCGCTGTGCAGTTAAACCAGTTGGACGATATCAGCGGCAGTGAGTGGCTCGAGGTTCGAGCTTTTTTAGAGGATTTGTCCAGGCGTCGGGTGCTCGCCGGCTTCTCCTCGGATGAAACGGCGCTATTTATTTTCTCTCTTAAGCGCGTTTTGTTCGACGCCTTAAAGGAGGATTCTGCCGGCGATGCGACGCGGATGGCCGATCACTTCTGGCAAATGAGCGTGCTGCTCGACAAGCTGGGCTTGCACACGGTCAAGAGCTACCAAAAAACGCGCGAAGAAGTCATTAATCGCCAGCAACAGGAGTTGCTCGAGTTATCTACCCCCGTGGTCAAATTGTGGGACGGCATATTGGCATTGCCTATGATCGGCACCCTTGATTCCGCGCGCACCCAAGTTGTGATGGAGTCGTTGCTGCAGAAAATCGTCGAAACCGAATCGCAAATCGCCATCATCGACATCACGGGCGTTCCGACCGTGGACACCTTGGTTGCTCAACATCTGTTGAAGACGGTAACGGCGCTTCGCCTCATGGGTGCCGACTGCATCATCAGCGGCGTTCGTCCTCAGATCGCGCAAACGATTGTGCACTTGGGCGTGGATCTGCAAGGCGTGACCACAAAAGCCAATTTGGCCGACGCCTTGGCTTTGGCGCTCAAGCGAAGCGGCGTCACTTTCACCAAGAAGTAAGCAATGGATCGAATCCCGATTTTGCGTATGGGTGAGTTCCTGCTCGTGACGATCCAGGTGGATATGCACGATCAGCTCGCGATGCGTCTGCAAGACGATCTGACCAACGCCATCCAAAAAAAGGGCGCGAAGGGAGTGCTCATCGATATTTCGGCGCTGGAAATGGTCGACTCTTTTATCGGACGGATGATCGCCGACATTTCGGGCATGGCAAGAATTTTGGACGCGAAAACAGTATTGGTCGGTATGCAGCCCGCGGTGGCGATTACCTTGGTGGAATTGGGACTTTCCCTACCCGGCGTCGCAACCGCGCTAAACGTAGAACGTGGGATGCAATTGCTGAAGCGTTCGTTAGATGACTTCGATGACGACTCTGCATTCCAGCGGTGAACTCCCGCTCCGGAGTGAGCACGATATCGTGCTCGGTCGTCAGGCGGTTAGGCGCTTGTCGCAGGAACAGGGGTTTTCTCTGGTCGATCAAACCAAGATGGTCACGGCGGCGAGTGAGCTGGCGCGCAATGCCGTGGTTTACGGCGGCGGCGGTGTGCTCAAATGGGAAGTTCTCTTAGATGGGATCAAACGCGGGCTGCGGCTCACTTTCAAGGACGAAGGCCCGGGTATCGCGAATATGGATCTCGCATTGACCGATGGATGGACCTCGGGCAGCGGGCTGGGATTAGGACTAACGGGTGCGCGTCGCCTGGTGAATGAATTCGAGCTCGATTCGACTGTCGGCCAGGGCACTCGGGTGACGGTTACGCGCTGGAAATGATGCACCGGATTATCGATTCCTTACAATCAAGCGTTAGCATTTCCGAGCAAAGCGACGTCGGAGAATGTCGCCGGAGGGCGATGCGCATGGCCGAGCAATACGCCTTTGATGAGACCCAGGTGGGGCGAATCGGTATCGTCGCCACCGAGGTGGCCAACAACATTTTTCGCCACGCCGGCGGTGGAACCGTCCTCACGCAGGTGTTGGACGATTCGATACAACCGGTGTTCGAAATAGTCGGGATCGACCAAGGTCCGGGGATGGCCGATGTCCGTGCCTGTCTGCGGGATGGCCACTCCACGGCCGGAACAGCAGGGACGGGGCTTGGGGCAATTTCTCGCCTCTCAACGGTATTTGATATCTATTCAATTCCTGGGAAGGGAACGGCGGTGTTGTCCCGAATCATCGGTCGCGCGCCGGATACACATCCGGCGTCGCCAGTACCGGCAAAGCTGGAGCTTGGCGTCGTTTGTCTTGCCCTGGCCGGCGAAATTGAGTGCGGAGATAGCTGGAGTATTGCCGACAACGGGGAGGCCATCAGCATCATGATTGCCGATGGCTTGGGGCACGGTCCTCTTGCGGCTAGCGCATCCAAGGCTGCCGTGGCTGCTTTTGTCCTCAATCCTTTTGATCGACCCGAAGCGGCGATGCGATCGATGCATAAAGCAGCGTCCGGCACCCGCGGCACGGCTGCCGCTTGTGCGACGTTGAACATCGCTGAGCTGACGGTTGAGTACGCGGGAGTCGGCAACATCAGTGGTGCGGTGGTTAACGAAGGGCGCACACGCGGTATGGTTTCACACAACGGCACATTGGGCCTGCAGCTTTTGCGCACTCAACAATTTCAATACCCGTGGCCGGTTGGCAGCTACGTGGTGATGCATTCGGATGGAGTATCATCGCGCTGGAGTCTCGCGGATTATCCTGGATTGACCCGGTGCCATGCCGCGGTCATTGCAGCTGTGCTCTATCGGGATTTTGCCCGGGAACGCGACGACGTGACGGTCATCGTGGCGAGGCAGTGATAATGAGCGACGAGCTTGCCAAATTGCGGATGCAAGTTGCGCAGCAGCAGGCTGATTTTTCAAATCTCGAAGCTGAGCTTGCCGAAACCAATAAGGGTGTGGTTGCGCTGTATGCCGAGCTCGATGAAAACGCGGTTCAGCTCAAAGAAGCTGCGGATCTCAAGAGTCGATTTCTCTCGTATATGAGCCACGAGTTTCGCACGCCGCTGGCCTCGATCACCAGCGTCACGGATATTCTCATCAACGGACTCGATGGTCCGCTTACGAAAGAACAAGCGCGGCAACTGCAATTCGTCCAAGGCAGCGTTCGAGAACTGACCGAAATGGTCGACGACCTGCTGGACCTGGCCAAAGTCGAAGCCGGCCGGATAGCGATATCGCCCGAATGGTTCGAGATGGTCGACCTTTTTTCGGCCCTGCGCGGCATGTTCCGTCCCATCATCGCGAGTTCAAACGTGACACTGGTATTTGAGGAACCCCAGTCTGTGCCGCGCTTGTTTACCGATGATAAGAAATTGTCGCAGATACTGCGCAATTTTATCTCCAATGCACTGAAGTTCACCCCTGAGGGGGAAGTTCGGGTTTCTGCCAGATCGATCGATGACGATAACGTCGAGTTTGCGGTCAGCGATACGGGAATTGGGATTGCCGAGGACCATTTGCCCGCGCTGTTTGCGGATTTCGTGCAATTGGATACTAGGATTCATAAACGCCTGCGTGGAACCGGGCTGGGTCTGTCGTTGGCCAAGAAATTTGCGGAACTCCTGGGCGGTAAAGTGTGGGTGGAAAGCGAGCTCGGAAAAGGTTCTCGGTTTTCAGTGCTCATCCCCGTCCAGTATCGCAGCGGGCGGACGCGACCATGACTCACGATAACGACATCATCCGCAAGGAGCGGCCCATTCGCATTCTGGCGGTCGATGATAATCCGGCTGCCCTTTATGCGACCAGCCGCGTGCTGAAGTCAGCCGGCTATGAAGTGCTTCAAGCCACAACCGGTGCGGAGGCATTGGCCAAAGCCACCTCCGCGGATTTGATCGTGCTTGATGTGAACTTGCCTGACCTCGACGGCTTCGAGGTGTGCCGGCGTCTGCGAGCGAATCCCGCTACGGTGCAGCTGCCGGTCTTGCACTTGTCGGCAACCTTTATCCAGTCCGCCGATTTTACGATGGGAATTGAAGCCGGCGCTGACAGCTATCTCACACGCCCGGTTGAGGCGCCGGTGCTTATCGCCACAGTGCGGACGCTGATTTTTGCCAAGCAGGCCGACAGTCTCCGGCGCGGCGCGGACGCGAAGCTGCGGGCGATGTTCAATCTGGCGCCGGTCGGAATCGCCTTTTTGGACGAGCGCTTTAATTACACCAGCGTTAACCCCGCCTTTTGCAAGATGACCGGCTATTTAACCGAGCAGTTCGCGGGACGCTCGCTGAGCTACTCGCTAGCCTCGCCGCTAAACCTGCCGGAGCTGTCTGAAGCGCTAAAAGGCGGACGCGGTCCGTGGAAACACGACTTGAAATTCGATAAAGGCGACGGCGGCAGCGTTGAAATGGAATGGCAAATTACCCGGGAGAACATTTCGGGGACAAGTGTGCTGATTGCCATCGATATCACCCAGAGATTACGGACGGAGCAGGCGCGCGACAGCTTGCTCGCAAGCGAACGCGCGGCACGTGCAGACGCCGAGCGCAGTAACCGGGCTAAGGAAGAATTTCTCGCGACCATATCGCACGAACTGCGTAACCCGTTGCATGCCATCGTCGGTTGGGCAACGATCTTGAACCGCAATCCCGACCTGTCGGAGCCGGTGCGGCGCGGCCTGCAATCAATCGAACGCAACTCAAAACTGCAGGCGAGAATGATATCCGACCTCTTGGACTACGCTGGGATTACCTTCGGCCGCATCCGCTCTGTGCCGGAAAACATTGATCCCTATCCGATCATTCGCGCAGCTCTCGAGATTGTATCGGCGACCGCCTTGGCTGCGGACGTCCATATTCAGACATCGTTCGAAGATAATGCACTGCGTGTTTACGCGGATCCTGCGCGCCTGCAGCAGATAGCCCTGAACTTGCTCACCAACGCGGTCAAGTTTTCAGAAAAGAAAGGAGCGGTGCACGTGAGCGCCGGCCGCATGGGCAACAACTTCCAATTGATCGTCGCGGATGAAGGCAGGGGAATCGAGCCGCACTTCCTACCGCGCATTTTTGAACGATTTAGCCAGCAAGACGGGACTACGCGCAAAGCGCACGGAGGCCTGGGGTTGGGATTGGCCATCGTCAAGCAACTGGTGGACTTACATGGCGGCAGCGTCGAGGCCTCGAGCGCCGGGCGAGGCTGTGGTGCCACATTTAAAGTGCTGCTACCCTTAAGCGATCGCACAGAAGAGTCCCCCGAGAGCGACAGCCTGCTGCTGCGCAATTTCGACTTCTCCCGTGTCGTGGCGCTCATTGTGGATGACGATGCCGACTCCCGAGCATTGACCGCTCGGGTTCTATCCGACGTCGGCGCCGCCGTGATCGAAGCCGATGATGCCGTGGCCGGAATGTCGAGCGTTCAATCCCTTACGCCCAACCTGCTGATTAGCGATATTGGCATGGCAAGTCTGGATGGTTACGAGCTGCTGCGGGCCTTGCGAGACGCCGGCTATGATGAGTCAAGGTTGCCTGCGATCGCGTTGACCGCCTTCTCGCGAATGGAGGACCGCCTCCAAGCCTTGGCGGCAGGCTTCCAGGAACATCTGGTGAAACCGTTGGACCCGCAGTTGCTGATCTCCACGGTCGCAACCTTGTGTCGTACGGATCCCTCGACACCCAGCGAATAGGCCGGCTCCAGCCGCAGCGTAGGACTCGTCCGGCAGCTTAATACTCGCGACAGTGCATCAGTTGCGCCAGATACTGACAGCAGCGCAACTTCTGAAAAGGCACAAGTAACGCCATCGTTGTCTTCCAACGAAACTGCTGGGGGACTTCCGAATTGGACATCGACGACGTCAGCGCCGTCACGCGCCCTGTGCGCGAACGCGCCTCACCCCCCTCATGAACTCGGCGCGCGTACCCGGCGTCGAACGCAGAGCCTTTGGCTCGTTGCCCTCCGGCGAGTCGTCACAACTCTTTACGGTGGCCAGCAGCTCCGGGGTCATCGTCAAGATCACGGATTACGGCGGCATTATCGTCTCCATCCTCGCGCCGGACCGCGAGGGATATTTCTCGGACATCGTGCTGGGGCACGACGACCTCGGAGGCTATCTCGATAACGAGCCCTATTTTGGTGCGCTCATCGGCCGCGTCGCGAATCGGATCGCCGGTGCGCAATTTGTCCTCGATGGCGTCACGTACCACATCACGCCAAACGAAGGGCGCCATGCGTTGCATGGCGGCGTGCGCGGTTTCGATCAAGCGCTCTGGAAGGCGGAGAGTTTCGAGCGGGAACGCGAGCGCGGCGTCAAACTTACCCATGTAAGTCCCGATGGAGATCAAGGATTTCCCGGCGAGCTGCGCGCGGAGGTCACCTATACCTTGAGCGACTTGGACGAGCTCGCAATCGACTACGCTGCCCAGTCGCAGCGCGCCACCCTCGTCAACATGACGCAGCACAGTTATTTCAACTTAAGCGGGCAGCAGGACCGCGACATCCTCGATCACATCGCCACCATCCCTGCCGACCGATATCTCCCCGTCGACTCGGAGTTCATTCCAACCGGCGCGTTAACCTCCGTCGCGGGAAGCGCCTTTGATTTTCGCAATCCACGGCGCTTCGGCGAATTCATTCATTCACCCGATCCGCAAATCTCGCTGGCGAAAGGCTACGATCATAACTTCGTGCTCAACAACGCCTATTCAGGATTGGCCTTGGCCGCGCGCATCGAGGATAAGGCGAGCGGCCGGCTGCTCGAAGTACGCACCAGTGAACCCGGCGTGCAGCTCTACACGGCCAATCAACTGGATGGCGCCATCGTGGGTAAGGCGCAACTGCACTACGAGCAGTACGCAGGATTCGCGCTCGAGACCCAACACTTCCCCGATTCAGCCCACCATCCGGAATTTCCCAGCATCGTTCTGCAACCCGGGCGCACGCTTCGCTCCCGTACCGTCTATCGGTTTGCAACCACCGGTGCCGCGGAATCCGTCACGTAGCGGGGGCGGGACTTAGCGCGGCTCGCCTCGTGGCGCTCTCTCTCGAGGATCTCGGTTATCGCGTGCAACCGAGGGTGCACGGCCAGCTGCTCCAGCGTCAGGGACTGCCGCCGGCGCCAATTTGCATGCTCGGTGTCGGTAGCGGGCACGTTCACAGGCGCCACCTCGTCGGTGAGATCGTCGAGTTGCGGGATGACAAGAAACGCATTGCTTCGTGCGAGATACGCGTGTGCTGCGCGAATGAGCGACTCCATGTCCATATCGTCGACAGCGTCGAGGTCATCGCTGTCCAAAAGGCCCTCGCCGCGCAGCGCCGTAAGAAGCTCCAAATGGTCGGAGCACCGTCCTTCTCGGGCCTGCTGCAGCTCTTGCGCGTTGGGATACAGTGCCAGACTCTCCTTCAGCGCAATGTCCCGCGCCTCCCACCAGGCATGCTGCGTCGGCAAGTCATGGCTGCCTGCCACCGCGACCGCAGCGGCCGGGTAAGCTTCGGGCGGAACGAACCCTTCCTGAGTTCGCTCGAACAGCAGCACGCGATACGACAGAATATTGGCCCGGATCATGCGCTCGCGAAAACCCTCGGGCACCGTTCCCAGATCCTCCCCCACGACCAGACAACTGTTCCGGTGGCTCTCGAGCGCCAGGATGCCGATGAGATCCTCCAGGGGGTAGCGTACGTAGGCGCCTTGCGCCGCCGTGCCGCCCTTCGGTATCCAATAAAGCTGCTTCAACGCCATCACATGGTCGATGCGCAGCCCGCCCGCGTGGCGCATATTCGCGCGCACCAGCTCGATAAAGCTTCGATAGCCCTCTTGTTTCAACGCGAGCGGGTTGAACGGCGGCAGACCCCAATCCTGGCCCGCGGGGTTATGAATATCGGGCGGCGCGCCGACTTGCACGGCACCGGCGATCACACGCGGGTTGAACCACGTCTCTGCGCCAGCCGATGCGGCACCCACGGCCAAATCCCGATACAGTCCGACTGACATGGGCTTCGTGGTCTGCGCGACTGCCGCGAGCTGCTCATCGCCGATGAATTGCAGCCATTCGAAAAAAAGCACCTCATCCGGGTGTTCTTGAGCAAAGCGTGCCACAGCCTGTGAGTGGGCATCCCGATACTCCCGCGGCCAGTCGTGCCAGTCGGTAAGCGCGGGCGTGTGTTGCGCAAAGTGTTCCTGCAAAGCTTGAAACAAGCAGCCCCGCTCGAGCACCTCGCCGCCTGAGCGCACAAAATCCGCAAAGGCTTGCCGTCTCGGGGCATCGCGATGGCTCTCGGCATCGGCAAACGCCAGGCGCAGCACTTTGAGTTTGAGCGCCAGCACGCTCGAATATTGAACGAGGCGCGCGTCCTGGCATGCTTGCAGCGCCAGCTGAAATGAGGGCGATTCGATCAGGCTTCGCGCCGCCTCGCACTGTGCCAATTCCGGGATTGCCGTAACATCGATGTTGAGAACGTTCAAGAGCAGTCGGTTCGCGGGCGAATACGGGCTGGCCTGTTCAGGCAACTCGAGAAACATCGCATGTAACGGGTTGACTCCGACGACGTTCGCGCCGAGGGGTTTGAGCATTTCCACCAATCGGGCAAGATCGGTGTAGTCCCCGATTCCCCATTGACGGGCGGAGCGCAACAAGTACAGCTGCGCGGACACGCCCCAGAGCTTCGCGCCTTTCTCGAAGGCCGGCGGTAACCAGCAACTCTCGGGCGCAACGATCAGCGCCGCGGTATCGGCGGGATCGCGCTCGAGCGAGCCGCGGCCGATCGAGATCGTGTGATAACCCCATGGAATATCGCGCGCCAGCATCAGGCGGTATCGCGCGCAAGCGACGCCGTCGGTCTCCCGGGTTTCCAGCATCTTAAGGGCAGCGGTGGGCGCGCTGCCTTTGAGTTCACCGCCCCCTTCGAGGAGAATTAGCCAAGAAACCGAGTCCTGTGCACGCGGCAATTTGACCTCTATCGAAGGGCTGAGCGCTCCGTCCCGCACCACGTACACGGGGTCGAGCGCACGTGACCAGTCCAGCCAGTCTGCCTCATCGAGCGCCGCTTTCGCGCTCGCCTCGTCGCTCGCGGCGATCCCCATGGCGGCCAGCAGGGCTTGTCGCGTAGCCGAGCTGGTGCGACGCACTTCGCCGCGTGCATCGGTGAACTCACCTTCAATGCCGTACCGCTGTGCGAGCTGAGCGCTTACGCTAGCCGGCGGCGAGTCGCGATCTCCCACCGTTACCTAATGGGAAGGGGCGACTTTCAGTAAGTTGGTGACTTTGCCCTTGCCCGCAACTTCTTCGGCTTCGGAAGCGACGACCGTCTTCTCATGATTGTCGCGCACCACACCGTTGAGCGTCACCGCCCCGTTGACCGATACGATCTTGACGTTGTGTGCATAGGTTGAGAGCGACTTGTCCCCCATCACCCGTTGGCGAATCGCCTTGGTCAAGGTGATGTCCGTGGAGTTGTTGGCTTGGCCATCCGCGGTACTGGACTTGTCGGTCGAATTGGTCGAGTTCGCGTTGGTCTTGGTGTTATCGGGCGCTGGACTCTGCGCTTGCGCCGCCGCGGCTGCGCCGAGCGAGAAGGCCAAGGCTAGAACGGCTGCTGTCTGGCTTTTCATATAATCCCCTAAAAAAATCGAATATGAACCGCAGGGGCCTGAAAGGCCCCCGGGTTGATGTTTGCTTGCCTCAGTAGCGGGCCGTGCCTGTCGCTGTCTTTGGCGAGCTGGCCTCGCCCGTCGAGGAAATATCTTCCGCGCCAGTTTGCTTGAGCAGGTCTTTTGCCCGGGTTATCTGTTCAGAGGTGTCAGCGTGCACGGATAGCAACGTGCCGCCGTCCTTGACTCTGCCCTCGTAGCGCTTCGCCTCATATTCGGGAATGCCCATTCCCACCAGAGCACCCACCAATCCCCCGACGGCGCCGCCGACGCCCAACCCCGCGAGGCCCGCCATGATGGGACCGGCAGCGATGAAAGGTCCAACGCCCGGGATGGCCAGAGCGCCGATCCCCGCCAGCACGCCCAGCGTACCGCCGATAACCCCACCAGTGGTCGCGCCGACCGTGGTGCCTTCAGGTGCCTTGGTATCCTTGTGATGCGCGAACTCTTTCGTGCTGCGCGTGTCCGGCAGCAACACCGAAATCGCCGAGCTCGGGAAGCCCGCCGCGATGAGAGTATCCACCGATCGCTCAGCCTCGGTGGCCGAACGGTAGATGCCGAAAACGGCCGTATTTTTGCCCGCCATAAATGCTCCCTAATATAGGTTAACGTCGGCAACACGACGCTGCCGATTCCGTGAGAGCATTAGGCGTGGAATGATGAAGGGTATCTGTCAGCCCCGGCGCTCTCCGTCAGTAAGACGAACGCCACATCCGGTGAACTGCCGCTAATGGCCGGAATCACCCGCATAAGACCAAGGTCATGGCAGCCTGTGGCCGACCTGCTCTTGAATGTGCCCATGGGTGTCATCAAACCGGGCGTGGATCGTGGTCCCGTCGGGGTCAATCGTCCATCGATTGATTTGCACGACCTTACCGTCTTTTTTGTCCGACTCCTCGATCGTGTTTTTGTCGATCAATTTAATCGACACGCTGTTGTAGCTCGAGTCGCCGGAATAAGGCGCGTCGGCACCATCGAGCGATGCGGAGAAGGAGCGTCCCATCCGGTCGGACATCGTTAGCTTATTTGCGCTGACTTTGTAGGTGGTGTCCTCGTCATGACGCGTCAGATCCGTCTGGATCTCCCGCCACTGCCCGGACACCGAATGCGACCCTTTGGGTCCGGCGGCGACCCGGGAATAGGTGCTGGTCAGCTCCACCGGCTGAGGCATCATTCCAGTGACCGTCTGCGTACTTTTCTTGGAGGTCCCATCGACAGAGACCACGTCCTTAATTTCGGCGATCGTTCTTCCGGCTTTCTTTGCAGTTCGAATGATCGTACGTCCATCGACAATCGATACGCTCAAATTGTCGTAATAAGGACTCCCGGCAACCGCGTGATCGCGGCCATCCGCGGTGACCTTATAGGATGGACTACACGATTGACACGCGTATTCACCCTTTACCAATTCGACTATGTCCGGCTTTGCCGTTGGGCTCGGCTTTTGAGGATCCGGCCTCCACGTTCCCTCGAACGCGCTTTGCGCCGAGACGAGCGCAGGCAACAGCGCCAACCCGGCAAAATACCAGTATGAATTTCTCACGGTGTGCCCCTTATGATTGTTAGCCAAGAGATCTGCATCTGTGAACCACTGCAATCCGCTACGCTGCGTCCCCTTTTAACCCCGCTCGCTGGTGAACCACGCGGGCGAGCACTGACCAATCCTTCGACCCCAAGCCTGCTTCGATTCCTTTTTGCATGTTCTCGCGTACGATTTCCGCCGCCGGCAGCAGCGCGTGCTTCGCCTTCGCGGCCTCGAGCGCGAGGCTCACATCCTTGAGTCCCAAGGGAAGCTTGAAGCCCGGTTCATAGTTCTTGTTGGCGATCTTGGCGCCATAGCGCTTGTAGCTCGGGCTCGCGAACAGCGTGTTGGTCATGATGTCGAGAAAGTCGCGCGCCGCCAATCCGTAGCTCTCCGTTAAAGCCGTGGCTTCGCCCATGGCCTCCATGGCAAGTGCGAGCATCAGGTTGCCGGCGATCTTCGCCACGTTGGCGCGGATAGGATCGGCCCCCAGCCGCCAGATTTTTTGTCCCAGCGCATCGAGTGCGGGCTGAACGCTGGCAATCGCCCCGGCGTCGCCGGCCGCGACGATATTCAATTCGCGTCTTGCGGCCGCCTCCGGCACACCGAATACCGGCGCCGAAACATATCCGACCCCCGCACTGCGATGCAGTTTCTGAAGCTCCTCGACCAGGACCAGTGAAATCGTCGCCATCATCACGTGCACGCAGCCTTTGCGCGCCGAAGCGAGCGCGCCCGACTCGATGATCACACTGCGCACCGCCTTGTCATCCGCGAGCATGGTCATGACCACCTCGTTCTCGAAGGCCGCCGCCGGCGACGCCAGCACGGTGACACTGTCGAGCGCCTCGGCCGCGGCCGGGTTGCGGTTCCACACGCTCACACGGTGGCCTGCGCTGATCAAGTTGGGCACCATGGCGGCACCCATGCTGCCAATTCCAATAAAGCCTATGTTCATCGCAATTCTCCTGCTTCAAGGCACTCCGGGCGTGTTTCGCGCCGGGGCGCCGGCGCCTTGCAAAACGTTCAGCACCGCTTGCGATACGCGTTCATCGATATCCGCGGCATATTTCGAATGCACGGGGTACCCGATTTGCGCCTGCATGTGCCCATCGACGATGCGCATTTGAATATGCGCGGCGGTCTCCGAGCCGCCATCCGAAATGCTCAAGCCGCGCACCTGCCGGGTCTGACGCTCAATTTCTTCACGGTAGTCGTGCAACGCCTCTTCCACTGCCTTCGCCAGCTTGGCCTTCAAAGCCACATAGTCATCGACCGCGGGCAAGGTTACCGTGATTTCGCGCCAGGAGAGATCCACACCCGGAAGCTGCTTGAACAAACCTCCGGAGGACTGGAACACGATGAGGTTGGCGAAGGCCACCACCCGGCCCGTCGGCCCCAAGGGTCCGGTCTGACTGAGTTCCATCAAGTGCATGCGCACCAGGCCAAGATCGATGACCTCGCCGCTCACCGTGCCGATCTGCACTTTGTCGCCGATCCGAATACCATATTTCCCGATGAGAAAGAAATATCCGACGACGGAGACCAGGACGCTTTGCATGGCCACAGCGACGCCGGCACTGAGCAATCCGGCAAAGGTGGCAAAGGTGCTCATCTGGGTGACGAAACTCAAAGCGACGATGATCACCGCCGTCGTCCACATGACGATGGTGCGAATCAACAGCAGCTGATAGCGGTGGCGCGGTTCGCGCGCATAAAGGATCACGGCGCGGCGCCAGATTTCCCCGAGGATGAATACGACAGCCAGCATTCCGGCCAAAATACTTAAGCGCACGCCCAGGGCACGAAGCGCGTCCTTATATTCGCGGCGCGTGGATTGGCGCCAAGTATCCAAATTGTGGCGGTACTGCTGAAGCAGGACGGACTCTTTGCTCAAGGGCAGCAAGATGGCGGAGGTTTGCTTGAACACCCACGCCAGCGTGTCGAATTGCTGACGCAGGTTGATCAACGTCGTGCTGCTTGCGTTGTCCGCCTGCGCGGCAAGCGCCTCGCTTTGCGCTGAGTAGGCCTTCAATTGTGTCAACGGCGCCTTTTCGATGCCTTGAAACATTGTTGCCAACGTAGTGGTGCGCGCATCGACAGCATCGATCGCCGCGAGCTTGGCGCGCAGGCGAAGCACTTCCGCGAACAGATCCCAGATTCCCGCCCGCGTCCCCTCCTTCGACGCGGCGCCCGCCGCCGGCGTGGCCGCGGAGGCAACGGCCGGGGAGGCGGCTGCCGGCGTGGCCGCCGGCACCGGCGCGTTTAGAGCCACGCTCGGCACGCTGGCGGCAATGGCATCGATGTGGGCTTTCAGCGCATTGGCGTCCGCCGCTTTGGGATTCGTCTGATGCACGAACTCAGCCATCATGTTGAGCAAATTGACCTGCGCATCCAGCATCGAAAGTTCGCCCTGCAGCTCGGGAAGCTTGGCTGCGAGTTCTCCGTGCACCTTGCCCGCTGCGGCGGCGAGCTTTTGGCGATCGCTATCGAGCTCCGCTTGAGTGGCCGCGCGTTGCTGCGCCAATCGGTTTCGCTGATCCTCGAAAGCTTGCGATCCGGCGGAGTCCGCACCTTGATCCGCGTTCGCTTCGCTGCTGATGAGCTCGGCACTGGCGCGCGCGATTTCGATGGCCAGGTTGACCACTTGATCGGCCGCTTGCTTATTGGCAAACACGATCATCAGGTCGCTCGCGCGGGTCGCGCTCTGCTGCTGCGTGCCCAGCGTTCTGTACCAGTCGACGGTCTGGTCCAGGAGCTCGATCACCTGCGGCGGCGTCAACACTGATACATGCACACTCGCAGTAGAAGCCGCGCCGCTCGCCGCCGCGTTGGCAACGCACAGACCGGCGAGCAGCATCACAACGAATTTGAGCCTCATGACGAGCCGTACTTTTTACCGCGGCCGGCGAAAGCGGCGCGTAGCGCGGCGTCCAAATCCGATAATTCGTAGGGCTTCGCTAAAATTTCGATGTGTTCGCCTTCGATTTTCTTCATTGCCGCGCCCGCGTATCCCGTGGTCAATAAAATCGGAGTGCCCGGGCGTCGGCGCCTGATCTCTTGCGCGAGGTCCAAACCGTTCAGAGGGCCCGGCATCATCACATCGGAGAAGACGAGGTTGATTTCCCGATCATCCGCCAAGGCTCCGAGGCCCGCTTGAGCGCTGGCCACGCGCGTGGTGCGATAGCCCAATTCGCTCAGCATCTCGGCCACGAGCGCTGCGACCTCATCATCATCCTCGACCAGAAGGATTGAGCCTTTGAGCGCATGCCGCCGACTCGTAGTGTCAAGATCGCTGCGCTCTTCGGCAGGCCGCAGTGGCGCAACCTCGGATCGAGGCAACAACATCGACACCGTGGTGCCGCGGCCAACCACGCTCTCCACTTTCACTGTGCCGCCGGACTGCTGGGCAAAACCGTACACTTGCGGAAGACCCAGGCCTGAGCCTTTGCCGATCTCCTTGGTCGTGAAAAACGGCTCGAATATTCGCGAAAGCACCTCTGCCGACATTCCGCTCCCCGTGTCGGCGACGCTCAGCAGCACGAAATCGCCTTTAAGCTCGGCTTCCTGGCGTTCGGACACGTTCTCGCCGGCGATGGTAATCACGCCTCCGTTCGGCATCGCATCGCGTGAGTTCACGCATAAATTCAAGATGACCAGTTCCAGCTCCGACGGGTCCACCCTGATGGGCCATAAATCCTGCGCGAACTCCGTCTTTACCACGACATCGCCGCGAAGCGTTCGATCTAGAAGCTCGCGCATGCCATCGATCTGTTGGTGCACGTTCACGGGCTCGGGATTCAAGGCCTGGCGCCTGGCGAAAGCCAGCAACTGCCGGCTCAAAGAGGCGCCGCGAGCGGCCGCCTGGCTCATCTGCGCCATGATCCTTTCTTTACGCTCAGGCTCACCGGGGCGCCTCAATATGCTCAATCCCCCGGAGATCACCATCAGCAAGTTATTGAAGTCATGCGCAACTCCGCCCGTTAACTGGCCGATGGCATCGATCTTCTGCACTTGCCGCAAATGCGTCTCCGCCTCCGCGAGGCGCGCCTGGTCTTTAAGCCGGTCGGTGACGTCGTACACGAATTGGAATGCGCCGATGAGCTTGCCGCTGCGATCACGCAATGAATTGAATTTTATTTCATAGTAGCGCCGATCGAGCTTCGGGTCGCCAAATTCTTCCACTGCGGTAAATTGCGCACCGGCAAGGGCTCGGCTCCATATGGCTTTCACCGACGCCTGATGCTCCGGGCGATCCCGCAACAGCTCGAGCATGCTATCGCCCACCTTGGGACGCACACCGAAGACTCGCTCGAACTCATTCGCACAGGCGCGGTTCACCGCCAGATAGCAATAATTTAAATCCAGGACTTGAACCAAAGCGTCGGTGGCCTCGACGATATCGGCGAGAATTTTTCGCTCGGCCAGCGCCTGCGCCACGCGGCTTTCCAATTGCTCGTTCAGTTCCCGGAGCTCGGCTTCCGCCGCTCTTCGAGCCGTGATGTCAATTGCGGTCCCAATGACGCGCACGCAGCGCTCGCCCTCGAACACGCCTCGGCCTTTGGCGGCCACCCAGCGAACCACCCCATCTTCTTTGCCCACGGTGCGGTATTCGACATCGTAAAGCGCGCGTTTCTCAGAATCGATGGAGGCCGCAAACGCGGCACCCGTGGCCTCGCGGTCCTCGGGATGCAGTCCTGCATAGTAATCGGCCATGGAAACCGCAACGTCGGGCGAGATACCGAACATTGCTTTGACTCGCGGCGGCCAATAAAGCACGTCGGTGAGGACATCCAGGTCCCAGAGGCCAATCTCTGCAGCGTCGGTTGCGAGTCGCAGCTGCTCCTCGCTGGTGCGGAGTGCCGCATCGACATCGCTGCGCTCCGTCGCGTCGACACCGACGACGAAAATGCCCGTGATCGCGCCTGCCGCATCTTTAATTGGTTGGTAAACAAAATCCACATACCGCTGAATAGCGGGACCTGTTGGGCTGATCTGAAGTGCAAGCTTCCGACCCGCGGCGGTATAGGGTTCGCCGCTTTGATAAACCCTGTCCAACAGCGCGAGATACCCCTGCGCAATGGTCTCGGGGAAGGCTTCGGCCACCGTGAGGCCCAAATGCTCGCGATAGCCGATCAACTGACGGTAGCTCGGGTTGCTGAGCTCGAATCGATGCTCGGGTCCTTTGAGCATGGCCATGAAGGTGGGTGCTTGTTCAAAAAGGACCGCGAGCTCTTGCAGCTGCGCCGCTGCGCGCTGGCTTGACAGCACCAGCTCGGTGGTCTCGGTGCAGATGACCAGGGCTCCGCCGATGCCCGTTGGCGAGTTCGGATCAAATATGGGTGTATAGCAATAAGTCCAATACACCTGTTCCACTTGGCCATGGCGAGTAATAGGAACCAACGCATTTTGATTCGAGTAAGCACCGCCTCCGGACATGACCTGGTCAATTTGCGGGCCAATGATGTGCCAGATTTCGGCCCACACTTCCCGCCCGGGTGCCCCCAGAGAACTGGGGTGCCGCTCGGGCCCGATCGATTGCCGGTACGCATCGTTGTAAAAGCACAGAAGCTGCGGCCCCCACCAGATATACATGGGCTGGTGCGAGCTCAATAGCAGAGCCACCACGGTGCGCAGCGGTGCAGGCCACCGCTCGGGCGGCCCAATGGATGTCGCACTCCAGTCATGGGCACGTATCAGGGCACCCATCTCCCCTCCGCCCTGTAGGAAGGCGAGAGAAGCGTTCGGCAGCGGCGACTCCCCGACGTCCGTTTCTGCTACTGACATCTGAGTCCTGCGTGTATGTCGTTTTTGTGTTTAGACACTGGTGCGGGCGACACTCAAGCCGCTTGCCGCTGCGTTCACCTTAGCCAAGCGCCCGCGAAAATCCAATAGCAGCGTCAAAAAGAATGCCGGCCTACTCTGTCTGTAAATTTTTCAATTATCGTGCGAAACGTTCGCCACACGGTTCTCTTCGGCGATTGGCCCGCGCTTTTCACAAAAGGGTCATCGCTTCGCCATTTTCGATACGTAGCTTGCGCAGGGACGATTTCATTCACTCACAGGGAGAGCAGTATGCTTTTTGAGCGCCCGCAATATTGGTACACGAAACTCGCCGCTTGCGCATCCGCAACCGCGTTGTCCGCCTTGGGGTTGTCCGCCGCAGCCCAAGCCGCCGATCCAGATTCCGCCGTTGATGCAATCAAAACCGCCACGCCGATCAAGCACGTCATCATCATCGTTGGCGAGAACCGCAGCTTCGATCACTTGTTCGCGACCTACGTGCCGAAGAACCGCGATGAAAAGGTGCTGAACCTTTTGTCCGAAAGGATCGTCAATGCGGACGGCTCGCCGGGACCGCGGTTCGCCAAGGCGCATCAATTTGAAGTGACCTCCCCGCCCAACGGCGGACACTTCTTCTCCAGTGCGGACCTCAAAGACAAAACGCTCTACACCACCCTGCCCGCGCCCGATGTGGCCGGCGTGGGTGCAGTTTCCCCCTATATTGGAATTCTAAGCATTCCCGGCGGCAATCCGGGACTGCCTCCCCAGGATCAGTTTTTGTTCGGTACCGGCGGCACCGGCCTGGGCTTCACGCTGGGTCCCGATACTCGGATCACCAACGTCACGAATTTGCCGCCCGGCCCGGTCCAATTGACCGGTCCTACCATGCCATTCGACGCATTTACCGGCGACACCATTCATCAATATTTCCAGATGGTGCAGCAGGTCGATTGCGCGATCGACAATGAACACGTCTCGAAAAACAATCCCACCGGCTGTCTGCATGACTTGCAATCCTTCGTAACTACCACGTACAGCACACCGCCCGGCGCGACGCCGCACGACACGGGCCAAACGATGGAGTTCTTCAATATGCAGAACGGGGATGCGCCCGTATTTAAATCGCTCGCCGACCGCTACACCATGAGCGACAACTATCACCAGCCTGTCCTCGGCGGCACCGGCCCGGACAGCCAGCCGCTCGGCTTCGCGGACCAGGTGTTCTTCAGCGATGGTAAGGGCAATCCGGCCACGCCGCTCGCCGCAGATATTTACAATCCTGATCCCAAAGCGGGCACGATCAATCTCTATACGAACCGCGCACAATGGTTCGATTGTTCGGACGACACGCATCCCGGGATCGCGCCGATCAAGAGCTACTTGAAAGCATTGCCATACGCTGTCAACCCTCAGTGCGGCCCCGGCGAATACTGGCAGGCGGTGAATGTGAACCCGGCCTTCACGCCGAAGGGCGTGGTGCAAGCCGGGCTCGTGGTGCCTCCGACCAACCAAAAGAGCATCGGCGATGTGCTCTCGGCGCATAACATTTCCTGGAAATACTATGGCGGCGGGTTCAATGCCGACGGCACAGCCAGCCCTTTCAACGGCAGCTACTGCAACATCTGCAATCCCTTTGAATACGAAGCGAACTATCCCACTGTGGTGGCCGATCACATGAGAGATGTCACCGACCTGTTCACGGATCTCAAGAACGGCACGCTGCCCGCCGTCTCGTACGTGAAGCCGGATGGCACCATGGACGGTCACCCCGCCTCATCCAAATGGAGCTTGTTCGAAGCCTTCGCCCAGAACATCGTTGAGCTCGCCCAAAGCAACCCGGAAGTGTGGGCCGAGACCGCCATTTTCGTGACGGTGGATGAAGGCGGCGGCTTCTATGACTCAGGCTTCATTCAGCCGGTGGACTTTTTCGGCACCGGGCCGCGCATTCCGATGATTGCGGTATCGCCTTTTTCGACCGGAGGCCATGTGAGCCATGTTTACAACGAGCATTCCTCGTTCGTAAAGTTCATCGAACGAAACTGGATGCTCAACGGCACGCTCAGCAACCGCAGTCGCGACAATTTGCCCAATCCCGTGCAGGGGGATGACGACCATGAATACGTCCCGCGCAACATGCCCGCCATCGGCGACCTGTTCGATCTGTTCGACTTCGATCAACGCGGCCATCACGGCGATGACTGAAACAAGCTGAGCCGCATTTAGCAAAGTGCTCGACGCCGGCGGGACCAACGCCGGCGTTTTTTCACCCCCCACACCGGTGAGGAAATCCCATTCAGCTATCGCTCGTTGCGCCTCTGTTGAGGGAGCGGTATTGCTGCACGAGGAAATCGCGCTCCATTTGGTTGGCGCATTGATCTATTGCAATCCGATAGGCCGACGCGGCGTCGGGGAAGCGCCCAAGTCTGCTCAACAGGTCGGCTCTAACGGCGTGAAATAAGTGATAGTGGGGCAGTTCGATCGCATCGACCAAACGCAATGCGCGCTCGGCGCCCTCCAGTTCCGCGACCACCACGGCCCGATTGAGCGCAACCACGGGACTTGGCGCAATCCCCATTAAGTGATCGTAGAGCACTAGAATCTGATGCCAATCCGTATCGGCGGCGGTTCGCGCATCGCAGTGCACGGCGTTGATGGCTGCCTGGAGTTGGTACGGCCCCGGCCGGTTGCGCTCGAGACAAATGCGCAGCAAGTACCGACCTTCCTCAATCTGCAGTTGATCCCACAAATTTCGATCCTGATCGGCCAGCCTCACAAAGCTCCGGCCGGCTTCGCGCGCAGTGCGACGGGCGTCTATGAGAAGCATGAGCGCCACGAGTCCGATGACTTCTGATTCCTCGGGCAATAGCTCCGCCAGCTGTCGGCCGAGTCGAATAGCTTCGTCACAGAGATCGGGTCGCACCAATTGGTCGCCGGATGAGGCGATGTATCCTTCATTGAAGATCAGGTAAACCACCATGAGAACCGTGTGCAATCGCGCCGGCAGCTCGGCGGCTTCTGGAACACGATAAGGAATGCCGGCGTCGCTGATTTTCCCCTTTGCGCGCGAAATCCGCTGCGCAATGGTGGGGACCGGTGTCAGAAAAGCGCGGCCAATTTCGTCTGTGGTAAGTCCCCCTAACAATCGAAGCGTCAGCGCCACCTGCGATTCGCATGCGAGAGCGGGATGGCAACAGGTGAATATTAGCCTCAGATGATTGTCACGCACATCGTGTTCCTCAATCTCCTCGTGCTCAATCAGCACTTGGCCGGCATGCTCTCGCTCGGCTCGGGTAGACTCTCTGCGCAGTCGATCAAGCGCTTTATTGCGCGCCGTGGTAATGAGCCACCCGGCTGGCGAGGGCGGGATGCCGGACGTCGGCCAGCGTGCGAGCGCCGTCGCGAATGCCTCCTGCACCGCTTCCTCGGCGAGCGACAAGTCGCCGAAGAAGCGGGTGAGAACCGCGACCGCACGGCCATATTCTCGGCGAAAAATCGCCTCGATTACTGCTCTCAGTTGCAGTGCTCGACCAGCGGGCGCACTTCAATAGGCGTCGTGGTGGCACGGGCCAGTTTTCGAGCCCACAGGATGGCGGCGTCGAGGTCGGGCGCCTTTAGGATCGTAAATCCGCCGATTTGCTCTTTGCTTTCGATGAATGGTCCGTCGATGGTCACGATTTCACCGTTTTGGTGCTTCACCACGGTCGCGGAGCTGGGCGGACAGAGCCCGCCGCTGAATACCCACGCCCCCGCGGATTGCATTTCTCGTCGCACGGCGTCGACGTCGCTCATGATCGCTTTCACCCTGTCGGGCGGAGGCTGGGTACTTCCAGCGGGATAGCAAACGCTAAGCACGTACTGCTTCATGGTCAGATTCCTCTTGAGTCCGGCGACTTGCCGGTGTTCAGCCTCTAAACGAAAGTGCCCACAGCAAATTCGACAATCCCTCGCACATTGTTTAGCCCTGAGACAAGAGACGTGGGAGGCATCAGATCGTTGTCCTCGGAGCAGCGGTTTCGCGATTGCCTGTATTGGGAGTTCCGGTGGGTTCGATTAAGAGAAGGTGCGCCTCTTCTTCGGCGACCGGACAGTGTTCGATCCCTTTTGGGACCACGAATAATTCACCCGGACCCAGCACCACATTTCCGTCTCGCATTTGAATGGTGACCCGCCCTTTCAAGACCAGGAAAAAATCATCGGTATCGTCGTGCCGATGCCAAGTGAACGGACCTTTGACTTTGACGACCATCAAATCGTGGCCATTGAATTGGCCCACGGTCCGAGGCTGATAGTGGTCTGCGAAAGTTGCTAATTTTGCCGCGAGATTAATGCTTTGCATCGCCTAAGACCTCCACGCATCGCCAATGCCAGCGCTTCGCGTTCCACTGTAACTCGGTCATCCATCGCAGCGAATACTGACACGGTTCGCGCCACGGTTGATGCCTCAAACCGGTAGGTTGCGGTCGTGCTCCCTGGACCTTCACCCGTGTGACCGTAGCATGCCCCCCACGGCGAACGAAGATCGATCATCAGCCCCAGGCCGTAGGCGGCTGTGTTCGAAATCGTCACGGGTTCACGCATAGATTCGAGAAGAACGTCTCCTAGCAATTCACCGCCGAGCAGTCGATCGAGGAAAAGCGCCGCTTGCGCTGGCGTGCCTACCACAAGTCCATGAAAAACCCATCCAGGATGGTAACCCTCGAGGCTTCCCCACGGCCTCATGTCGAGATCCGCGGGTACCGACGCGACTCGCACATCCTCAAGACCCAAAGGTCGAAACACGAGGCCATCAAGCGCATCGCGCAGATGCGAGCCGGTCGCGCCCTCGATTAAGCCGCGCACGACGGTATAGCCGACGTTGGAATAAACGAACCGCGTTCCCGGCTTGGAGCGCAAGCGCTGTGCGTCGACTCGATCGAGTAGTTCCGTCCGTGACCAAGGCGGCAGCCCCGAGGCGACCGCTTGATGATACTCGGCAAGACTCCCGTAGTCCGGCACACCCGCGACGTGCTGTAAAAGCTGGCGGAGCGTGAATTCGTGCCCGGAAAGCGGTTCGTCCAAAGCCAATCGACCCTGCTGAACCAAAACGAGCGCCGCTGCGGCTATTGCGGTTTTCGATAGGCTCCACCAAGGGGCAGGCGGAGCGGCAGGGTCCTGCCATACGATTTTTCCCCGTTCGACAGCGGCCCGGTACATTGCCTGACTCATTCGCCGATTATAAGATGGGAGCGGGCCGTGGCGAAGAGAGCGGCCCGTCATGTTCGGATAAGCTATAACTTAAGAAGAGGCCCGGTACACCCCTCCCCGAGGCCGCAATAGGAACAACAACAATGCTCAGCAAAGTCCGCTCGTCTTTCTTATTCATGCTCATGATTTGCGGCTCCGCCGTTGCTCAGAACTTCGACCTCGTGATCGAAGGCGGCAGGGTCATGGACCCGGAAACCGGTCTGGATGCGGTGCGCAACGTCGGCATAACGCATGGCAAGGTAGTGCGCATCAGCAGCGAGCCACTGACGGGGGCACGGGTCCTACCGGCGCGGGGATTGGTCGTGGCACCGGGATTCGTCGATCTGCACCAGCACGGCCAGGATAATGAAGCTGGGCGTTTGAAAGCGTTCGATGGCGTCACCACTGCCCTCGAGATGGAGATCGGCGCCGCGGATGTGGCCGCGTTTCTCAACGACAAGGGGCCACTCACCACGAGGTGATAAGGAAGTTCCGCCTCGCCGCCGAGCGGCATGTTCCCGTGTTTACGCATGTCCGCAGCGCCAACGTCGTCGATCCGGGCTCGGGCATCCAGTCCGTCGAAGAAGCCATCGGGGCTGCCACCGTAACGGGAGCCTCGCTGCATATTGTGCACATCAACAGCATGTGCACGAAACAAAGTCTCGAGTGCCTGGCGATGATCGCCGGTGCTCGCGCCCGCGGAAGCACCGCGGCGTATCCCTGCGGCGCTGCCATGACCTACATTAATTCCGCCGCTTTCAATCCCGGTTGGCGGGAAGCGCAGGGCCTCGACTACAACGATCTCGCCTTGCCGGATACCGGTGAGCGCATGACCCGGGAACGATTCGACAGCTTGCACGCATCGCCGCGCAAGCAGCTGGTGCTCATGTACGTCAACCCCGAGAGCGTCGTCGAAGCCGTCATGCCGAACCCGCTGGTCATCGTCGCCAGCGACGGCGCGCTGGGTCACCCGCGCAATTCAGGCACCTATTCGCGAATTTTGGCGCACTACGTACGCGATCTAGGCAGCATCACCTTGATGGATGCCTTACGGAAAATGAGCTTGATGCCCGCGCAACGCATGGAGAAAGCCACCGCCGCCGCGAAATACAAAGGCCGCCTGCAGGAGGGCGCGGATGCCGACATAGGGGTTTTTGATCCGCGGACGATCCTCGACCACGCTACCTACAAAACTCCCTTAGAACCCAGCACCGGCATGCGTTTTGTGATCGTCAACGGGGTGGTGCTCATCGACAAGGGCGCACTCGTGCCTAACAGCTTCCCGGGAAAGGCACTGTAGGCCACTCGATTCACGCAGCAGCTGCCCCGGTCACAGCAGTGTGCCGGCGTGACACGCCGCCCGCACCACTCCGCGCAGCCATCGGTGACCTGCGTCGTTATCCATCCTCGGATGCCACATCTGCGACACGGCGATTGATTTGGTGCGCACGGGTAATGGAAAGATATGCATGGTTGACGCCAAATCCTCATTTTGGCTCTCCTTTAATCCGTGCACGAACGACAGTGGTAGAAGCGCTACCAGCTCGGACCGGCGCGCCACCGCCAATGCCGCGGCGAAACTAGGCACAACAGCGACCACGGTTCTCACAAGTCCGATCGCCTGCAATGCGTCGTCCACTGGCCCGTTCGGGCGCCCGCGGCGCGACGCCACGACATGGCCGCACGCGGCGTACCGTTTGGCTATCAATGCCATGCCAGCTTCACCCGCAAACAAAACGCTCCTTCTTATCGGCGCATCCCGCGGTCTGGGATGCGCGATGGCAGCGGAGTATCTCGAGCGAGGCTGGCACGTTGTTGCCACCGTGCGCGGCGCGTCCAAAACCACACTCCACGACCTCGTAGAGCATTCCAATGGGGAACTTGAGATCGAGACCGTGGATATAAATGCTCCCGATCAAGTGGCCGCGCTGCATGCGCGCCTGGCCGCAAGGAAGTTTTACCTGCTGTTCGTCAACGCTGGAGTAGCGAATATGGACGATCAGGATATTGGCGAGGTTTCGACTGGCGAATTTGTGCGCGTGATCGTGACAAATTCCCTGAGCCCGATGCGGGTCATCGAGTCTATGAAAGATCTCGTGGTATTGGCCGGTACGATCGGAGTGATGTCCTCGGGGCAAGGAAGCGTTGCCAACAACGAGAATGGAAAACATGAGGTGTACCGGGCGAGCAAGGCGGCACTCAACATGCTGATGCGCAGTTTCGCCGCCCGCCACGTCGGCGACCCACGGACCCTGCTACTCATGGCGCCCGGCTGGGTACGGACCGACCTGGGCGGCCCCAATGCACGCTTGAGTATCGACGAGAGCATCCCGAATCTGGTCAACGTCATCGAGGCACAGCAGGGCAAGGGTGGACTGCAGTACCTGGATTACCTCGGCCGGACCGTTGCATGGTGAGCGGCACGAGGCGCATCGTCGCAGTGGAGGAGCACTTTGTTTTCGCAGACCTCCGTGCCCGGTCACTGCGCCGTGTGCTCTACGCGTATCGATCTCGGTAGGGAGATGCTGACACCCGTAGGCGGCACCCGAGCAATGATGCCGGCGCGCAACTTAAGAGAAGCTTTGCTCACTGCAGCGAGAGCCGCATACGCGAAATTCCGGCGCCACAGACATCTCATTATCGAATGACGCTTAGCTGAATTGTCGCGCGAGCTTTCGCTGCAGTTCTCATCTGGGGGTCGGGAACAAAGAACAAATGTTATCGATCTGCCTCGCAATGGGCCATCGGTGTTTTATGAGATCGTTAGCATGACGCCAACCCCGTTAGCGCTCGGGCAGATGGATCCTCACCAGCGCATCGCAGAACTCTCAGAGGCGATCGCCGCGCGTGACACATTCATCGCGGTCGCGGCTCACGAATTACGCAACCCCATGATGCCCATCCTCGGCCAGATCGATCTGTTGATTTCCGCCGTCAGGTCGGATCGATGTTCGCTCGAGCAAGTAGAGGAGCGGCTCAACCGAATCCAACAGACCGTACGCCAGTACATGAAAAGAGCCGTGGTGCTGCTCGATGTATCACGCATTACGAGCGGGAAATTTCGGCTCGAGCCTATTCCCTGCGATCTGTCGGTCCTGCTGCGCCAGATAATAGAAGAGTTTGCGGCAGCCGCTCAGCACTCCGGTGTCACGCTCAAACTCGATGCCCCCGAAAAGCTTCCGGGCGTTTGGGACCGTTTGGCCATTGAGCAGATTGTCGATAACTTGATTTCGAATGCCATTAAATATGGCGGGCGCACGCCGGTCGAAGTGGGGCTCAGCGTAACCGGCAGCTGCGTGCAGATTCGAGTGCGCGATCACGGTAAGGGCATTCCTACGCAGCATCGGGCTCGCATTTTCGAGCGCTTTGAGCGTGCCGTGGGCCACAATGAGTATCGCAGCGGCTTTGGCGTGGGGTTATGGGTCGTGGGTCAACTCGTGGCAACCATGAATGGCACCATCAGCATCGATGATGCCCCCGGCGGGGGCGCTGTTTTCATTGTGAGCTTGCCGATGCATTCGTCAGAGGCGGCGCAGTGAGTACGGGCGACACGCTTGACCGGCTAACCAGTGGCGTTCCCGGTTTGGATGTCGTGCTTAAGGGCGGTTTTTTCAAAGGCGGCCTCTACCTCATCCAAGGCACGCCCGGCACCGGCAAGACGACGCTGGCCCACCAGTTATGTTTTAACCACATCGCGAACATCGGCCCTCGCGCGCTGTACGTCACGCTCTTGTCTGAGTTCCATGCGCGAATGCTGCAATACCTTGGCGGGCTATCGTTTTTCGATGAATCAAAGTTACCTGACCAGTTCAGCTACATCAGCGCTTTTCGTGTGATGCGAGACGAGGGTCTTTCGGGACTCGCCGTCCTGATCCGACGTGAAATTATCGCCAAGAAAGTCTCGCTGTTGATCGTCGACGGACTGGTCGCGGCCCAGCGAGCTGCCGATAACGATCAGGCATTCAACGAGTTCATGCACGAGTTGCAGGGCATCGCGATCGCCACAAACTGCACCGTCGTTCTGGTGGCCAGCACGGGTCGGGATGCCAAGCACACCCCAGAGCACACCATGGTGGATGGCATCCTGCAGTTGAGTGATCATTCTTTTGGCTGGTCCACGGAGCGCGCGCTGCAAGTGGTCAAGGTTCGCGGCAGCGATTACCTACGCGGCAGGCACGCCTATCGGCTGACCCAGCATGGCGTCGTAGTGCATCCGCGGATCGAGGCCCTCCTTGAAGAGCCTGCGATTCCGGATAAGGCTAATACCGAGCGCTTCACCAGCGGTGAGAGGCATCTCGATGCGATGCTCGGCGGCGGGCTTGTCGCAGGCACCTCGACCCTGATCTTAGGCCCCTCAGGTGTCGGCAAGACCACATTGGGCTTGCAATTCCTTTGTGGATGCAGCGACGCCGAACCGGGACTGCTGTTCGGATTCTATGAGACCCCCGCGCGCATACTGGCCAAGAGCCATCAAGTATGCAAACCCTTGGTCGGTCTCCTCGAAAGCGGAGCGGTGGAGATGCTTTGGCAGCCCCCTACCAAGGGCTCACTCGATGCTTGCGGCGACCGTCTCCTGGCCGCGGTTCGCCGGCGCGGAGTGCGCCGCCTATTCATTGACGGACTAGGCGCCTTGCATAAGGCGGCAGAATCAATAGAACGCGAGGCATCCTTTCTTTCTGCCTTGATGCACCAGCTGCGCGCGGAGGAGGTCACGACGGTCTCCACGCTTGAGGTGAACACCATCATCGGGCCTAATATCAAGGCACCGATTGGAGACCTCTCCAGCCTGGCCGAAAATCTCGTGCTGCTGCGCTACGTCGAGCTGCGTGCCCGTCTGCACCGGCTCATCTCTATTTTAAAAGTCAGGGATAGCGACTTCGACCCGTTGATGCATGAGTTTGTGGTGATCGATCAGGGTGTGGTGATCGATGAATCGCCGCAGAATGCCGAGACCATCATGCGAGCGCTGGTGCATGACGATGCCGCCTCCCTCCCCCCAAAACGCCAACCGCCGGCTGTAGGTTAGGCATGGCAACAGTCCTCGTTGTCGACGATGAATTTGGAATAGCGGAGCTATTCGACGCGCTCCTGGTGGATGAGGGCCATCGCGTTCTAACCGCCTCGAACGGCAAGCACGGACTTGACGTGTTGGCGAAAGAACTGCCCGACTTGATCTTCTTGGACTATATGATGCCGGTCATGGACGGTGCGGCGATGTTGCGTCGCCTAGCGGGCGACCAGCGATTGCGAAAGATTCCAGTCGTCATGATGAGTTCAATACCCGAGGCCGCCGTCGCGGAGCGCTGCACGGGCTATGTGACTTTTATGCGCAAGCCCTTTAATGTGACCGACGTGACGGATCTCGTCCAACGCCTGATCGGACAACGCGAGCGCCTCGGCTAAAACGCTCGCCCGCAAGCTTCTGCGCCGTGGCAAGCGCATCGGCCGCAGGGACCTTGACATCAGGTTCGACACCAACGCCTTCCCAATTTGTTTTCGTGGTTGGATTGATGGCCTTGGCGAAGGGCACAAAAATGGTGAAATGCTCATCGATCGAGTGAGGTGCCACCGGATGCGCTCCCCCGCCCGTGGTTTCACCGACAATCGTGGCGCGCTTTAAAGTCTTTAGGTTGTACGAGAATTCCTCGGCACCGGAGAAAGTGTGCGTGGAGGTCAAAACGAACACCGGCTTATCGGCTAGCCGCTTACCGGGTACGTAGGGAAGGGTCCAGTATTGTCGGGTGATCTCGCCCTTACGTGTCCACAAGTCGTTGAGGTGCGTCGGCTCTGCAAATAAATAGCTCGACACAAGCGTAACCATGGCGGGACTTCCACCGCCATTGTCCCGAAGGTCGACGATGAGCGCATCGACGTTGCCGAGGAAATTCATGGCCGCAATGGCTGTCGGGGCGCAGAATTGCTGTTCGGCGAACGCATTGAATTTCAAATATCCGATGTTTCCGGGCAACACCTCGACGCGCTCGAAAAAGCAATTGTTGCGTTCCAAGTCTTTGCGATTTTGCTCCAATTCCGCCGCGCTAGGAAAAGTTTGATCGACCAGCACGCGCGCCGGACTGAATGACAGCCGAAGGTGCTTGTCATGGCTCACAGCGCGAAAATCGGCCGTCACAATCTCAGCGAACCGATCGCCCATAAGCGCCGCATCGTAGTCTCCGTGTTTCTGCCGGGCCCTCACCGCGGCCGCCATCTTTTTCGCCATATTCACGTCGACATAGTTTTCGTTTAATTGTGCCACCGCACCCTCGATAATCTTGCCACGTGCCGCAGAATCCAAAGTCACATCGTCGAGCACCGCATCTTTGGGAATTGGGGTCAACATGATGCCTGTGACCTTGGCATTGTCACCGGCTCCCATGTCGAGCGTTCCGCGTAGTCTTCCCCCTGAAGTCTTCTCGGTAACGAGGAACTCGATATGGTGGGGCTGCGATTGTCGAATGCTGAGTTGTTCGAAACCGCCGGTGCGCTGACTTAAAGGTATCATCCGCGCCGCGCATGGCTCGCCCGGGCGGTACTCCGCGCAGTACGCCTCGATCTGCGCGGCATCGCCGCTGTTGAAAGCGTCCAACCACCATCGGAGCGCAGCGCCCGCGGCCGTATCCGGGAATGTGGCGACATCGGACTTGTCAGCCGGCGGGTCGGCATAAGTGTATGAACCCCCAAGCAACGCTGTCAATGACAGCGCGCTTGAGATTGAAACAACCCGCGACAAGGTTATTGGCATCGCTCCCTCGAATCGCACCTAAAGCCGCGCATTCTAGCCGCTCATTTTAGACTACTGCTTCCGCAACAACGGCGGATGCAATTGGGTCATCGGTGCCAAGAGCTCCGGGTCGGCAAGCGCGGTTCGACACGCGGGCTCAGGATCCGCTGCGAATAGTACCTTTTCCAACACCGTCACCATGCGCGACGCCGCCGGCGGATCGTAGTTGGACAGCGCGATCAACTGCCGGCCTGAGGCCGGATACAGCGCCACCTCGGCATTCGCGCCCGGAGCACCTCCGCCATGGCCCACCCGACGCGGCGCGTCGTCGCGTATATTGAAGCCGTAGCCATACAGACCGCCGCCGCCGCTCGGATCCGGTCGCCCCAGCAGCAGGGCCCTAACCGTCTCGCGCTTCAGCAATTGCCCTTGGTTAAGCGCCGTGAGAAACAGGCTCACGTCAGATGGCGTGCTGAACATTCCACCCGCCGGCGATGCGCGCGCCTGCAGTGGAGCAGGCCTCGCTTGTGGGAGCTGCCCTTCCGGCGACATGAGAGTCATCGCTTGCGCGCCCTGCTCTGCGTCGAACCTCGTGTTCGACATGCCTAGCGGCGTCAGAATCTCCTTCTTCACGAACTGCGGATACGTCAGGCCGGATACCTTCTCGATGATGGCGCCGAGCACCACGAAGCCGGCATTCGAGTAAGCGCGTCTGGATCCCGCCGGGAACTCATGAGCGCCCGCGAGCGCGAGGGGCAACAGATCCGTGGCAGTCACCGCCGCATCGATGGCGGCGCGGTTCGACGGATGAAAATAATCGCCGAGACCCGAGGTGTGGTTGAGCAACTGCGCCACGGTGATCGCGCCGACCTCGCCGTTGAGCCCGGGCAGATAGCGGCTGATGGGCGCATCGAATTCCACCGCACCGCGGTCCACGAGCAGTCCGATCGCCACCGCGGTGAACATCTTACCCGCAGAGGCGATGTTGAACTGCGTGTGGTTTGAGATCGGGATCCGGCCCGCCGCATCCGCCGTCCCGAAGGATTTTTCCACGGCCACATCGCCGAGCCGGGCATATATCGATCCGTTGAAGCGCAAGGTCGCCGCGGCGCGCACCATGCAAGATGCGATGACTACTCTGTGGGCCGCCGCAGCGCCGGGCGCCGATGCGTCGGGCGCCGCCGGGCCGGGCGCCACGGTGCCTGCCGCCCCGCAGGCGAGGCTTAACATCGCGGCCAGTGTCACCGTCCCAATGTGCTTTGGCTGCACCAAGGTTTGCATCGCGCGACCGTATGACGGAAGCTACTCCGAATGACAGGGAGTATCCTGAGTAGAGCATTCGCCGTCACAGACGGACGCGCCGCGGCGGCCTTCGCGCAGCCCCTTCGCCGCCGATTAGTGCTGCTGCTTGCCGGCCACGAGCGCTCGGTCGCCGAGATGGCCGCCCTCATGCGTCTGGATCTGAAATACCTGCACTATCACATCGGCGTATTGCAAAGGCTTGGGCTTCTGATGGTGGCGCACGAGCGGGCGCGGCCCGGCCGGCCGATTAAAGTATACCGCGCTGTGTCGAAAAGCTTCTTCGTTCCCGGCCGCGTCACGTCCGCTGGGCCCTCGGCCGCGATGCACGCGGAGTTGCGCGATTCGCTCGCCAAGGTACGCGAGCCCTCGCTCGGCGGGACACTATATTATGTGGATGAAAATGATGCACCCCGCATGCAGTTCATCGGTAAGCCGGCGTCCAAGCCACTCTCTGCAACCGAAACTGCAACCGAAATCTGGCAGGTGCTGACTCTCTCCCGCGCCGAAGCCCTGCGCCTGACTACGGACATCGCCGCTTGCCTGAAGTCCTGCGCCCACCGCGACCGCGGCACGACACAGGATTATCTCGTGCATTTTGCTGTCGCGCCGCGGCTAGCCCCTAAGAAAGGCCGGGCCCGCGCTTTGCGGCGTTTTTAGAGACTGCAGCCTTTCGCTTTCGAGGCAGGCTCACCTCGTCGCGACCCATCGAACTCCGCGCCGTCTCCCAGGCCCGCTCGGCGCGCGGCAAGAGCTTAGGATCACCGACCCGCTCCGCAACGCTTGCGAATTTTTCGGTGGCCCCTTGCCACTTGAGCGCCGCAGTATCCGTGAAGAGCGGTGCATCATCCCGCAGCGTCGCCAATCTCTTGAATAGCAGCGCCACGTTCTTCTGCTTGCCCAGCGCCTCGGGCGGAAAATCCTCGATCTTGCCATAGCGCTCAATCAGACCCACCGCGCCTTTGGGGCCAATGCCCGCGATCCCGGGGTAGCCATCCGCGGCGTCTCCCACCAGCGCCAGGTAGTCCGGAATTGTTTCCGGACTCACCCCGTATTTGCTTCGCACCCCGGCCGCATCTCGGATGGAATTACTCTTGCGGTCGACTTGCACAACCCGATCATCCCGCACGCACTGAGCAAGGTCTTTATCAGGTGTCCAAATGCACACTTTTTGCACTCGCGGATCTTTGCGGGCGATCGCCGCCGCAGAGGCCAGCGCATCGTCGGCTTCGAGCTCCACCATGGCCCACACCGCGACGCCCATGGCAGCAATGGCTTCTTCCAGCGGATGAAACTGCGCCAGCAGCGCAGGCTCAATGCCCTCCCCTGTCTTGTAACCCTCCCACAGCTCATTGCGGAACGATTCGATGACGTGATCGGTCGCCACACCGATATACACCGCACCTTCCTCGATCATTTGCAGCAGACCGTTGAGGACTCCGGCGACAGCGCCCATCGGCCGATCATTGCCCTTGGTGAATCGGCGCAAGCCGTAAAAGTGGCGAAACAGCTCGTAGGTTCCATCGATCAGATGAACGATCATGGGTTCTACTGGAGAGTGGCCAGGTAACCGATCAAGTCTGCGCGCTGTTTCTCGTCCGGTAAGCCAGAAAACGGCATCAGGTTGCCCGGCACGACCTTCTGAGGATCCGCGAGGTAGCCGTCGAGCGTCTTTTCATCCCACGCCAGCGTGGCCGACTTCATGGCCCGGCTATAGCGAAACCCCGGAACGGTCCCGGCTTTGCGGCCGACGACGCCTCGCAAAGTCGGTCCGACGCCAGTGTTGCCGTCTATCGAATGGCACGCAGCGCACTGCTCGAACACGGCCCTGCCGGCGACGGCGTCGGCTGTAGTCGCCCCGCGCGCGGCGAAGGCGACGGCAATAGCACCGACAATGCCCGCGAGGGCGATTTTAAATTCCATTCTCATAGAATCGGCGCGCATAAAAGATCGCCTTGCCGCTCAGAGCATCCGCGGCCGCTCGACGTAGGAGGCCATGTCGTCGCCGGCGCGAAGAGCAAGCGCCGCCAGCGGGCCGGTCGGGTTGTAGCCTGAGTTGTGTGCGTACACCGAGGCGCCGACGACGAAGAGGTTGTGCGCGTCCCAGTGTTGCAGATGCGGCGATACGACGCTGGTCTTGGGGTCCGCGCCCATGATCGTGCCGCCGGTGATGTGCGAGGTCTGATAATTTCGCGCATCGAACGGCGTCTGCAGCGTGGATGCCGGCGTGGCGATATCGGCGTTGATCGCTTTGGCGATTTCAGCCTGCTTGACGGCGATGTATCTCGAGATCTTCAGCTCATTGTCGCGCCAGTCGAAGTTCATGCGAATCAGCGGCAGGCCATAGGCGTCGGTGTAAGTCGGGTCCAGATCGAGATAGTTCTCGACGTGCGGGTAGCAGCTGCCTTGCATTCCGACATTCATCGAATGCGCATACCAGTCGGCGTTGGCTTTCTTCCAGGCGCTGCCCCAGCGCGGCGTCCCAGGGGGGAGTCGCCGACCGCCGATAGGACGCCCGTGATACATGGCGGCGAAGATACCTGCGCCGCCCAGAAAGCCTAAGCCCGTGTGGTCGAAGTTGTCGTTGTTGAATTCGTCGATGGCGGTCTGCGTGCTGCCGGCCGCGAGGAACGGGTTGAACCACTTGTCCTTCATGAAGAGGGTGACGCCGCCGCCCAGCTGGTAGCAGAAGTTTTTGCCGACGACGCCGGTCTGAGATACGGGGTCGTAGGGCTTGCCAATCTTGTTGGTCAGGAGGAGCCGCGTGTTGCTCATGGTGAACGCACCCAGCATCACCACATCGGCCGGTTGCTCATATTCCTGGCCCGTGAGACGGTCGACGTAGCGCACCCCCGTGACCCTCTTGCCCACCCTGTCATACGTCAAGCCGACCACGTGGCAATTTAGGCGCACCTCGAAGTTCTTGCGCTGCTTCAGCATCGGATAAAGCAGCACTTGGGGCGTGGCCTTGGCCTGCGCCTCGCAGATGAAGCGCTCGCAATGGCCGCAGTACTGACACGCACCGAGCTTCTGACCGTCGAGGTTCGTGTACGCGCCCGAGGAGTTCGCGGCCGGCGACGGAAACGGCTTGTATCCAAGCGATTCGGCCGCCGCTTTGAAGGTAAGGCCCGCCTCGGTATATTCGAGCGGCCTTTGCGGATACTCGCCGTCGCGCGGCCCTTCGAACGGATTGCCTCCCGCTAGGATCGTGCCCCTGACGTTGCCGGCCTTGCCCGAGAGACCGAACAGCTTTTCGAACAGCTCGTGATACGGCCGCATTTCCGCGTAGCTAGTTCCCCAATCCTGCAGCGGCATCTCCTTCGGGATCGCCGCCTTGCCATAGCGCTGCTCGTTGCGGGTGCGTAACTGCGGGTCGTAGTTGGACCAACGCCAAGTGAGCCCATTCCAATGGTTGGCTGCGCCGCCAAGCCCTTCGCCTGGCAAAAAAGCCTCCATCCAGCGCACCGGCAACGCGGTTTCGCTACGCGCGTGACGAAGCGTATAGGTTTCTACCGACCAGTCCTGCATCAGGCCCTGGTGGGTGTCCCAACGCAGCTCGTCACGCTGTGTCGGCAGCTTGGCTTCCGCTCCCTTCGTGTGGTCGACGCCGCGCTCGAGCACCAACACCTCCACGCCCTTGCTCGTGAGCTG
Source organism: Steroidobacteraceae bacterium (assembly GCA_036401515.1). GTDB lineage: Bacteria > Pseudomonadota > Gammaproteobacteria > Steroidobacterales > Steroidobacteraceae > Bog-1198. Next base: position 42,614 of record DASWUU010000227.1, read on the forward strand.
TCGTGCCGCGAGGCCCGCGGTCAGTCCGCCGCCAACGATCACGACAGTCTTATTCGGCAATGTCTTGATCATGGCGCGTCCTAGCCGAAATCCGCGATCGACTTCGGGTCCTTCGCGCCCGGGAAAGGCTTGCCACGGTACTGAACCATGTCGAGGGTGTGCGTAGCCGGCAAACCGGGATAGCCGATCATTTTCCAGAAGACTTTGCCCACATTGCCGCCGTAGATAGGATCAGCGAAGCACGCCTGCACGAACAGCGGATAAATCAGGTCATTGAACCAAGCCTGCACCGACAAGCTGCCGTCGGTAAATTTTCCCGCACTCATGTCGATCAGAAAAGCGTTTGCATCCTCGGTGCTGATCTGATCGATCGCCTTGCCGTACTTGGCGACGCATGCAGCGCTCGCCGCTTCGCACCCCGCTTTGAACCACTGCTGCGGCGAAAGCGGCAGCTGATTTCCCTGTTGCGGTTTGCCTTGCAGCCAAGGACCCCGCGAATAGCGCTTCCAACCACGGCCGAAATCGCCCGCGAGCTGACGGTCCATGTAAACCGCCAGTCCGGCATCGACGCCGTTCGGCGAAAGATCGTCAGCGGGACACATGACCGTGACCATTGCCTCGACGAAAGCAGCTTCGTCCTGGCTGAAGCACAGGTAGCCGACGAGGGCCGCTGGCAAAGGTGCCGTGGCCGGGCTCGGCGCCCCCGCCGCAAGTGCTGAGGTAAAAGGCAAGGCGCCGCCCACCCCCACGATCTGTTTTAAAAACCCTCGCCGCTTCTCGACATCTCCTGCGTCATTCATTTGTTTCATCCCCCATTGACGAGTCAGGATACATCATCAACCGCCTCCATATTTTTTCGCATGGGCACGCAATCCAATTCGAAACCAGCCGGGTGCTTCCATTTGATACGATCTTGAGACTTAAAGCCGGCCGCCGCATAGAACCGCTCCGCGTTGAGCGTCGCGACGAGCGAGATCGACGGTAACGCCGACTTCACTCCGACATCCTCGAGCGTGGCTAAAAGTCTTCTGCCGAGACCCAACCCCTGAAAGTCAGGGTGGACGAACATCGCACCGATCTCCGCTTTCAACAGATCCAAAGATCCAAAGGCGGCGATCCGACTCGCTTCCGCCATCACGTAAAACTCGGTCTGCTCAACGACAGCGGGAAATCCCTCATACAAGGGCAAGGTTGCCCACCGCTGAATGTCGTCGTCTGAGTAGTATTCGCGGCAGCCCACTTCTATCGCCAGCCTGCGCACCTCCCAAATGGCTTGGATGTCCCGCACCGCCGCCCTTCGCAGTCCGTACACTCAACCGCCTCCCATACCGAGCCGCATTATTTTTTGCCCTTCTTCGCCGCTGGGGCCTTCTTCGACGCCGGGGCCCTCGTCGGCGCCGCGGCCTTCGTCGGCGCCGCGCGCTTAGCTCGATATGGCAAGTCGATCACCGCCGCCAGCAGCGCCCGTGCTTCCTCCGCGCCGAGCTGCCGCGCTAGCGCAAACACCTCGGGCGGCACCCACTGCGGAAAGGCAACGGTGTGCGTCACATGCTTGCCGCTCCCCGTATGCTCTTCCTGTATTTGCACCAGTTGATCGGCATGGAAGCGATCGGCCAGCTGCACCAAGGCCGGCCACAGGCGCCGATGCACCCAGGTCACGTTCCCAAGAACCAAACGGCACTGCAGAATGTCCGGCGAGTCCTTAAGCTTCTGTAAAACACGAAAAATCTCATGGCTCTTCGGATGCGCCCACCAACTACCCGCGATCGGTTCGCCCGCGATGAGCTCCGTCAGCCGCGGAACCGGACCCCGCGCCGATACCAGCACGATGCCGTGTTCCTTCACGAAGGCCAGGGTCTCTGCTGCGTTCATGCTCTGCCGCTGAAGGCTTCGTCCTACGCCGCTTTCAAGCTTGTTAAGATACTTCGCGCAGCCGCGCCCGTCCAAGGATAACAATATGCAGTTCCCCACCCGCATCACCTGCTTGACTTGCTTGACACTGACAGCCTGGCAAGCTCAGGCAGCGGATGTTCGCGCCCAAGTCGAGCAATACCGGCTTAGCCATGAGTCCGCCATCGTGGGCCAACTCGATTCACTCACCCGCTTGAAAAGCATTGCAGCCGATCCCGCCGGCATCCTCGCCACTGCCCATGCGCTCGAGGATGCATTGAAACAGCGCGGCTTCGAGGTCTTGGAACTGTCAACGGGTTCAGGCTCCCCGCCGGCCGTGTTCGCGTCGCTCAAGGTGCCGAACGCCACACGCACCGTGGTGTTCTACGCCCACTACGATGGCCAGCCGGTGACGCCCTCGCAATGGAGTTCCGATCCCTTCGAGCCCGTGATGCGCGAGCATGCGCTCACCGACACCGCCCGCGATGTCGATTGGAAAAAGGCCACTCCCCCGTTTGATCCCGAGTGGCGTCTATTCGGACGAGCTGTGAGCGACGATAAGGCCTCGATCGCCGCCTTCCTCGCCGCCTTCGATGCCTTGAGCGCCACGCACACCAGCCCCTCAGTGAACCTCAAGGTTCTTTGGGAAGGCGAGGAAGAGGCCGGCTCGACGCACTTGAGCAAAGCGCTGCACGACAATCAAAAGCTGCTCGCCGCGGATTTGTTTCTCATCGGCGATGGCCCTGTGCATCAAACGCGCCGCCCCATGGTGTATTTCGGCGCGCGCGGCGCGATGGGCTTGGAGGCCACGATCTATGGACCTGTCCGTGCGTTGCATGACGGACACTATGGCAATTGGGTGCCGAATCCTGCCGTGATGGCGGCGACGCTGGTCGCGCAGATGCGGGATGACAACGGCCGCATCACGATTCCTGGATTTCACGACAGCGTGCGTGCGATCACACCCGCGGAGCAGGGCGCGTTGAAGGCGCTGCCCTCCGTCGATGACGGCTTGAAGCGCGAGTTCGGCATCGGCCGCTCCGAGGGCAGCGAAGACTTGCCCGCCAGCCTCATGCGTCCCGCGCTCAATGTCAGGGGCATCCGTGCAGGCCAGGTGGGCGAAGCGGCGGCGAACGCCATTCCCACCAACGCCGCGATCTCATTCGATTTTCGCCTGGTGCCGGACCAGACTCCCGCCGGGGTGCGCAAATCCGTGGAGCACTTCCTCACCGCACATGGCTGGACCATCGTGAACGATGAGCCGGATCTCACCACTCGCCTCGCGCACCCTCGCATCATCCGGCTGGTGTGGGAGGGAGGATATCCTGCGCTGCGCTCCGATATGTCATCGCCCGCCGCGAAGGCCGTCATCGCCGCGGCTTCCAAGGCCGCCGGCGCGCCCGTGATCGTGTTACCCATGTCCGGCGGCAGCGTGCCGCTGTACATGTTTGCCGATGTGTTCTCCGCGCCCATCATTTGCCTGCCCATCGTCAATCACGACAACAACCAACATGCGGCCAACGAGAACCTGCGGCTGCAAAACCTGTGGGACGGCATCAATACTTACGCCGCGCTGATGGCCGATCTCAGCTGGTAAAGGAATGAAAATATTCCGACGAACTGTTGGCGCGCTGCTCCTGCTGGCGGCCGCACTGGCCTTGATCCTGTGGCTCAAGCCCCCCGCACTGCTGCGCGTCGGCGCGAATTACTCCGCCAAAATCGTCTGCTCCAACGTGTTCCTGGCCGGACGCGATCCGCAAACGGTGTTGAGTGAGGATGTGCAGTCACCCGGCATTGCGCTCCTGCGCCTCATGCATGTATCCGTGGACCGCGAGCGCGGGCTGGTGCGTGCAGGACTGCTCGGGTTCATTGGCGATGGCTTGGCGCAGTGTCGCTCCGGCAAAGGCTGCACTGTGCTGCCCGATGGCAAGCTCGATGCAGCAGCAGCGGCGTTGCCCCTGCCGCTCACCCACGACTCATCCGCCGCTGCGACTTCGTCCGCCGCATGGCCGGATGGCACGGCCGTACAAACCAACCCGGCCATGGATCGCGTCCTGGCAAACGACACGCTCGCCGGTCCCGGCGTGCGCGCCATTGTCGTGGTGGACCACGGCCGCATCGTGGCTGAACGTTATGCGCACGGATTCAATGCCAGCACTCCGCTGCTCGGCTGGTCCATGACCAAGACCGTGATGGCCGGCGTCATCGGCCTGCTGGTCAAGGACGGCAAATTGTCGCTCGATCAAGCGGGACTCTGGCCCGGCGCCACCGACGGCCGCGAACACATTCGTGTTGCGGACTTGCTCGCCATGTCGAGCGGCCTTCAATGGAACGAGGGCTACGGCGCGGTCTCGGACGTGACCAGCATGCTGTACCTGCAGCCCGACATGTCGACCTTTGCGCGCTCGCAACCGCTCGCACATCCCGTCGGCAAGTTCTGGCTTTACTCCAGCGGCACCGCCGTGATTCTGTCGCGCATTGCGCAAGAGCACACTAGCGAAGACATCACCGACTTCATCCGCCGGCGCCTCTTCGAACCGATAGGGATGACCAGCGCGATCATCGAGCCAGACGAACAGGGCACGCCGGTCGGCTCCTCTTACATGTACGCCACTGCACGCGACTGGGCACGCTATGGACAGTTCCTTCTACAAGACGGCACCTGGCAGGGGCAGGACCTGCTCCCCGCAGGCTATGTGTCCATGATGGCCACCCCGGTGGCAGCCTCGCGCGGCCAATACGGC
>DASWUU010000228.1:0-2070 GCA_036401515.1 Steroidobacteraceae bacterium
GATCATGCGGACTCGCCGTCCCCAGACCAGACGCGGACTTATCCTACTCCAAGAAGCGCCGCCATCCCGCGATCAGCCGATCATTGGGGCGGACGGGTGCAACTAATTGAGCGATACTAGGGCAACGGCATCACCTTGAGGCACGAACTCCAATGGATAACAAAAAAAGTGAGCATGTTGAACACGCGGAGAAGTCAGGCGCAGTTAAGCCTGAGGACGTCGAGGACATCGCGCGCAACCAATCCCCACAGTCGCAAGATGCATTGCGGCACGAGCAGGACGCCAAACATCACAAAAATCGCCTTACCGAGCGCGAATAGTGTGATGGTTTTCGGTAAGTGAATAAGCCGCGCGTAGGCTTGATGACTCGTGAGTATCCGCCGAATGTTTATGGCGGAGCCGGTGTGCACGTGGAGTACTTATCGCGGGCGCTGGCTAAAGAGATTGAAGTCGAGGTCCATTGTTGGGGAATGCAACAGGAGGACATCGGCAACTTACACGTACGCGGACTCGAGCCGCCCCCGGAGGTGACCGGCAAGTCGACGCAAAAATTCAAGACTGCGGTTGACGCCCTTGCGCTCAACCTCACTCAGATGAAGGAATTGAGTGCGATCGACATCGTCCATACCCATACCTGGTATGTCGCCATGGCGGGCCTGCTGGCGAAAAAGCTCTATAACATCCCCTTCGTCCTCACGACGCACTCCCTTGAGCCGCTGCGCGCGTGGAAGGCCGAGCAACTCGGCAGCGGCTATTCCCTATCCTCTTGGATTGAACGCACCGCCATCCTCGACGCCGACGCCATCATCGCTGTTTCCAACGGCACCAAATCCGACATTCTCACGGCTTATCCGGAGGTTAAACCCGAGCGGATCCATGTCATCTACAACGGCGTCGATCTGGACGAGTATCAGTACACTAAGGACATCACAGCGCTCAAAAAATATGGTGTAGACCCTGATTTTCCCTATGTTCTGTTCGTCGGACGCATTACGCGCCAGAAAGGTGTGACCCATCTAATCGAGGCGATTCCCTATTTGCCCGCGGGCACCCAAGTGGTGCTCTGCGCCGGTGCTGCCGACACGCCCGAAATCGCGAGGGAGGTTCGAGAAAAAATCGAAGCACTACAAAAACTGACTTCCGGCAGCCTCAAGCCCGCGGTCGAAAATATCACGACTGGTGGAGGCCACTCGATTGCCACCGGCGATCCCAGTCACACAGGCCACAATATCGTGTGGATCGAGCAAATGGTTACCCGGCAAGAAGTCATTCAACTTTATTCGCATTGCGCCGTATTCTGTTGTCCCTCGGTGTACGAGCCTTTCGGCATCATCAATCTGGAGGCCATGGCCTGTAAGGCTCCGGTGGTAGCGTCCGCCACAGGCGGTATCCTGGAAGTCGTCAAAGAAGGCGAAACGGGCCATCTCGTGGCGTTCGAGCAAGATCCCAAGACGGCTTTTCCCGCCGACGCGCACAAGTTCGCGCAGGACCTGGCCGCTCAGGTGACCGATTTGCTCGATGACCCCGCCAAGGCAAAGCGCTACGGCGAAGCGGGCCGTCGGCGTGTCGAGGCGAATTTTGCCTGGTCGGCCATCGCGGAACAAACGGTCGCCCTGTACCGACATCTAATTGCCGCCAAAAGCGCTTGAGATCTTGGCACTGCGCATCGGCTGATTGCTGACCGGCCCAAGATTCGCTGACTGAAATGCTTCGCGCCACACATCAACTCGTGTTCAGCCAGGCTAGTGAGAGCCTCGAGGTCGCCCTCTGGATCCAGTGGCGGCCCTACAGACCGCGAAAGTTAATTGAGCGACGCTCCCACGCACAGTCGCAAACCTAAGGGAGCCCATCATGCCTCAAGATAATTATTCAGGTAGCACGCCGGCATCGCCATCCAGTGGGGAACTAGACTCGAAACGTGAGTCCCAGCAGCAGATCCACCAAGAGCGATACCGCCTCGCAAATTAAGGACAAGGCGAACGAGATCGGCTCCGCGGCTGCGGAGCAGTTGGACAATGGCCGCAGCGCCGCCGCCGGTTGGAATCGCTTCCGCTGCGGCGTCTCTGCACG
>DASWUU010000229.1:0-18060 GCA_036401515.1 Steroidobacteraceae bacterium
ACGGGAGCGCAGCGCGCGAAGCATTTTCGGCAGGTCTTTTCGCAGCGCAGATCGGACAATCCAGTGCGGCACCCAGAAGCCGGGAGCCAAGTCGACCATGTAATGTGCAATCGTATAATCCCCGTCGCTCTTCAATTCCCAAGAACCGCGCAGCGTTCGCAGGTCCCCCGCGATGCGCTCGATCGTGACCTTCGAGGGCCAGTCGTAGGCGGCCCGAATGACATAGGTCACCTTGGGAACGTACCAAGAATAATTCATGGTGTGGCGAATTTTCTGCCAGGACTGGTCCGGAGCGCTCTCCAGCACCTCGCACTTCTCCAGGCCCGGAACCATTTGCATCGACTCCTGACAGCTCGTGATCAATGACCACACGACCTCCCGGAGCGCGTGAATTCGCACCGTGGCGTTGGCCGTTCCGGTTTGCTCCGCCGAGTCCAAGGACACAGTCACTTGGAGATCGCCGTTCTGCGCGCTCTCTTGCGCAAGCGACATGGCGGCCGTTGCCGCGGCTGCCGTTGCCGTGGCGGCAGAAGATACGGCAATAAGCCAAAAGAGCAGCAATAACGTGGGCACGGATTAATATGACTCCCGATGGTACATTCTGTTCGATAAAACTCTCCGCCTGGCGGTTCCGAGCGAAAATCACTGTGCCGGGTCTCATCATCTCGCGGCGTCCGTCCAGGCCTTCATCTTAGCTTCGAGGATATCCAGCGGCATTGCGCCGTCCCTCAGAATTGCATGATGAAATTCGCGTGCATCGAAGCGCCCTCCCAGCAATTGCTGCGCTCGGGCACGCACCGCTCGGAATTTAAGTCCTCCCACCGCGCAGGCAAGCGCATCAGCCGGGTTGGCGGCATAAGAATCAACCAGTTCTTGGGCATCGCGCTCTTCGAGTTCCAGATGCGCACGCAAATATTCGACTGCCTGGCGCCGCGTCCAACCCATCGCATGCACGCCAGTATCGACCACCAGAGCGACTGCGCAATGCATTTCGGACGCTGCCGCGCCCGCTTTAGCCGAATCATCCGAATACAGCCCAAGCGCGTCGCCGAGCGCAACTGCGTAGATCCCCCAACCTTCCGTGAACGCCGGCTCGGACCCGAAGCGGCGGAAGCGCGGAAGATCGGCATGCTCTTGTTGAAGCGCGAGTTGCAGGTGAAACCCAGGCAAAGCCTGCTGCAAAAAGCTCGCGATTGATGCAGGACGCGCGCCTCTGCCGGCGTTGACGTAGAGCACGGCCGGCGTGTCCACCCCCGCGCGTTGGTAGAACACGGCCCCCGCCGGCATTGGCAGCCATTCTGCGCTGCGGATATCGAAATCCTCCCTCGGAAGCTCCGAAAACAAACTCGGAAGGGCGGTTAACACCTGAGTCTTCAGCTCTTTGTATGCGGTGACCCGTTCCACGGTGGCCGCTGCCCCGGTGGCCGCTGCCCCGGTGGCCGCTGCCCCGGTGATAGCTGCTCCGGCAGTCGATGCCCCGGGAGCCGGCGCCGCGCCGGTCGGCGCAGCATGAGGCGCGCCGATGCGGTCCACTTCGGCGACGCCGAGCCGGTTGATCTCCTGCGGCGAGAGCAGCGTCCCGGTTGCTCGCTTGACTCGATAGGCGTACCACTGGAGCCCAAGCGGCAACTCCGACAACGCGATGCCTGCTCTGGCGCGCGGCAGATAGTCCTTCTGTAGGAAATCATGCAGCGCCCGGTTCGCCGGCAGCAGTTTTTCCGAAATCGCGCTGCTCAGCGCTCTGGCCAATACGCCGCGCTGCGGCTCTTTGATCGTGTCCGGCAAGGCGCGCAACGGCGCGTAAAATACATTGGCCGACTCATCGAGCCCCAAGCGCTCCAGGACCGGCAGCATGCGTTCAACCAGCACGCGCGGAGTGCTATAACCGCGGCGCACTCCTTCACGCATATTGAGCATTGCTTGCTGCGTCCAGCGCACGTACTCGTCGATGCTCTTCAACCAGCTTTCGTAGTCCGCGGCACTCGCCCGCGGCTGCTGCCCCAATCTCTCGGCACCCGCTGCGAATCGCTGCGGGGTTCCCCAAAAAGGATTGATGGGCAGCAATTCAGACGGATAGGTAGAGCCTTCGATCAGCAATTCACGCTCTCGCTTGAAAATATCGTAGGTCAGCCTCGAGGCCGCATCCAGGCTTTCGCGCGGAACAGTGCCGGCCTCGGCCAGGTAGCGCCGCTCGATGCTCAGCGAATTAGCTAACAGTTGCGGCGAGATTTCGTTGTCCGGCGCCACGTGCTCATCCCAGTAGCGCTCGACAAGCCGCGCAAGCTGCTCGTTCGGCTGCATCGACTTCTGAGCCGGCGTTGGTTGCGGGATCGGCGCCGAGCCGCACCCGCTCAATGCCAAAAGCGCAAGTCCGCACGAAACCTTAAGATAAAAAATGCTCATCGATGGATTATAAGCCGGTGGGTAGGTACATAATTCGCAGCTTACCGTTCAACGGAGGCAACTATGTTGGTAGGAGCAAGTCCGCGGCCGGTCGCCATCGTCGGCGGCGCACGCATCCCGTTCGCACGGGGCAATGGCGTCTACGCGCAGGTCGGAAATCAAGAGATGTTGATTGCCGCTTTTCGCGGCGTGGTCGATCGCTTCGGATTGCGTGGTCAGCGCATAGATGATGTCGCGGCGGGTGCGGTGATGAAACATTCCAGTCAATGGAATTTGACCCGCGAGTCGGTGCTTGGGTGCGGCCTGGCTGCCGAGACGCCGGGTCTCGATCTGCAGCGTGCCTGCGGTACCAGCCTCGAGGCGGCAATCTTGCTGGGCAATAAGATTGCGTTGGGCCAAATCGACTGCGCGATTGCAGGAGGAGTCGATACGGTGAGCGACCCACCGGTGGTATTTCCAAGAAGCTTCCAGCAGATTTTACTTCGCAGTTACCGCGGCAGAACGGCCGGCGCCAAAGTGGCGCCGTGGTTTGGGTTGCGGCCGAAGAGCTTTAGGCCGGTTCTGCCCGGGGTGACGGAGCCCCGGACCGGCTTGTCGATGGGCGAAAGCACCGAGCTCATGGTGAAGACCTGGGACATCACCCGCTCGGACCAGGATCAACTGGCATTGGAAAGCCATCAAAAGGCCGCAGCCGCCTACGCCCAAGGTTTTTATCAAGACTTGGTCATTGAGTATCTCGGGCTGTCTCAGGACAACAATATTCGGGCCGACACCTCGCTGGAAAAGCTCGCCAAGCTGCGGCCGGCCTTTGATTCGTCCGGTGCAGGGACGTTGACTGCAGGCAATTCCACGCCCATGACGGACGGAGCGTCGGCCGTGCTGCTGGCATCCGAAACGTGGGCGCGGGAGCGCAATCTTCCGGTGCTGGCCTACTTGAGCTACGGCAAGGTCGCCGCCGTCGATTACATCGAAAAGAAAGAGGGACTGCTGATGGCGCCCGCCTACGCGGTTCCTCGAATGCTCGCGGATGCGAAACTGACGCTGCAGGACTTCGATTTCTACGAAATACACGAAGCGTTCGCCGGGCAAGTCCTTTGCACCTTGAAGGCGTGGGCCGACCCGGGGTACTGCCGGGACAAGTTGCGGCTGCCGGGAGCTCTCGGCGCCATCGATCGATCGAAGCTGAACGTGAAAGGAGGCAGCATCGCCATTGGACACCCGTTCGCAGCGACCGGGACGCGCATTGTCGCCACGTTGGCAAAAATCCTCGATGAGAATAAAGCCAAGCGTGGGCTGATCTCTGTATGTACCGCGGGCGGCATGGGCGTCACGGCCATTCTCGAGCGGTGACTGGAGAAGGTTATGGGTCAAGATATCGAATTAAGTGCAAGCGACGGCCATCGATTGTCCGCCTATATGTCTCATCCCACGGGTGCGCCGCGCGGCGGCATCGTGGTCGTCCAGGAAATATTCGGGGTCAACCGCCACATTCGTGCGGTAACAGACCAATATGCGGCCGCGGGCTTCACCGCTATCGCGCCCGCTCTTTTCGACCGCGTGGAGCGCAATGTCGATGTCCCTTATACGGATGGCCCGAAAGGCAGGAAGTACGTGCAGGCCCTCAAGACCGAGAAAGTCATGCTCGATGTGCAGGCCGCCATCCATCGGATCAATGCCGCGGGCAAAGTCGGTGTGGTGGGATATTGTTGGGGCGGCACCCTGGCTTACCTAGCGGCTGCGCGGCTGAACGTTGCCGCAGCGGTCGTCTACTATGGCGGCGGAATCGATCAAAACCTCGCCGAGAAGCCGCGCTGCCCTATCATGTTTCATTTCGGCGAAAAAGACACTCACATACCGATGTCTACGGTGGAAAAGGTCAAGACGCAGGTGCCGGAAGGGATTGTTTACCTGTATCCGGCCGGCCACGGATTCAACTGCACCGATCGCGAGAGTTATGATCCGGCGAGCGCCAAACTGTCGCTTAAGAGAAGCCTCGATTTTTTCCGCCAGCACGTAGGTTGAACTCAGGCGCCCATGAAACTCAAAGATCCCACATTGCTACGCGAGCAGTGCTTCATTGACGGCAAGTGGAGCGGTGCGGATAACGCAGCCGTGCTTGAGGTAAAAAACCCAGCCACGGCGCAGAAGGTGGGCTCGATTCCGAACCTGGGTGCAGCAGAAACGCGGCGCGCGATTGCAGCCGCCGAAGCTGCGCTGCCGGGCTGGCGGGCGCGTACGGCCAAAGAACGCGCCATCATCATGCGCCGGTGGTTCGAGCTGATGATGGAGCATCAAGACGATCTCGCCACGATCATGACTGCGGAGCAGGGCAAGCCGCTGGCCGAATCCAAAGTTGAAATCGCGTATGCAGCCTCTTTCATCGAGTGGTTCGCGGAAGAGGCCAAGCGCATATATGGCGACATCATTCCGGGACACCAGAGCGACAAGCGCATCCTGGTGTTGCGCCAGCCGGTGGGCGTGGTCGCGGCCATCACGCCTTGGAATTTTCCAGCCGCGATGATTACGCGCAAGGCGGGGCCGGCGCTGGCCGCGGGATGTACGATGGTCTGCAAGCCCGCCACGCAGACGCCTTTTTCGGCGCTCGCGCTGGCGGAGCTTTCGCATCGCGCGGGCGTACCCAAGGGCGTATTCAATATGATCACGGGTAGCGCGGCCGCGATCGGCGGGGAATTGACGGCGAACCCCGCGGTGCGAAAACTCACCTTCACCGGTTCCACCGAAGTCGGCAAGAAACTCATGGCGCAATGCGCCGCCACGGTGAAGAAATTATCGCTCGAGCTGGGCGGCAATGCGCCTTTTATCGTATTTGACGACGCGGATTTAGATGCTGCCGTACAAGGCGCGCTGGCGAGTAAATATCGCAATACCGGGCAAACCTGCGTTTGCGCCAATCGGCTGCTGATCCAGGCGGGCGTGTACGACGAGTTTGCGGCGAAGCTGAAATCCGCGGTCGCGAAACTTCGCGTGGGAGACGGGCTTGCGGGTGTTACCGACCAGGGACCGCTGATCGATGCGAAAGCGGTGACGAAAGTCGAGGAGCACATTGCCGACGCGTTGGCGCACGGCGCGAAAGTCATGCTCGGCGGCAAGCGCCACGCCTTGGGCGGATCGTTCTTCGAGCCGACGATCCTCACGGATGTGACCCCGCAGATGCTCGTGGCACGGGAGGAAACTTTCGGGCCCGTGGCGCCGCTGTTCAAGTTCGACACCGAAGCGCAAGCCATCAGCATGGCCAATGACACCGAGTTCGGCTTGGCTGCGTACCTTTATACCCGCGATCTGGCGCGCAGCTGGAGAGTCTCGGAGGCGGTCGAGTACGGCATCGTCGGATTGAACACCGGCATCATCTCCACCGAGGTGGCGCCCTTCGGCGGCATCAAGGAATCCGGCATGGGGCGCGAGGGGTCTAAGTACGGGATTCTCGATTACACTGAAATTAAATACGTCTGCGTCGGCGCAGTGAGCTAATCGCCGCGTGCTGGGACGGTTCCTCGAGTTTTCGCTGGCCACGCCGGACATCCAGGCGTCCCTGGATTTTTACCTGTCCTTGGGATTCTCTGCGGCGGATGTCGGCGATGCCTGGACGCATCCCTATGCCGTGGTCACGGATGGTCGAATTTGCCTGGGACTTCACCAGCGCTCCCTGCCCGGCCCCGCGCTTACCTTCGTGAAACCTGATCTGCTCAAGTACTTAGGCAGGCTCGAGGAACGCGGAATCGAGTTGGAATTCGGGTATTTGGGCAATGACGTGTTCAACGAGGTGGGTTGGTTCGACCCGTCCGGCCAGCTGATAAGGCTGATCGAGGCACGCACGTTTTCGCCGAGCAAGCGGCTCGCAAACGATACGTCGAGGTGCGGCTATTTCTTGGAAATCGCGATGCCGGCGCCGGACCGCGAGCTGGCGAAGGCTTACTGGGAAGATTTCGGCTTCGTTGGCATGGACGAGCCGGACGAGCACATGCCGCATATCTCCTGCACCAGCGATTTCATCGATGTGGGGCTCTATCACCCTGCGGATCTTCGCCGCGCCACCTTAAGGTTCGAAGTCGACGATGTGGCCGGCACGCTGGCGCATCTCGCCGACGCCGGGGTCGAGCCGAATGGTGAGCTGCCGCCGGGTTTGCGCTCCGTGCCCGCTGCCGTTTTGGTGGCACCCGAGGGCACGCCAATTCTCTTAACTAACTGATGGGAACGGCCAAGCTGAATTTGAGCTGCATGGCGTCCTCAACCTGCAGGGCACCGTGCAGGAGGCTATGCGGCGTTAAGCCTAAGGCACTCTGGCGCAATTCCATGGTCCCTGTTGCCACGATCCGATATGCATTGCCTTGCAAATGGAACGGCGCGGATAGTTTAGCCTCGTGTCCCGCCACGTGGACGGTCAGTTCCGCAACGGGATCCTCGGGTGTGCCGCCGCTCAACGTGATGCAAGTGACGGTTATCGTGGGAAAGTGCTCCGCATCGAGCAAGGCGCTGCTCAGCATGTTGCGGCGTGTGCCCAACTTCGCGTCGCGCGGAATATCGCCCGGAAAATCGTCGCCCTCTTCCCGTCGTGCTTGGCTCTCGTCCACCACAAAACTTTCAACCGGCACTGTCAATGAAAAAGACGATTCCGCGACAGTGGCGCCGACTTGCACGACTCCTGTCACGGAGCGGCTGACCACGACGTGGTTGTGGCCCAGCGCCGCCAACGGACCTGCGCGATAGATCAACAGCCGCAGCTCGGAACCGCTCGAATCGATCGCATAGGTACCGGCCGGAGGAAGCGACACGCTCGCCACCGCCGTAGGCAGAGCTCGCGGTGCGGACGGGCGGTGTGTTGGAATGACGCAGGAAGCCAGGCTCAACGCGAATGCGGCGATCACAATCCTCTTGAACACCGATTAGGCCTCGCTGACTTGCTAAACTAGTCCTCGCAGTTTGCGCTCGGAGGATTTCGATGCCAAATCAAACTTCCCCAACCCGCTACGGTGCGGTTGCCCAGACATTTCATTGGCTTATCGCGGCCTTGATCGTTGCGCAATTCACGTTGGGATGGATGGCCGGTGATTTGCCCTTAGGCATGCAGAAGCTTGCCATGCTCGCGCGCCACAAGAGTTTCGGCATGACGGTTCTCATGCTGGCGGTGCTGCGCCTGGTGTGGCGACTGTTTCACCGCGCGCCGGAATTGCCCCTCGGTATGTCGCCGACCGAGCGCATGCTCGCCCGGGGGACGCACGTCCTTTTTTATGTGCTGTTGTTTGCCATGCCCTTGACCGGCTGGATGATGTCATCGGCGAAGAATTATTCAGTAAGCTGGTTCGGCCGCTTCACCTGGCCGGACCTCATCGCCCCGAACGAACGGGCGTTTGACGTGCTGAAAACGACGCATCAGACATTGAGCTGGCTGCTGCTGGCGCTTGCCATATTGCATATTCTCGCGGCGCTCAAGCATCATTTCTGGAACAAAGATGATGTGCTCAGGCGCATGCTGCCATTCACCAAACCGGAGAAGCAATAATGAGCAGAATCCACGTTGCCGCGGCCGCGGTTGTGCTCTCGCTTGCGGCGGCCAGCGCCGGCGCAGCGGGCAGCGCGCGTCAGTTCAGCGCCGATCCGCAACAAAGCCGTCTGGAATTCACCGGCGTTCAGGCCGGTGCTGAGTTCAAAGGTGTGTTTCACAAATTCACCGCGGCGGTTGAGTTCGCGCCTGACGCTTTGGCAAGCTCGCGTATCGATGTGCAGATCGATTTGAACTCGGTCGATACGATGGACAAGGATCGCGACACGACTATCCGCGGCAAAGACATGTTCGATGTCGCGCATCAGCCTACGGCTCACTATGTAACCAAGAGCATCTCCAAAACGGCTGCCGGCTTCAGCGCGGTCGGTTCGCTGACATTGCACGGGGTCACCAAGGATGTGCCGATTGACTTTCAATTTCAGGATGCGGCCCAACCCAAGCTCACCGGTAGCGCCAAGCTGAATCGCTTGGAGTTTGGCGTAGGCCAAGGCGACTGGAAGAGCACGGAGTGGGTCGGCGATGCGGTGAAAATCAGCTTCTCGCTGGTGCTGAAGCCCGTGCCGTAGCATGGCGCGCATCTTCGACGATGTCGCCGAATGCGTCGAGACCACCTTGAATCGCGTCGGGCGGCACATCGTGCTGGCGCTGCCGCTAGGTATCGGCAAGCCACATCCGCTGGCAAATGAATTTTACCGCCGTGCGCGCCGCGACCCAGCCCTCAACTTGAAGATATTTACCGCCCTATCCTTGCGCGCGCCGCACTGGAAGAACGAACTTGAACGGCGCTTTCTCGAACCACTGACGGCGCGCCTGTTCGGAGGTTGCGTAGCGCTGGACTACGTGACGGATTTGCACGCCGGCGGCGTACCCGACAATGTGCAAATCGTCGAGTTTTTTTTGGATCCCGGCGCCCTCCTCGACGTGCCTCATTCGCAGCGCCATTATCTCAGCAGCAATTATACCCACGTAGCGCGTGATCTAGCCGTCCGTGGCGTCAATGTCATCGCACAACTCGTCGCCAAGCGCAGTGTCGAGGGGCGCACCGAATACAGCCTCGGATCGAACCCCGACGTCACTCTCGATTTGTTCGAACACCTGGCGCCGCAACGGCGGCTCGGCCGTGACGTGGTGGTCATCGGCGAGGTGAATCGCCAGATGCCTTTCATGTTCGGGCCTGCCGCGGTGAGCACCGAGAGCTTCGACTTTCTGGTCGAGCACCCACGCTACGATTACGATCTATTCGCGCCGCCCAATCGATCCCTAAGCTGTACCGATTATGCGATAGGACTTTATGGCGCCCGGCTGGTGCGCGACGGCGGCACGCTGCAAATCGGCATCGGCGAACTCGGCGATGCGGTGGTTTACGCATTACAACTGCGCCATCAGCAAAACGCGGAATTCCAGGAGATATTGCAAGGGTTCAAAGCGGCCGAACGTTTCGCTCAAGCGCTCGATTCCATCGGAGGCGCTTCTCCATTCGAGACCGGCCTGTATGCTTGCACGGAAATGTTCGTCGACGGCTTCTTGGATCTGTATCGCAGCGGCGTTCTGCGCCGCCGCGTTTATGATGATGTTCGAGTTCAGGACGTGCTCAATGGCGGGGCCGTTGGCGAGCGCATCGATGATGCCTTTCTCGCTGCCCTCTCGAACGCGGGTTTCATGAGTCCGCTCGGTGTGAAAGACTTCGAGCTGCTGCAAGGGATCGGCGTTTTTCGCCGCGAGTGCCGCTACGCCGAGGGGCAGATCGAAAACGGGGAGGGACAAAGCGCGGCGGCCATGTTGAACAGCTCCGCAGGCCGGCTCGCATTGCTGCAATTGTGCACCGGTCGGCGGTTGTCCGGCGGCACACTGTTGCACGGGGGATTTTTCTTGGGACCTCGCGGCTTTTACGCGGCGCTGCGCGATTTACCGGAATCGGAACGCCGGCAATTTTCGATGTGCGGAGTCTCCTTTCTCAATCAGCTGGGCGGTGAGCAGCAGGCGTTGAAGATCGCGCAGCGCAAGGAAGCAAGATTTCTCAACTCGAGCCTCTTCGTGACTCTGATGGGGGCGGCGGTGTCGGATGGCCTGGCCGACGGGCGTGTCGTGAGCGGTGTGGGCGGACAGTACAACTTCGTCGCGATGGCTCACGCGTTGCCCGGCGCCCGTTCTATCCTGATGTTGCGCAGCACTCGGCAAAAAAATTTGCTGCTGACCTCCAACATTGTGTGGAGCTATGCCAACACGACCATTCCTCGGCATCTTCGCGACATCGTAGTGACCGAATACGGGGTCGCCGATCTGCGCGGCTTGACCGATGAGGAGGTGATCGCAGCCTTGCTCAATATCGCAGATTCCCGCTTTCAAGACGGCTTGAAGCGGCAAGCGCAGGCTGCGGGAAAGTTGCGGCATGGCTACACGATTCCGGACATGCACCGGAACAACAATCCCCGCGCCGTGGAGGAACGCTTCGCACTGGCTCGCGCCCGCGGGTTGTTCTCGGAGTTTCCGTTCGGCACGGACTTTACCCGAGAGGAGATCGTTCTCGCGAAGGCACTGGCAACATTGAAAGAAGCGACGGCAGGCGGTTGGCCGCGTGTCAAGACCCTGGCGGCCGCGGTGACGTCGCTTGATATACCAGCGGCGGTCAGACCCTACTTGGAGCGCATGTCGTTGAGTTCGCCGCAAACGCGGCAGGAATGGCTCTGGCAGAGGCTCCTGGTGCACGAACTGCGAGCGATTGCCTAAGCCATCGCAGCTGGATTGTGTCCGAGCCCGTGGGTGAGTAACCTTGCAACCCGGCTATCTGAAGCGGAGCGAATTATGAAAATCGGCGTGCCCAAAGAAATCAAGATTCATGAATACCGCGTGGGGCTGGTACCCGCAGGCGTTCGCGAACTCGTCGATTCGGGACATCAGGTGCTGGTACAAAGCGGCGCTGGGGCAGGCATAGGCTTCGACGATTCGCATTACCAAGCGGCGGGCGCCTCGATCTCGAAGAAGGTTGAAGACATATTCGGCTCGACCGATCTCGTCGTGAAGGTCAAAGAACCGCAATTGGAAGAGTGCAAGATGCTGCGCGCCAACCAGACCTTGTTTACTTATTTACACTTGGCGGCCGACCGCGAGCAAACCCTGGCACTGCTCGCCTCCGGGGCGACCGCCATCGCCTACGAAACCGTGA
Source organism: Steroidobacteraceae bacterium (assembly GCA_036401515.1). Lineage (GTDB taxonomy): Bacteria > Pseudomonadota > Gammaproteobacteria > Steroidobacterales > Steroidobacteraceae > Bog-1198. The sequence goes on from DASWUU010000229.1 coordinate 11,088, forward strand.
CGGCCCCGGATGGTTCGTTGCCTTTATTGACCCCCATGAGCGAGGTGGCGGGCCGAATGTCTGTGCAAGTGGGCGCGAATTGCCTGCAAAAGGCCAACGGAGGATTCGGCGTGCTGTTGGGCGGGGTGCCCGGTGTGGCGCCGGCCAAGGTTGTGGTCTTGGGCGGCGGCGTGTCCGGAACCCACGCGGTAGAAATGGCGGTTGGGCTGCGCGCCGATGTCACCGTCGTGGATCGCTCGGTCAAGCGTCTGCGGGAATTATCGGCGATTTTCGGAAGCCAGCTGAAGACCGTTTACTCCACGGCCCATGCGATCGAAGAGCTGGTGCGCGATGCCGATCTCGTCATCGGTGCGGTGCTCATCGCCGGCGCTGCCGCACCCAAGCTTGTGACACGGGCCATGGTCAAAACCATGAAGGCCGGTGCCGTGCTGGTGGATATCGCCATCGATCAGGGAGGCTGTTTCGAGACCAGCCGTCCGACCACTCATGCGGAACCGACGTACGTGCTGGACGGCGTCATCCACTATGCGGTTACCAACATGCCTGGTGCGGTACCCAGAACCTCCACCTTTGCCCTCACCAATGCAACCTTGCCCTACGTCAAGGCGCTTGCGGACTACGGCTGGCGCGCGGCGCTCTCGAAGGACTCAGGATTGGCTCAAGGCCTGAACGTGCATTCGGGCCAGCTGACGCACGAGGCCGTCGCCAGTGCGCTGGGGCTCGATTATCGGGCGTATCGCGCAGCATAGCCGACGCCACAGAACTCCAGGACAGGGGTTCGATAAGCTCAGGTGTAAAAGGATGAAGAAAAAGCGGCATGTTCCGAAATTTCGCCGTGCGACGCCCGCGCTGCGCCGCGAAGCATTGATCGAAGCCACGCTCGGTTGCCTGAAAAAATACGGCCATGAGGGAATGTCGGTGCGGCGCATTAGCGCCGCCGCCGGCGTTTCCATCGGTTTGATCAACCATCACTTTCCCAACAAGTCAGGCCTGATTGCCGAAACCTACGAGAACTTGGCGCTGTCCTTGCAGGACTCGCTGCAGGCAAGCGCGCAAAACCGCAAGACGTCGCCGCGCAAGCGCTTGAGCGATTTCTTCCGGACATCATTTGCGCCCGAGCTTCTCGACCCGCAACTATTCAACGTGTGGGTGGTTTTCTGGAGCATGGTGGCGCATTCGCCCGAAATTCGTGCCGTGCATGATCGTACCTATGGTAAGTACCGATCGATCCTGGAAACCCTGTTGGGGGAGCTGACCAAATCGGGCGCGGCACCGAATTTGAAGCTGCGCGCCGCCGCGATCGCCTTGACCGCGCTGCTCGACGGGCTTTGGGTTGAGTTGAGCCTGAGCGCTGAAACATTCAAACCGAGCGAAGCCATCGCGATTTGCGAGGATTGGGTGAACGCCCTGTGCGCCGGCGCGCTGCCGCGCATGTTGCGCGACAAACCTCACAAAACTTAACAATCCATGTTGTTATACTACCGTTCAACAAGAATTGCGAAGAAGTTACATGGATTCACAGCGCCAAGGCTCGGACGAGGACTTCAGTCTGCCCGGATGGATCTACCGCGACGCGGATTTCCATCAGGCTGAAAAAGAGCGGATCTTCGCCCCCTCCTGGCAGATCGTTTGCCATCTGAACGACATTCCGAATGTCGGCGATTATCACACGCTGGATTTCCTGGGCGAGTCCATCGTCGTGGTTCGCGGCTCGATGTTGGCGGTAAAGGCATTCTTCAATGTCTGCCGCCATCGTGGTTCGAGGCTCCTCGACGGCGCGTCCGGAAATTGTCCCGGCCGCATCGTGTGTCCCTATCACGCATGGGCTTACGATCTCGGCGGAACCCTCGCAACCGTGCCGCATCGCGGTGAATTCCAGAATTTTTCGCTGGATCGATACGGCCTCAAACCCATCGAAGCTGAGGTCTACCGCGGTTTCATTTTCGTCCGGCTGAAAGCGGGCTTGCCGAGCGTCGCCGAGATGTTGGCCCCCTACCAGAGCGAATTGGCGGCCTATCGACTGGAAGAGCTTCAGCCGCTGGGACGCGTGACGCTGCGGACACGCAAGGTCAACTGGAAGAATGTGACCGACAATTATTCGGATGCCATGCACATCCCCGTGGCACACCCCGGGCTGTCGCGCCTATTTGGCCAGAGCTATGGCATCGAGGCTCAATTCTGGGTGGACAAGATGTGGGGTCATTTGCGTGACACGCCGTCCTCGCGGCTCTCGGAGCGGATGTACCAATCCTTGCTGCCGAAGGCGCCTCATCTGCCGGACGATAAGCAGCGCTCATGGACCTATTTCAAGTTGTGGCCCAATGTGGCCTTCGACCTTTATCCGGACCAGGTCGATTTCATGCAGATGATTCCGCTATCCGCCACCGAAACCCTGGTGCGCGAGATTGCCTATGGGTATCCGGATGATCGGCGCGAAATGCGCGTGGCGCGCTACCTGAACTGGCGCATCAATCGCACTGTCAGTTTGGAAGACAAAGTGCTCATCGAACGTGTCCAAGCCGGCATGGGCTCGCGCAGCTACAGTCCGGGACCTCTGGGAAACAACGAGGTGGCGTTGCGCAGCTTTGCCCGGCGCATGCGCGAACTGATTCCCGAAAGCCGGCTCGAGCGCGCACCCGCGGCCGGGTGGGAAGCCTTGCCATACGCACGGCAAGCACGGTGACTGACTCGACCCGCGACGCCGTCATCGTCGGCGGGGGCCACAATGGATTGGTGTGTGCGGCCTACTTGGCGGCCGCCGGGCTCAAAGTCACAGTCCTGGAGCGGCGCGGCGTGGTCGGCGGGGCTGCGGTAACGGAAGAATTTCATCCGGGATTCAAGAATTCCGTGGCGGCCTATACCGTGTCGCTGCTCAATCCCAAAATAATTCGCGATCTGGATCTACCGCGCCACGGTCTGCGCATCGTGGAACGCAGGCTCGCGAATTTTCTGCCCTTGGATGAAAGCACTTACCTTAAGGTGGGCGCCGGTTTGACTGGGAATGAAGTGGCGAAGTTTTCGGCGCGCGATGCCGGGCGTTTGGCTGCCTACGCCCAACGGCTGGACGTGATCGCCGATGTGCTGCGCGATTTGGTGCTGGAGACGCCGCCCAATGTCACGGCCGGCGGCTGGCTGAATGCCTTACCTGAGTTGCTGCGCGGCGCGCGCCTGGGTAAGCGGGTCACACAGCTGGATCTTCCCATGCGTCGCGAGCTGCTGGATTTGTTCGTCAAATCCGCGGCGGACTATCTGGACTCGTGGTTCGAAAGCGCGCCGATCAAGGCCGCCTACGGCTTCGACGGCATCGTCGGCAACTATGCGAGTCCCTATACGGGCGGATCTGCCTACGTGCTGTTGCATCATGTATTCGGCGAGGTCAATGGTAAGAAGGGGGCTTGGGGCCACGCGATCGGCGGCATGGGCGCCATTACTCAAGCGATGGCGCGCGCTGCGGCGGCGCGCGGCGCGGACATTCGAACCTCGAGCCCGGTGCGTGAAATTCTGGTCGAAGCCGGCCGCGCGGTTGGCGTGGTGACCGAAAAAGGCGAGGCGATCAGGGCGCGCAGCGTCGTGTCGAATTTAAATCCCAAATTGCTCTACGGTTCCCTCATCGAGCCTTCGGTGTTGCCGCCTGATTTTCGCGAGCGCATCAGCCGCTGGCGCTGCGGGTCCGGGACCTTTCGCATGAATGTGGCTCTTGCGGAGCTGCCGGATTTCAAAGCGCTACCGGGGCGCATAGCCGCGGATCATCATACGGCCGGCATCATCATGGCGCCGAGCCTTGCCTATATGGATCAGGCCTATTTGGACGCCAAGGCTCACGGTTGGTCCAAGCGGCCCATCGTCGAAATGCTCATACCCTCAACCCTCGACGACAGCCTTGCGCCGCCGGGCCAGCACGTGGCGAGCCTGTTTTGCCAGCATGTCGCGCCGGTATTGCCTAATGATGCATCGTGGGACACGCACCGTGAAGAAGTGGCGGACCTGATGATCGATCTGGTCAATAGCCATGCCCCGAATTTCAAGGCCTCCGTGCTGGGCCGCCAGATCATGAGCCCGCTGGATCTCGAGCGCACCTTCGGGCTCATCGGCGGCGACATTTTCCATGGTGCGTTGAGCTTGGACCAACTGTTCTCGGCGCGGCCCATGTTGGGGCACGCCGATTATCGCGGACCCCTAAAAGGCCTGTACATGTGCGGCGCGGGCACACACCCCGGCGGCGGTGTGACGGGTGCCCCCGGCCACAATGCGGCACGCGAAATCATCGCGGATTTCCGCCGCGGCCGGTTAAAATCGGCGCGCGCGCGCCGAGCCTGATCTTGAGCGCTATTTTTTGGACGGGTCCGGATACTGGAACGGATCGGTCACCACCGGTTGCGTGGGAAGAGTTTTCCGGGGCAGGGGCTTGTCGCTGTTCGCGGCGGCCATGAGAACCGTCGCCAACACCACCGCCGCCTGCCGCAAGTCCGGCGGGCGCAAATGATCGAAAGTGTCCAGGTCGGTGTGATGAACTCGAGTCTCGTAGTCCAATGGATCTTGAATGAACTGGAAGGCGGGTAAGCCCAGACGGCTCAAGAACACGTGGTCTGTGCCGCCGGTGGGCTCCGCCACCACCGTGCTCGCGCCCAGGCTCGCGAATGGCGACAGCCATTCGCGAAAGATCGGGACCACCGCAAAATTCCCCTCGGTGTAAATACCGCGGATCTTGCCCGATCCGTTATCGATGTTGAAATAAGCGACCAGGTCAGCGAAGCCGGGCAAAGTCTGGACGGGATACGAATCGGTCAAAAAATAAGGCGGCAGCTCGGCTTCGCTGGGATCCGTGGGCAGGGGTCGATGAGCGAGATGACTTTCGACGTAGGCGGCTGAGCCCAACAGGCCTTCTTCTTCGCCGGACCACAGGGCAAAGCGAATGGTGCGCTTGGGTCGCACACCGATGCTCGCGAGAATGCGTGCTGCCTCCATCACCACCGCGCTGCCCGCGCCGTTGTCTGCAGCGCCGTCTCCGGCCACCCAGCTGTCGAGGTGAGCACCGGCCATGACATAGCCCGCGCGCGCGTCGTCGCCCGGAATGTCGGCGAAAATATTGTAGGCATTGGGGTCCGTGTCCTCGAAGTGCACGCGGCTTTCGATCTCGAGACGCACCTCGCCGCGCTTCGCCAGCCGCGCGAGTTTCCGATAATCCTCGGCGGCCAGCTCCACGGCAGGGAGCTTGGCGGTTTTACCCACGCGATACGCATACCCTTCGCCGTGCACCAGTCTGCCGTCGCTGCGCGACATCTGGATCAAGGCGACTGCACCCTCTCGCGCCAAGAATGCGTCCAGGTTAGGCCGAAAGCGGAAACGCTCGAGGCGCTTTTGCCGTTGAGCGGGATCGAAGATCGGCTGCTCGAATTTGTCGAGCTTGGCAATATCGGCCTCGACGAGTCTTTTGAACGGGATTTCGCCATCGTCCTTCGGCGGTGCCGGCCAGGTCACCAAGACGATCTTGCCGGCCAACTTTCCTTTCCACTCATCGAAGTCCCTTTCGCTATCCATGGGAGCGACAATCACCGGTGCCGACACGACGCCGTTTGTCGCGGGCGTCCAAGCGATGGGAATGGCGCGAAGCTCCAGTGGCCGAGGCGCAATCATTCGCACATGCGATGACTCGATCCACCAACCCCGGCCGAAATCGAACGCCTCCGCCTTGACGTTCTTCAAGCCCCAGTTCTTGAATTTGTCCTGGGTCCATCGTTCGGCTTTGCGCATCGCGGGAGAGTTGGTCATCCGCCCGCCGATTTCATCCGCCAAATACGCAGCGGTGTCGACGACCTCGCTGTGATTGAAGCCTGCATCCGAAATTCGGTTGATGGTGATGGTTTCGGGCGGAGAACTGGATTTAGGCGTGGCCACGACCGCCAAAACGGATGTGCTTAGAACCAAACAAGCACCGGAAACAAATAATTTTGCCAGCATCTCATCCCTCTTCCCAATTGAACCGCCAGATCGCGATGAGCGCGAACAAGGCGGAGAAACCCAGCAGCACCGCGGTGGGAGCCAGCGCCGCTTGCAGTGGTAGACCGCGCCAGGTCATGGCGTCGAGCCCATCCACCGCCCAGCGGGTGGGTATGAACTCGGTCACACGCTGGAGCCACTCAGGAAACAAGAACGAAGGCACCCACGCGCCGCCCAACATGACGAGAAGAAGCACGGCAAAAATGGCGATCCCGCGCGTCGCGGCCACCGATCGGCCTATGGAGGCGATCATCAACCCCGTGGTCGATGCGAGCAGCGCGAAGGCGCAGGCAAGCATGATAAAGCCGGGCACGCTGCCCGAGATACGCACGCCGAAGACGAAGATCGCGGCGAGATAAACGGCAGCTAAGATAATGAGCGCGATAATCGAGGTACCCACGACCCGGCTGCCGAGCAACACGGCGCGCGACAAAGGCGCAGCTCGCAACCTGCGCCACATGCCTTCCTGGCGCATCAGCAACAGGGCCACGCCGGCATCTATGCCCATGAACAAAATGAATTGAATGCTCATGCCGGCGAATGAATGCGCGTAGCCGTTGTAACGCGGGCCGGTGGTGACGGCCAGTCTGTCGAGATCGAATGGCACCGCGGCTGCATTGCCGGTGAAGTTGGGGCGCGAGATGCGCTGCATGACATGCTGGGTTAGAAGCCCCGCCACCACCGGCTGAACCATGGACTGGGAGGGATCATAGAGAAGCTTGACCTCAGGGCGCTGGCCGCTTGCGCCGACCAGAGCACCGGTGGCCTGAGATTCGAAGCCCGCAGGAAACACAATGGCCGCGCGCAACTTGCCGGTGCGAACCAATTGCTGCGCCTGGTCCTCGCTCACCAGCTGGGTTTCCAGCGACGCATCGTGGCTGAGACTGTCCACGACAGCTTTGGTCAATGCACTGTCGTCCAAGTCCGTGATACCGACCTTCATGCGCGAAATGGCGTTGCCTCCTGCGCCGGTACC
>DASWUU010000230.1:0-13415 GCA_036401515.1 Steroidobacteraceae bacterium
CCGACGGCGGCCTGGGATATGCAGAAATCGACCATCCGCATTCCGCGGGCCATCGACGAGGAGGTTCGTGCATGCCCAGCCTGATTGCTGAGGCCAACCGCGTCAATGATTTCGTGGTGAAGTTCGCGAACGTGAACGGCACCGGATCCGCGAGCGCCAATTCGCTCATCATGAAAGCGATTTTTCGCATGGGGGTGCCGGTCACCGGCAAGAATTATTTTCCCTCCAATATTCAGGGGCTGCCGACATGGTACGAGATCCGCGTGACCCGCGATGGCTATGCCGCGCGCGCCAGTCACGTCGATATCATGGTGGCGATGAATGCCGAAACCTACTCCAAGGATATTCGGGAACTGCGCTCCGGCGGCTATTTGATTTACGACTCCACCTGGCCGCGCAGCGCGCTGTTGCAGCGTGGCGACATCACCGTAATTGCCGTGCCGCTCGCCAAACTGGTGAATGAAAATTTCGACGGCGTGCGCAACCGCATCTTGCTCAAGAACATCGCCTATGCCGGGGTTCTGGCGGCGCTGCTTGACGTGGACCTCGAGGTGATCAGCGGACTTTTGAGCGAGAGCTACGGCAAGAAGCCCAAGCTCCTGGATTCCAATACTCGGGCGCTGCGCTTAGGGTACGACTACGTCAAAGAGAATCTGACCTCGCCGCTGCCGCTGCGCGTCGAGCATCTGGAAAAGACCCGCGGCCACATCATGATCGACGGCAACACGGCCGCCGGTTTGGGGTGCGTCTATGCGGGCGCGACCGTGGGTGCCTGGTATCCCATCACGCCATCGACTTCCTTGATGGATGCCTTCAAGGGTTTTTGCGAACGCTACCGCGTCGATGCGGAGACCGGCGAACGCAATTTCGCCGTTCTGCAGGCGGAAGACGAATTGGCAGCAGTGGGCATGGTGCTGGGCGCGTCCTGGAACGGCGCACGAGCATTCACGCCGACCAGCGGTCCGGGCATTTCCTTGATGAACGAATTCATCGGCTTAGGGTATTACGCCGAGGTACCGTGCGTGATTTTCGACGTGCAGCGCGTGGGACCCTCCACCGGCATGCCGACTCGCACGCAACAGGGCGACATTCTGATCTGCGCATACGCCTCGCATGGCGATACCCGTCACGTGCTGTTGTTTCCTGCCAATCCGGAAGAATGCTTCTACATGGCTGTGCAGGCTTTCGATCTGGCGGAACGTCTGCAAACCCCGGTATTCGTGCTGTCGGACCTCGACATCGGCATGAACGATTGGATGTGCCCGGACTTGAAATGGGACGATGCATACAAGCCGGATCGCGGCAAGGTCTTGTCGAAGCAGGAACTGGACGGGCTGGAAAAATTTTACCGCTACTTAGACCGCGACGACGACGCGATTCCTTATCGCACGCTGCCCGGTACCAGTGCCAAGGGCGCTTACTTCACGCGCGGGTCCGGCCATAATCAGTACGGCACCTACACCGAGGATTCAGCCGAATATCAAGTCGTGCTCGATCGGCTGAAGCGCAAATTCACCACTGCCGCGAAGTACGTGCCGAGGCCTGAGCTCATCGGCAAGGGCACGAGCAGCGTCGGCATCGTGAGCATCGGCAGTTGCGACGGTGCCATCCGCGAGGCGCTCGATGTGCTCAAGCAGCAGCAAATCGACGTGGACTATCTTCGCGTCAAGGCCTTCCCGTTCACCAGCGACGTGGAAGGGTTTTTGAAATCGCACGCCACGATATTTGTCGTCGAACAAAATCGCGATGCGCAACTGAAGTCCCTTATCATCCTCGAGACCGCGGTCGAGAAATCCAAATTGTTCTCGATTTTAAGCTACAGCGGCTTGCCCATCTCGGCGCAGCCCATCGTCGATGAGATCCGAGCCAAGCTCGCCGAGTCGCCGCGGCTGGCCGCGGTGCCGCGTTAACCTTACGAGTCCTCCATGTCCTATATCAACAAGCCCAAAGTTGCCCACCCCTCGCTCCCCACTAACGCGTTAGGGCTGACCCGCCGGCAATACGAAGGCAGCATGTCGACCCTGTGCGCCGGGTGCGGCCACGACTCGGTGACCGCCGCCTTGGTCGAGGCGTGCTGGGGGTTGTCGCTGCAGCCCGAACAATTGGTCAAGCTCTCAGGCATCGGCTGCTCGTCCAAGACCACGGCGTATTTCGTCAGCGGTTCGCACGGATTTAACTCCGTGCATGGGCGCATGCCCTCGATTGCCAGCGGCGCGAATGCCGCGAATCGCGGCCTCACCTATGTGGGCGTCTCGGGCGATGGCGATTCACTATCCATCGGCATGGGCCAATTGGTGCACGTCATCAGACGCAACGTGAACATGCTGTACTTGATCGAGAATAACGGCGTGTATGGGTTGACCAAGGGCCAATTCTCGGCTTCCGCCGACATCGGCACCAAGGCGAAGCGCGGGGAAACAAACTCATCGCCGCCCATTGATCCGGTGCTGCTGGCCTTGACGCTGGGCGCGACCTTCGTCGCCCGCAGCTTTTCAGGCGACAAGGCGCAGCTGGTGCCGCTGATTCAAGCCGGCATGCGTCACAACGGCTTCGCTCTGATCGACGTGCTGTCGCCCTGCGTCACGTTCAACGATCACGAAGGCTCGACCAAGAGTTACGAATTTACCCGCGAGCATTATCACCCGGCCATGGAAGCGGACTTCGTGCCGCGAGCCGAGGAAATCGCCGTTGATTATCCGGCCGGCGAAGCCATTCCCGTGAACTTGCATGACGGCAGCCGCGTGGTGCTGCGCAAGCTCGATCCCTTGTACGACCCCACCGATCGCAGCGCGGCCTACAATTACATCGAGAAAAAGCTCAAGCAAAACGAATACGTGACCGGCTTGATCCACATCGATGAAGCGGACAACACCGAGTTTCACAATCTGAACCGCACCGCCAAAGCGCCGTTGAACAGCATCCCCTTCGAGAAGCTCTCGCCCGGTGGCGCCGCGCTCGACAAATTAATGGCGCGCTATCGCTAGGTGGGACAGCGGTCTGCGAAAGTAACGGTCGCATCGATTCCATTTATGCTGCTCGCCGCATGCGGCGGCGGTGGTGGGAGCGGTGCCGGCGCTTCATCCACGCCAGCGACCACCTTCACGGTCGGCGGCACCGTCTCGGGTCTTAGCGGCTTTGGCTTGGTTCTGCAGAACAACGGCGGTTCCAATCTAGCGGTATCCGCACCGGGTAATTTCACCTTCGCCGCTCATCTCCCCAGTGGCGCCGGTTACTCAGTCACCGTGGCCACTCAGCCGTCTTCGCCCACGCAGAATTGTGTGGTGGCGAACGGGTCCGGCGCCGTGGGCAACGCGAATGTTACGAATGTGGCGGTCGTTTGCAGTACCGGGGCGTTCACGACGCTCGCCAACCAGCCGCCTGGGGCAGGTTATTTGAGTCTATTGCTGACGGACGGCAGTGTCATGATGCAGTCGACCAACGATTCCGGTGTGTTTTACAAGCTGACGCCGGACTCACAGGGCAGTTACATCAACGGCACCTGGAGCCAACTGGCGAGTCCGCCTGCAGGTTACGAGCCTTACGATGGCGCGCAGGTCGTGCTGGCCGATGGCAGAGTGCTGTTCGTCGGCGGCGAATATAACCAAAACGTGTACACCTTGCCCTTCGCGCCCAGCGGCCTGACCAACATGTCCGCCATGTACGATCCTGTGGCCGATAGCTGGACCATGATCGCTGCGCCACCCGGCGTCGACTATATCGGCGATACAACGTCGGCCGTGCTCGCCGATGGCCAGTTCGTTTTTGGTACCAAGTTAGGAAGGGCAATGTGGCGCCTCGACCCCGTCAGCTTGACTTGGGCGTCGGTGCCCGCCACCGGCAAAGCGGACAATTTCGCTGAAGAGGGCTGGACTCTACTACCGAACGGTAACCTCTTCACGATCGATGTGGGCAATCCGCTTCACGCCGAACATTACGACCCCAGCAGCGCGCAGTGGTACAGCGATGGCAATACGCCGGAGGGGCTGACGTCGCCTTCGGGCACACCCGGCGGCTTAACCTACGGCCCCGCGCCGGTTCAGATTGTCGGCGGTGTGACATACGGTCCGGGCTCGGCGGGCACTTACTTCCCTCCCGGCGAAATCGGGCCGGCCATACTGCTGCCCGATGGTACGGTCTTCGCCACGGGTGCTGCGGCCAATGGCATGGCGGCTCACACTGCAATCTACACTCCCGGCCCCACGCCCGCGGCCGCGGGCAGCTTCACAGCGGGACCGGATTTTCATGCCGGCGACGACGCCGCCGATTCGAGCGCCGTCCTGCTGCCCTCCGGTCATGTGCTCATCGCCACCGATTCCGCCACGTTCTACGAATACGACGGCGCCACGCTGTCGATCACCGGTGTTTTGCCAAACAATGGCGGCAGTACTCTGTACTTCGTGCTGCCCTTGCCCAACGGTCAGGCGCTGGTGACGGGAGGGGTGACGAGGATTTACAGCGGCAGTGGCAGCGCGAATCCGGCCTGGGCCCCGACTATTGCGAATGCTCCGGCGACTATTACGCGCGGCGCCACTTACGCCATTTCAGGCATGCAGTTCAACGGTCTGTCGCAGGCCGCCGCTTTCGGTGATGAGCTGAATGCCGCCACCAATTACCCGCTGGTGCGTATCACGAATACTGCCTCACATCATGTCATCTATGCCCGGACGCACGGCCACAGCAGCATGGGGGTGGCGACCGGCAGTGCCATTGTTTCCACATCCTTCGACGTGCCGGCCGGCGCAGAACCCGGCGCGAGCTCGCTGGTTGTCGTGGCCAATGGCATCGCTTCGACACCGGTGACTACGACGGTGAACTGATTGGAAAACAGCGGTCTTTTTAACCCCGAGCCTCGCATAGAGCAGGTGAAGCTTGCCAATGGACTCTGCTGCTTTGTAATCGATGATGCCTTAGCGGACCCAGACTGGCTGCTTCGATTCGCAGCGGAAAATCGATATCAATTCCGCAAAGTCGACTTCAATGCGTACCCCGGTATCTTCCTGTTAACGCCGGACATTGGGACCCAACTGAATCAGTTTTTCTCTCGGCATATTCGGCGTCTGTTCGACGCGCGACGGACGTTGCACATGCACTGCCGGCTGTCGATGGTTACTTTGCCGCCCGGTTCTCTGCGCCCCTATCAGCGCATGTGCCACCGCGACAACGCGGTGTTAGACCCTCGTCACTCGATTCAAGCGTCAATTTTATACCTGTTCAAGGATGAGAGTCTTGGAGGCACAAGCTTCTACGAACCGGCTCGACCCGGCGAAGAAATGGCTCAACTGTTCACCGATGCCAGCACCTTGTCCAGCAAAGAATTTGACCACAAGTATGAGTTTCAATCCGATTACATGGTGGGTTCGAACCGCCATTTCACGTGCGTCGGGACGGTGCGGCCCAAGTGGAATCGGATCATTTTCTACGACGGATATATCCTGCATTCGGGCGACATCCTTGCGCCAGAACGGTTGAGCGATGATCCGCTCTTCGGCCGGCTTCCCTTAAACGCATTCTTCACCTCTCGGCGAAATCTGACGGCACTCACCTAGTGCTGAACGGGTACTTCGTGCCTTCGCAGATGCGTTGCGGAGAGCAACATCCGCACCGGTTCGCCCAGCATTTCATAGATCGCGGCGTGCGAGCGCAACAATGCTTCGGCGCTGGGTAAGAAGCGATACAAGCCCACTTCTCGGTCGCTCAAAATGCCCACCGGTGCCGGAACCACGTCGAGACCGGCCGCGGTGAATTCATGCACCGAGCGGCCCATGTGCGTGGCACGCGTGACGAGCACAATACGGTGCACGCCATCGGCCTGAAGCAGTCGCGCCGAATTCTTCGCGTTGAGATAGGTGTCGTAGGCCTGCGAATCGACCCAGCGCGCGTCGATCCCGAAATTTCTCTGCAGGGTATCGTGCATCGCGTCCGCCTCCGTCCAGAAACCGGTTACCAGCACGGGCAATCCGGTCTTGTGCGATAGATACGCGCCGTAGCTCAATCTCTCCAGCAAAAAAGGCTCCGCCGCAGGTCCCGCATATTCCGGTGCAAAGCCGCGCTGACCTCCGCCGCCCAAAATGACGATGGCCTGTGCGCTCTGCGCCTGCTGCAAATCCACCGGCGGAAAGCGTTCGACCAGGCGCGTCATGGCATCCGACACCAGGGGAACCGAAAACAACCACAATGCACCCGCGCCCGCGATGAGAAAAATGCGCGCGAGCCGCGGCCTAGCCTTGAGAAGCAACAGTCCCGCCAAGGCAATCAACAGTGGGCCGGTCGGCGGGAGGACCAATTCCCGTAACAGCGTTTTGAGTTGCAGCAATATCCAGATCAAAGTGCGGCGCTCCTATCAATACCATGGCGAAGACGTTTAACATATCGTAAATCCAGCCGGGATTTGATTCACGGCGGCAGGCGTCTGATAATGCGATGATCGCCTTACGGTTATTGCAGAGGATTGAATTCGACATGATCAAATTAATAGCGCTTGTTCTTACGCTGTCGAGTGCGGCCGCTGTCGCCCACGAAGCACCTCTTTCTGCCTGGGATGGCGGCGCCAAGGGTGGAGATCGAGAAGGTAAGGAAATTGTCGTGAAGGCTCCCGAGATGGACACCACCGCGGCCGCGAGCGCCCTGACCTTGCTGTTGGGCGGCGTCATGGTGATGCGCAGCCGCGCCACGAAACGATAGGGCGTTACCAGAGCTGCCACGCTCCGAAAAGCAGCACTTGAATCGCAATTAGCAAGTTGGTCGTCGCATGTGCGGCGACCGACTCGCCGATCCTTCCGGTCTTCACCGCCAGCACGGCGTATGCCGCTCCGGCGACGACGCCGGCAATCCACAGAGCGCCATGAGTGACGCCAAACAGCACGGAGCTGATGGCGATCGCCGGCCAACGCACGCTTGAAAAGGACACTGCCTCGAACTGCGCGCTGACAAGTCGTCGCAGCAAGAAGCCGCGGTAGGCGAGTTCCTCGGCGATAGGCACCGTGATGATGGCCGCGGCTGCTCGGCAAGCTATCCACTCGGCACGCGCAGCGCTCGATATATTCGCGAGCTCCTCCGGCATCCCCATGGGCGTTATCAGGAAATGTGAGAACGCGCTCCACATCGCGAACATGACGATGCCGATGGCGATGCCGCGCCAGGTAAATCGCCAATCCAGGTTCGAGTAGCTGCGCCGATAAACCCACAGCGCCACGACGGCGACCACGATGCGCACTGGATACAGAAAATCAAAGCCGGCGGACATGGCATGCGCCAGCATGCCGGCAGCCAGAATGGCCAACAGGGGCATCAAATACGCGGCGGTCGCATCATGCGCGGGCGCCCTATCGGAGGCGGTGCCATCGGAGCCGGCGCCATCGTGCGCCGCCGTGTCCGCTTGATGCGCAACGCGGTTCAGCCACGCGCTGCGCTTGGCGGCGTACGCGACGGCGAAGGCGGCGATGTTGAACGCGATCCATCCTGCCTGCGAGTGAAAACCGACCGCGGCAATTTTTTGGTGGCCTGCATCGCCGATCAGCACCAGCGCCGCGATGCGCACCGAGTTCAACAAAAATATGAGAACCATCCCGATCGGCGCAATGATCAGCGCCCGCGGAAACCGGTATTCGCGGCGGAAATACCAGAGCCATGCCGCGCAAAAAGCCAGCATCAAGCCGACGCCCTCGAGACCGGAACAGACTTCCGAGACCTCCACCGCGAAATGATCGGTGATCAGCGTCAACGTCGAAGCATCAGTGCGCAGCGATGGAACGAGCGGATGCACGATGAAGCCGACGAGCTTGAAGGTGACCGCCGCCGCCGGCGCCCACAGCCATTGGCTTAACTTGAATACCAGCATGGCACCGGCTGCCGGCAGCAGTGCGTACAGCGGCAACGCCCCGGTCTGGCGCAGCGCGCCATTCCAGTACTGAAGTGGCGCGATCGCGGCGAAAAGAGCCAAGGCCACCGCCAGTCCGCACGCATGCCAGGCCAGCGCAAGCACCGCAAAGGGAATGTCGCCGCCGCGGTAAAGCAGAGTCGACAACACGGCGAAGCCTGCGAGCAGGACCGCGTGCACCAACAGCCACTGCGCGCGCACAGGCGCGGTGGCGGCCCTGTTTGCGACCTTACCGGTGCCTCTTAGGTAGAGCAGAATCGCGAAGGATCCCAGATAAGCGATGGCAAAGCGAAACACCCAGTGCTGAATGTCATGCGTGACTTTGGCAGCTCCCGTGAGCGCGTCCAAAGCGGGGCTCTGGATCAGGCCCGATATCAGCAGCGTCTCGACCCCCAAGACGGCGGCGACGACGAGCAGGCGCGCCAGCAATCCGAAGCGCGGCCGCGGCAGGACAGACTCACTCGATGAGGGCGTGAACACGGCGTAAGTCTAGCGTGCATGCGGTTATTGCGGGAAAGTGTCACTATTCGCCCATGCCAAAACTCATCCTTGCAACGGTTGTTCTCGTGGGCCTTGGTCTCGGCGGCAGCGCACTCTGTCAAGGCGCGCCGCCCCTCCAAACCTGCGAGGCCACGCCGCAGCCGCCTTTCTGCAGTGCGGTTCGGGGCGTGCGCTCCGAAGGCTGGCCTGCGCAGAGCCGCTCGGAGGTGATGGCGCAACATGGGATGGTCGTGACCAGCCAGCCACTCGCCGCGCAGGCGGGGCTGCAAATTCTTCAGCGCGGCGGCAATGCCATCGATGCCGCTGTGGCAACCGCCGCCATGCTCAATGTCATGGAACCCATGATGGTGGGCATGGGTGGGGATTTGTTCGCCGTCATATACATCGCCAAAGAGCGCAAGGTTTATGTGCTCAATGCCAGCGGCATGGCGCCCACCGGCGCGACGCTGGAGCACTACAACAAGTTAGGCTACGCCTGGAACCCGAAAAATTGGGGCCCGGGTTCCGGCATGCCGGCGCACGGTATCTTGACGGTCACCGTCCCCGGCGCGCTGTGGGGCTGGGAGTCCGCGCTCAAGCGCTTCGGCAAGCTCACCTTTAAGGAAGTGCTGGAGCCCGCAGCGGAATATGCGCAAAACGGTTTTCCCATTTCCGAACGCATCGCGCACGACTGGCAGCTGCCCCCGGGATTACCGTTGGAAGAATGCTGCACCTCCGTGGATCCGGATTCCGTCAAGACCTGGTATGTGAATGGCGTGCCGCCGCGGCCCGGTCAAATTTTCAAAAATCCCGATCTCGCGCGTACCTTTCGCCTGCTGCAAGCTAAGGGTAGCGACGCGTTCTACAAAGGCGAGATTGCACAGGCCATCGTCGCGAAGTCAAAGGCGCTGGGGGGCAGCATGACGCTCGAAGACTTGGCGAGCTATCGCGGCGAATGGGTGGAGCCCGCCCGCACTCAATATCACGGCTACGAGATTCTCGAATTGCCGCCTCCCGCGCAAACATGGGCGGTGAACGAAATCCTCAATATTCTTCAGGCCTGTGTGCCGCAATGGGTGCCCGGCCAGACCCTCGCATCCTTGGGGCCGGCGAATCCTGAGTATTGGCATTTGCTGATCGAGGCCAAGAAGCTGGCGTACACGGATCTTTACCAATACAACGCCGATCCCAATTTCGTCGCGGTCCCGCTCAAAAAACTCTTGTCCGAATCGTACGCCGCCTCGCTGTGTGGCAAAGTGAATCCGCAGCGTGCCTTCTCCCCGGGACCTGCAGGCAATTTTGCCGTGAGCGGCGATACCATCGTGTTATCGGCAGCCGACAGCGACGGCAACATGGTCTCGTGGGTGAACAGCAATTTCAGCGCCTTCGGGTCCGGATTGACGGTACCGAACTACGGATTCCTGTTGCACAACCGCGGCGCGCTGTTCACGCTCAATCCCAAGAGCCCGAACATCATCCAGCCGCACAAGCGGCCGTTCAACACGCTGTCCGCCGGCTTCGTCATGCAAGGGGGCGAGCCTCTGATGACGGTGACGCTGATGGGCGGCGATATGCAGGCGCAAGGCCACGCACAGACCTTGGTCGATATCATCGATCTCGGCGCCAACATGCAAGCCTCCGCCGATATGGCGAGATTCCGTCATTCGCAAGTGCCCAATACGTTGAGCTTGGAGACGCCGCTGTATGATTTGGTCGGCGCCCAATTGACGGCCATGGGACACACCGTGAGGTCCGCGAGCGGCGAGGAGATGGGCGGCGTGCAAGTGATCATGTTCGTGGCACAGCCGGGAGGCGAAGCAGAGAAAGGCGCCGCGAAGCACATCGGCGGCTACTACCGCTCGGGATCCGATTTTCGCAAGGACGGAGAAGCGGTGGGTTGGTGATTCAGAGCCTCAAGGGGCGACCAAGCGGCGCTTGCCGTCTGCGGACAGCGTGACGCCCGGTTGATCCAGCGCCTCTCGGTCCCAGAGCTCGCAGGTCACCTCGCGGTGACGCTGATCCAATGCCTCGCAATAGTTCGTGTAGAGACACAGGCGCACGTGTCTACCGCGGCCGGCGGCTACTTTGGCGAACCAATCCGGATCGGCCAGGGCTTGGCGCGCCAATCCCACAATATCCGCCGCTCCCTCCGCCAGCGCCCGCTCGGCTTGCTCGAAATGATGGATGCCGCCGGACAACACGATGGGCGTGGTGAATCCGGCCTGACGAATCCTCGCGCGGATTCGGGTCGAGGCCTCGTCATTGCGCCCGAAAGGCCCGATGGCGTCCGAATAATAAGAGGGCATGCATTCATAGCCGCTGCGGCCCGTGTAGGGGTACGCTGCCTCGCCCACTTTCGGCTGCGAGGCGTCCTCGAATTTTCCGCCGCGCGACAAGGATATGAAGTCCATGCCGGCAGCGGCAAACAATTCCGCGAAATAGGCCGCGTCGGCGACGGTGCTGCCGGATTCTATGCAATCTTCCGCGAGCATGCGGCAGCCGATGGCGTACTGCGCCCCGACTTGTGCTCGGACGGCCCGATAGACCTCGAGCGGCAATCGAACTCGCTCTGAAGGCGTTCCTCCGTAGCCGTCCGTTCGCGTATTTCGCGCCGACAGAAATGAGGCCAGGGTGTAGGCATGCGCGTAGTGCAACTCGACCCCATCGAATCCCGCGCGCCGAGCGCGCCCCGCGGCTGCCGCGAATACACCCGGAAGCGTTGCAGGCAGATCGCGCACCGCCGGCACATCCAGGTCCGTCACGCGCTCGCGAAATCCTTGGCGCAGCGATTCGAGTTCGCGCGCCGACAAGGCCTGCTGCAACTCAGCATCGCTTAAAGCGGCGAGCCGAGCGCGAACTTCGGTTTCATCATCTTGCGGCATCTTCAAGAATTCTCGGTGCAGCGGCGTTATGTGCAAAAATCGTTGGAAGTACTTTTCCGCGGTCGGCCGGCGTCGAATGTTCAAAAAATCGATGATTTGGATCAGCAGCTTCGTCTCGCCGTTGCTGGCCTTGCGCACGCACTCGACCAGTTTCGCAAGGCCGGACAGGTAACGGTCGTGGCCGATGCGCAGCAAAGGACCGCTCGCGACGTCGCGCACGCCCGTGGCCTCCACTACCAGGGCAGCCGGGCGGCCTCGCGCAAAGCGTTCGTACCAAGCAAGCACCGCCGGCGTGACCTCGCCATCCTCGGAAGCGCGCCACGGCACCATGGCGGGAACCCAGGTACGGGATGCCAAGCGCAGCGGCCCTATGTTGATGGGCCGGAACAAGTGCGAGTTTGCTACTTGAGCGGCATCCGGCCACGGCGCGTCGAGCGGCGCGTACTTAATGCGTTCAGGCGGGCGCCAAGTCGCCATGGGCTACGTCCGGTATGACGGCGGTTGCCTCGATTTCCACGAGCGCGCGGGGCTCCATCAGTGCGCTAACCTCGACCACCGACATGGCGGGAAAGTGCTTACCCAAGATTTCGCGGTAGGCCACGCCGATTTCGCGCACCTCGCGAAGATAGTCCTTGCGGCTCAAGACATACCACGTAAGACGAACCACGTGATGCGGCTCGGCTCGTCCTTCCTTGAGCACGCGGACAATGTTGGCGAGCGCCTGCTTCACTTGCTCAGTCAGCCTATCGCTATTGAATTGCCCCTGATCATCCCAGCCCACTTGGCCTGAAATGAAAATCATTCGGCCGGACGCCGACATGCCGTTGGCGTAACCTTTCGGGCGAGGCCACTCCGGCGGCTGCAAAGTCTCGATGCTCATGGCTAGTTCCCCTTGAACGCGGGACGTTGCTTGGCGGAAAAGGCCTCGTACGCGCGCCGGAAATCTTCGGTCTTCATGCAAAGGGCTTGTGCCTGCGCCTCGGACTCCAAGGCTTGCTCCAAGCCCATGTTCCATTCCTGGTTCAACATGGTCTTGGTCATGGCGTGCGCGAAGGTGGGACCTTCAGCCAGTTCTCGGGCGAGTTGCTCCGCCGAGGCGTGCAGGTCCTCGGGTGCAATCAAGCGGCTATAGAAGCCCCAGGACAAGGCCTCCTCGGCGCTCATGTTGCGCCCCGAGAACAGCAGCTCCGCGGCGCGTCCATGGCCGATGATCCGCGGCAGAATGGCGCAGGCGCCCATGTCGCAGCCCGCCAGTCCCACCCGCGTAAATAGAAATGCGGTCTTGGAACGGGGCGTGCTGAAACGAATGTCGGAGCACATGGCCAAAATCGCTCCTGCGCCGGCGCAAACGCCATCCACCGCGGCGATGATGGGTTGGGGACAGGCGCGCATGGCTTTCACCAGATCCCCTGTCATGCGGGTGAAGTCTAGGAGTTCGGGCATGCTCATGCGCGTCAACGGACCGATGATTTCCTGCACGTCGCCGCCCGAGCAGAAATTCCCGTCCGCGCCGCCGATTACCACGGCCTTGACGTCGCCGGCGTAGGGCAGGCGGCGCATGAGATCGCGCAGTTCGGCGTAGCTCTCAAACGTGAGCGGATTTTTTCTCTCGGGCCGGTTCAGGGTGATCCAGGCAACGCCGCGGTCCACGGTCCATAAGAAGTGGTGGGCCTGATAATCGGACAGGGTTTGTTTCATGATGGGCTCCGCGTCAATTGCGACCGTAATCGCGATAGCGATTCATAGAGCACGCGCTGCTCGCGCTTCGGCATGCCGGAGAATAGATTCACGATCCAAGATTCATGTTCCGCCGCCATCTGCGCGAACAGGCGCCGGCCTTCCTTGGTGAGTTTGACCAAGTAAGCGCGCCGATCGGCGGGATCCTCGGACCTGACGATATGCCCAGATCGCTCGAGCTGATCGACGATGCCGGTGACATTGCCGCCGGTGACCAGCAGTCGCCGCGACAGCTCGCCCATCTGCAATCCCTGCGGTGCGCGCTCAAGCTGCGCCATCAGGTCAAAACGCGGCAGCGTGGTTTTGAACTGCGCCGCCAAGGCCTTGCGCACCTGCGTCTCGATCAGATGTGTGCAGGTCAGCAAGCGCAGCCACAGACGCAGCGACTCGTGATGATCCTCGTTCAGGCGCGTGTCCAAGCCCACCGCGCTCACATCAAT
>DASWUU010000231.1:0-4452 GCA_036401515.1 Steroidobacteraceae bacterium
CGAATCTCAGCGCTTATGGCGGCACCGTGCCGCCGCCCACTGCAACGGTGTACCGCCTAAGCATCCGAGTGCTGGGCGCTCGCAACACCCAGGTATTCCTGCAAACCACTTTCACCAAGCCGAATTAACTATGCTGTACCAGACACTCAAACGTCTTCTCACGGGCCACGGGCCGGCGATAGGAACCCGCGTCACGCGCGCGGTTGGTCTCGGTGCGCTGCTCAGCCTCGCGTGGATGGCCACGAGCGCGAACGCGAATGTTCCGCTCGCGGATCAACCTGTATTCGCCGGAGCGGAAGTGCCTGGCAACCTCGCGCTGGCGTTGTCGGTCGAGTTTCCCACAGCCATCAGCGTCGCCAACCTGGGCGACTACAACGAAGACGCGACGTACTTAGGGTACTTCGACGCGCACAAATGCTACGACTACGTGCCCGTGCAGGGCATTATCCCGACCGACTATTCCGCCAGTTACTTTCAGCCTTCCGCATTCTCCAGCCCCAATCATCACCACTGCAATAATCATTGGAGCGGCAATTTCATGAACTGGGCCACGATGCAAACCATCGACCCGTTCCGCTGGGCTCTGAGCGGTGGCTACCGCAGTGTCGACACCACTAGCCAAACTATTCTGGAGAAGGCTTGGGGATCTGCGCAAGGGGCGCCATCGAATTTTCCTCTCCGCGGCACCGACCAGGGCGGCGGCAACAATCTACCGGGGCAGGTCAAAAAGGTAACGCCCTTCAATTGGGATCACTTTAATTTCATGATCTGGCAACGCGGCAACACCCTGGTGTTCTCAAGCGACAACGGCGGCTACGCCGATACGGGGCAGGCCGGAATGGATCTGACCGACGTGGGATCTGCGGATCCGGGCACCGTCTATCGGGTCTACGTACGGGTGAGAGTGTGCGATTCCACCACCAGCATGGGCATCGCCGGTCTTGAATCCAATTGCGTGCAGTACGGCGGTCATTACAAGCCCGAGGGATTGCTGCAGCAATACGCTGAGAAAATTCGCTACAGCGCACTTGGGTACCTCGCGGTCAATGGCCACGACCGGCAAGGAGGGGTGATCCGCGAGCCGATGGGTAAAATCGGTCAGACCTCGCCGCGCCCCGAGTGGGACGGCGCCACCGGCATCATGTACACGAACCCTGATCCGCCCACCGCTTCGGCCAGCGGCGTGAGCCAGAGCGGCGTGATGAATTACTTGAACAAGTTCGGCCAGGCTTCACATAGCTACATGATGTACGACAACGTCAGCGAGCTCTACTACGCGGCGGTGCGTTATTTCGAAAACTTGGGCAATGTGCCTGAGTGGGTCAGCGGCGCCAGCGCCACCGAATTGGACGGATTTCCAGCGGTCACCACTTGGACCGACCCGATCGTCTATTCGTGTCAAAAGAACTTCGTGCTCGGCATTGGCGATGATCACACTTGGTACGATTACAACGTCGGTGGCAGCGCGGTCGGCGGTGATCGGCCCATGCCGGCCGCTGTTGCGGCTGATACCTTGAACAAGGCGGATCTCTGGACGCGCAATCTGCAAACCCTCGAAGGGATGCCGCTGAATCCGTTTCTTCCGTACGATTCCGGCGATACCGACTACATTGCGGGACTTGCCTATGGAGTGCATGTCAACGATATCCGCCCTGACTTATCCGTAAATGGCTCGAAGATGACCATTTCGACCTATTGGATGGATGTCGAGGAATATGAGAGAGCGGAAGATCTCAATCAATATTACCTCGCCACTAAATACGGCGGCTTCAACGCGCCTACGGCCTACGACATTAACAATGTGACAACTCCGCTCGCGGTGCCGCTGTGGGACACCGGCAGCCCCACTCCCAACACCATTAACATGAACGGTCACATTCGCCTGCAGCCTGACAACTACTTCGAGGCCGGCAATGCCGCGAAAATGGTGGCGGGATTGAGGTTGGCGTTTTCGAACATTGCGAACGCCATCAAACTCTACTCCACGTCTTTCTCGCTGGGTCAGCCGATCGAGACGGCGTCGGGAGCGGCAACTTACTCGGCGCAATACCAATCGGGGGCCTGGACCGGCACCATCACGGCCAGTACATTGACCTTCGACATGTTGGGGGTACCTCAGCCGCCGGTGCAGGCGTGGTCCAGCGACAGTACGCTCGCCGCCCAGGCAGCGGGCAGCGGCTTCGATACCGGACGGAACATCGTGACCTGGACGCCAAGCGGTGCCGTCCCATTTCGAGTCGGCAGCTTGACCTCTGCGCAAACGACCGCGCTTACCCCGAGCTATTCCACTGCCACCAGTCCGGGCGCGTTCATTAACTACCTACGCGGTGATCAGACCAATGAAGTCGGATCCATGGCAGTTGGCAGCACCATGTCGCTACGCAGCCGCACAATTTTGCTCGGCGACATCGTCAATGCCAGACTCACCCCGGTCCCAGCGCCGCAGTTGCCGTATTCGGAGGCCAGCAATCCAGGCTACACCGCGTTCAAGACCGCCTACGCGAGTCGGCCGACCATGGTTTACGCCGCCGCCAATGACGGCATGCTGCATGGCTTCAATGGCCAGCTAACGGGTCCCAACGCCGGCATGGAGCAGTTCGCCTACATCCCCGACGGGGTCATCCAAGGACCCAACAACACACCGCAGGTCAACGGCTTGGCGGCGCTCGGCAATCCTCTATTTGTGCATCACTATTACGTCGATGCCACGCCGCTTGCTTTCGACGTGGACTTCGCCAACGCCGGCGGGGTGTTCAGCGCCAGCAGCGATTGGCATACGATTCTGGTCGGCGGTCTCGGGAAGGGCGGCAACAGTTTCTACGCGATTGATGTTAGCGACCCTGCGAGCATGAACAATGAAGCTGCGGTCGCGGGCAAGGTGCTGTGGGAATTCAGCGACGCGCACATGGGCTTCAGTTTTGGCGCCCCCATCATGGTCAAAACGGCCAAGTACGGTTGGGTAGTGGTACTGACCTCGGGCTACAACAACATAGATGGTTACGGCTATTTATTCTTCGTCAATCCTCAGACCGGCGTGCTGCTGGAAAAAGTGGCCACACCCATCGCCGCCCCGGGACTTGCGCAGGCAACCGCGTTCATCAAAGATTATGGCGACTACACAGCCGACTCCATTTACGCCGGCGATCTCAATGGGAACATGTGGCGTTTTGACTTGACGCTGCCAAAAAGCAGCGCGGCACTGTATCCGGCGCCCACACTGCTCGCGACGGCGACGGACTCGTCCAGCAACCCGCAGCCGATCACCAGTGCGCCCCTGATCGAGATTCATCCCACCACGCGTCAGCGTTTCGTGATGTTCGGCACCGGACAGTTGTTGTCCAATAGTGATATTGCGATTTCGGAGATGCAATCGTTCTACGCCATTCTCGACGGCAGCGCCGGCGGATTCAATACCGTCGGTACGCCGATCACACGCTCAGCGCTTACGTTTGTGCCTGACGTAACCATCGGAATCGTGCTCGCCTCGCCATCGATGGGGTGGTACACCGACCTTGGAATCGATACTACCGGAAACCCCCCCGACAACATCCCGACAGGCTACGCCTGGCGTGTGCTCGTGAATCCCGTGGCTTACAACGGCATCGTGTCGTTCACCGACTTGTTGCCTGCCGGCGATGCCTGCAGCGCGTCCGGCCACAGCCGCGTTTACGCGCTGAATTACGACACCGGTAGGTCTGTCCTCAACAGCAACGTCACCGGTTATCTGTACTACCAAAACGCGATAACCGACTTGAAAATTATCGGTGTCAACACGACTGGCGTCGCAGGCCAGTATGTGCCCGAGATAGTGGTCGGCACCAACACGGGTCTTCTTGCCAAGGTGGACGCTAGCCTGCTCGGCACCCTCTCGACTCGGCTACTAAACTGGCGCGAGGTGCCGACGGCGGATTGACGTTGGGCCGACCTCGAGCCGATCACGCGTTCTGGCATGTGCGGCCCGTAGGTCCCTTCCCACACGTGCCATCCGGCTTGCGGGCATACCGCGACAACCCAGTCCTACCTGTTATCTGGCGGGCCCTCCGACCCAACCGGCGTCCCAAAGGCGCCCTAATACGCTTCGCATTTTGCGATCGTTACCCACTCAGGAGAGACTAAATGGCTACAACCACAACCTCGACCTATGGCGCTGGTTCCACCTCAGGGGCCGCCTCCATGGGCAGCAACGTGATTTCGTCTAAGGACGTTGAGGGCACTGCGGTCTACAACACAGCGGGGGACAAGCTAGGGTCTATCGACTATTTGATGATCGATAAGATGTCAGGCCAGGTTAACTACGCCGTGATGGAGTTCGGGGGCTTTCTCGGCATCGGCTCGGATCGTTATCCGATACCCTGGGATTTGCTTAAGTACGACACGAACAAAGGCGGTTATAGCGTACCGCTCGACAAAGACAAGCTAAAAAACGCGCCAAAATATCGAGATGAAGAAGTG
>DASWUU010000232.1:0-32597 GCA_036401515.1 Steroidobacteraceae bacterium
GACTACCCAAGTCGCACAAAGAAATCGAATTCCGTCAAGAAATGGGTACCGGTCCGGCCGGGGCTCCGCAGGCGATAACGCAGATCCCTTCAATTGATTCGCTACCGCATTAGATTGGGAAATGGAATCACACCGTCTGAGTCGATGCGATTCGGCAGTGGGCCTAGAGGCTCGGCGGGCGCCGTGTTCGCCTTCATAGGGCGTGCGAACAAAAGATGTAAGACCGCGACGGCGGCAATGGTTCTGACCCAGACGGTAAATCCCATCGCGATACTATCTTCGAATCGAAGACAGAACGAGTACGTGCTCACACTGAATATGAGAAACCGCGTAACCGACCTGCATTCCGATAGGTCGCAGCGCCTATTGATGGTCCCGATAAAATAACCGAAGAGCGCCGATCCGAAGAGGATACCCAGCCAACCGAAATTCCAGTAAATGTCACCCAGCATCGTTGTAGACACATAATTCTCTCCCGATTCCGTGATGTGCAGTTGGCGGTTGAACAACTGCCCGACTGACAGATCGGGCTTATCGGGCCAAAAGAGTCGCGGCACAAAGCCCGAAAAAAACAGGCCGATCGTATATCCATTCTGATATGGCGCAACGTTGCCGGTTCGATCGATAACGGTTTCAATGATTCCTTTGTAGGAGATTCTGGACAGAAAGCTGAGCGAACCATACTCAACTTCCCCAGTCCGAGCGGCGTTGGAGTGTAAAGCGATATCGAGATTCTTCCCTAGACTTTCTGCGGCATTGCTTCGAGACACGCCGCGCTCCAACAGAACATCCGTCCGGTAAGCTTGGAATACAGGGAAGGAGATTATGGCTACGGTTGCCGCAACGGCAAGCCATAATTTGGGGATACGTCCCTCGATGAGGTACTTAGCGACGAGCAAGACAACGGCTCCCTGGATCGCTATCTCCTTGCTGTCTTCGATGAAGCCTAAAATGAATTCAGCTATGACGATGCCGAGCATCAGCATACCGAAGAGTCGATTGCGCGACGTGACGAAACCATAGGCCAGAAGTCCGAGACCCAGGGGGTGAATCATGCGACCGGCAATCAGCATCATCGTTGCATAGGGTCCTAATCCGTGGATGGGATCCCACGCGCGCTTTAACACCTCAATCTGCCAGATCCATGTCGAGATAACGCCCAAAGACCAAACGCCGAAACCCGCTACCACAAGAGTGGTCATCGACCAATCCTTTACATGCGCAACCGATCCTCTGCCGCTAACGGAAGCCACCGCCGCCCGATAGCCTGCAATGATGAGCACCACAGCAACTACGATCGCGATTTCCGCCAGCGAGACAACAGCGGTCGCCCCGCTAGCGGGCACCGAGACAAGCATGCTTAACAGGTCTTGAGCACCGAACGTGACGAAATAGACTGCCAAGAAAGCACACAACATCGTGTAGGGTCCGTTGAGGCGATCCACGTATAAAATCGGACTTGCGCAAGCTGCGAATAAGGCACAGAGATAGAGCCCCCGCTGGTTTACGCTGCTGCCCGCCACGGTTGCGACGCCCATCAGCGCCGCGAATCCGAAAACGGCGGCCAAGTAGAGGGCTACTCGATTCTGCGGGGGTGAGGCGGCTAGCATGTTCTCGCGTCTTCCGGACGTACCTTCGGAATCGCTAAGTCTCGGCCGGAGATTCTTTCAAGGCCGATCGCGGTAGCAGAGCGTGCGGTTGTAGACATCTAATCGCCAGTCTGGACGGGCTGTATGTCAAAAGTCTTACAGTTGGGTAAGCTCGTTGCCACGGTTAGGCTTACCGACATTGCGGAGCGAGAGCAACCTCACGGCTGCTGCCGGCGCGCTGGAGCAACCGCGCGCCGCGTGACTTCTTCGTACAAGGCCTCCATGCGTCGCGCGACGGATTCCCAGGAAAGATGCTGGCGCGCGGCGAAGCGCCCCCGTTCGCCCATATCTCGGCGGCGATTGGAATCCTGCGCCAAGGTACGAATCGCCGCACCGAGTGCCAGCGGCGCGCCGTCGACAACGATGCCGGCTCCGGAGTCACGCACCAGCGTCGACAAACCAACCTCCGGCGTGACCACCACGGGGCATCCTACGATCATCGCTTCAGCAACCACATTACCGAAATTCTCCGAATAAGAAGGCAAAACGAATAGTTCTGCATTCTCATATAACGCCCACTTGTGTTCCTCAGAAACGGGACCAATGAAGCAAATCCGATCCTGGACTTGGTGTTGTCGCGCGAGTGCCTCAAGTGTTTCTTGATATCCCTCCTCATCGTTTCCCGCAATGATTAATGTTAGCTCCGGTACTAGGCGCCAGGCCTCTAAGAGCCGGTCCAATCCTTTTTTCCAGTTGATTCGACTCAAAAATAGCGCGTAAGGACGTTCAATTGCCGAAAAAGGGCCTGCGCTCAGCGCTGGGTGATTCTCCGGAGCATCCACCCCATTTGGCACACAGAAAAGCTCTGGCAGTCGTAGACCGAGCGCTTTGATTTCGGTGGACTCGATGTCGCTGGTAACGTGCACCCCCGCTGACTCGCGTAGTGTTCTTTGTTCGATGAGCCGAATCCATGAGGATTTAATCACCGTGCTCTTACGCCGAATGACTTCGCGCCCGAGCGATCCGCGAGGGGAAACGATATAGGGGATACGCTTCGAATGCGCGATTCGCGCAGCAGCCCATGTTGGCCAAAGAAACACTGAGTGCAAATGCAGGATGTCGAAGCCAGAGACTTCTTCTCGCAAAGCAACAGCCATCGGCGGGGACCAGTACAAACGCCGCAAAAATCGCACCGGAAAATAGCGAACCTTGACGCCGTCCAGATCGAGCGGCGCTGAGGTTGGTAAATCGAGGTCGTTTGGGCCGTCGACCGATGAAGTGAAAACGTGCACATCGTGCCCTCGCGCCGCAAGGGATTTCGACAATGCGTGGACGGAACGTATCGGGCCTCCGTAACGAATGGCAGGGAAATAGGTCGGAACGATCTGCAGTATCCGGAGCTTACGGGCCGAATCTGTCTCGGGGATATCGAGTGCAGCGAGCGTTGAGATTTTTAGCATTCGGCAATCAGTGTGTAATGGCCACGTGTCAAAATGCTGACAAGCCGGAAAGAATAGGGATCAAGGATCAGAAGGTCGAGGACAATGGACCGTGTAACCGCGCTGAAACAATCTATTGCCATCGTGCGCGCTATGTCGGTCGAGTCCCTCCCATCCTTCGGTACAAACGGCGCGGTCTGGCGATTTCCCCGGTCGTCCATCGTTGTTGCCTGTTTAGCCTTGAGCGTAAGCGTGTGGTTGTTTTGGGACGGCCTGTCGCGTATGTGGGGATGGTGGATCGATGCCCCGGAGTACAGCCACGGACTGCTGATTCCGCCAATCGCCGCATTCTTGATATGGCAGCAGAAAGATCGACTCGAACGGCTGGCGTTTGAGGGCAGCTGGTGGGGCGTCGCGCTGGTTCTGCTCGGCGGCATGTTGCTGTTGCTCGGGCAGCTTGCCACGATCTATACAGTGGTCCAATACGCCTATCTCGTTACGCTGTGCGGACTCGTGCTCGCCATCAGCGGGCCGAAGCCGTTTCGTCTCGTTGCGGCCCCGCTGTTGATCCTGCTGTTCATGATCCCGCTGCCCCAGTTCGTGCTCGCTAATCTGTCCACCAAGCTGCAATTGCTGTCATCGCAGATTGGTGTTGAGTTTATTCGCCTGTTCGGCATCAGCGTGTTCGTCGAGGGAAACGTCATTGATCTGGGAGGCTACAAGTTGCAAGTCGCGGAAGCTTGCGACGGATTGCGGTATCTGTTCCCGTTGATGACACTCGGCTTCTTGATGGCTTATTTCTATAAAGGGGCGAGCTGGAAGCGCATTGTCTTGTTCCTGTCGAGCATTCCGATCACCGTGTTCATGAACAGCTTCCGAGTGGGCACCATCGGCGTGATGGTCGAGCATTGGGGCATTTCGATGGCCGAGGGGTTCTTGCATGAGTTTCAAGGCTGGGCGGTGTTCATGACGAGCGCCGCGCTGATGTTGGCCGAGATTGCATTGCTCAATCGGCTGGGTCGCGAGTCGGGCACATGGCGTCAATTATTCGGCGTGGAATTTCCGGCGGCATCGCCCGCGAATGTGCCGGTGCAGCGTCGGACGATGCCGCGCTCTTTCGTCGGTGCATGCTCGGTGCTGCTGACTTTCCTGGCAATCTCGCTTTCCATTCCCCGTCCGGTCGAAGTGTTTCCGTCGCGCGCGAGTTTTACGCAATTTCCGCTACAGTGGGACGGGTGGATCGGCCGCAATGACTCGCTCGACGGCATCTATCTCGATGCCTTGAAGCTCGACGATTACCTGCTCGCGAATTATGTCAATGGCACGGCGCCGCCGGTGAATCTCTATATCGCTTATTACAACTCGCAACGCAAAGGCGAGGCGGTGCACTCGCCGCGCTCTTGCCTGCCAGGCGGAGGGTGGCAGCTGCGGAATTTCGATCAGAGAACGTTAGCGGATGTCACGATCAACGGTCGGCCGCTGCGCGTCAACCGCACGCTCATCGAACTCGGCAATCAGCGGCAACTGGTCTACTACTGGTTCCAACAACGCGGCCGCGTCATCACCAATGAGTTTGCAGTAAAGTGGTACTTATTCTGGGACGCGCTCAGTCGGCATCGCACCGACGGCGCCTTGGTGCGGTTGATCACGCCATTGCCGCCTGCCGCCGATGAGAGCGACGCAGACCGGCGCCTCTCTCAAATGGCTTCTCACGTAGCGCCCATCTTGACGCGCTACGTGCCTAACTAGCACGCGCCGCATGCTTTACGTGATGCCATTCTTGGTGGCGATGGTCGTCACGATGGCCTGCATGCCGCTATTCGGTCGGTTTGCCGCCACGTGGGGCATCGTCGACAAACCTGGGCTGCGAAAAGTACATGCCTTTCCGATCCCGCGCATCGGCGGGATTGCCATGCTGGTCGGCGTCCTATTGGCCGCCGTCATCGTCATTCCACTGCAGCCGCGGGACATTTGTTTCTTGAGCGCGGCCGCCCTTCTCGCAGCGTTTGGCGCGGCGGATGATCGATTCGACCTGGACTATCGCATCAAGCTCGTGGGCCAACTGGTGGCGGTGTTGATTGTCGTCGTGGTGGGCGACACGCAAATCCACTTCATCACCCTCGATGATCGTTGGTCTTTGCCGGGTTGGCTTTCGGTGCCACTGACGGTACTGTTTCTCGTCGGCATTACAAACGCGATCAATCTCGCTGATGGGCTTGATGGACTTGCCGGCGGCACGACGTTTTTATGTCTGGGCGCCGTCGCCATGCTCGCGCATGGCAGCGGCCAAATCGTCGCCGCCGCGCTGGCTTTGGCATTCGCGGGGGGGATACTGGGTTTTTTGAGGTTCAACACGTATCCCGCCAGCATCTTCATGGGGGATGCCGGAAGCCAATTGCTAGGGTTCGCCGTCGGCGTGTTGAGCCTGCGCGCCACCCAAAGCGGCACGACATCGGTGAGCGCCGCGACGCCCATCTTGCTCCTTGCGCTGCCCATCCTGGATACATTGAGCGTCATGGCGCAGCGCGTCGGAGAAGGGCGTTCGCCCTTCAGCCCCGATAAGAACCACATTCACCATAAGCTGCTCCAATTTGGCTTCGATCACCACGAAGCCGTGATGGTGATTTATGCGATCCAAGCATTCTTGTTTGTGTTGGCCTATTGGCTACGTTACGAATCCGATGTCGTCATCCTCGCGGTGGTGAGCGGGTTTTTTATTGTGGCCATTACGAGTTTTCAGGTGGCGAGCCGGCGTGAATGGCGTTTTCGTGCCGGGCTCGCGGCGAAACGCGACTCTCCGCTTTCGCGGGTGCTGTCGAAGATTGCGCAGCCGTCTTATTTACCGCGTTGGTCGTATCTCGCGGTGGCGTTCGCCGTGGGCATCTACGCCGTCGTCGTCCTGGTCAAGACCGCAAGCGTGAGCGGCGATATTCAACTGCTGTTGGTGGCGCTGCTCGCCCTCACTTGCGTCCTGCTCGTCGTGCTGCGCTCGAAGCCATTCAACATAATCGAGAAAGGAGCGTTGTATGTCACCGCCGCGGTCTTGGCCTACCTGGACAGCGTGGTGCTTGCGCCGAACGATCACCTGCTAAACGGATTCGGCTGGATGGCCATTGCGATCGCTGCCGTCGGCACCGCGCTGCGCTTGAGATTGACGCCGGATCGACGGTTCGTAATGACCCCGTTGGATCTCATCGTGCTATTCGCCGCTCTGGTGGTTCCGAGCCTATCCGGGACCTTCACCATGCCGGACGGCGGCGCGACGGGTATCGCCAAGCTGGTGATACTTTTTTATGCCATTGAAGTGCTGGTCAGCCGCGTCGAACTTGACGTGGTGTGGCTGCGGATTGCGGTGGCAGCGGTGTTGACCGTGTTGGTGCTGCGCCCGCTGCTTCCGGTGTAGCAGATGCGGGCGCCCCGCGTTATTGGTAACGCGACCGTCATATGGCTTGCCTAGACTTACCGGCCTGCTCAAATCTCGGATCGCATCATGTTTGGTCTCGCATTTCATCGCACCGCCGTCTCGGTCGTTTTGGGTTTCTGCACGCTTGCGTTAGTGGCGTGCGGCGGTGCCCAAGCGAGGAAGGCGCGCCATTTGGAAAAAGGGCAGAGCTATCTTTCGGCAGGCAACTACGAAAAAGCGCGAGTCGAGTTCCAAAACGCACTGCAAATGGCCCCCGTTGACCCAGAAGCGCGATTCGAGAACGGCGTGGTCGATGAGAAGTTGGGCAAGGTTCGAGAAGCAGCCCAATACTTCCAAGGCACCATCGACGTAAGCCCCGATCACCTCGGCGCGCGCACGCACTTGGCACGTTTGTACCTGCTCTCCGGCGCCGCCCAGCCTGCGCTCGATCTCTTGAAGCCGGCACTCGACAAACACCCCGATGATTCGGAGCTGCTCACCTTGCGCGGCGCGGCGCGCAGTCAGACAAAGGATCTTGCCGGCGCAGAGCAGGATGCGGCGCGTGCGGTTCAATTGGATCCCACGAACGAAGATGCGGTGACGACCTTGGCCGGTATCTATGTATTCACCAAGAACTCCGCCAAGGCGCAGAAGCTTCTTGAGGAGTCAATCGCGCGTATACCGGGCAGCATCGATCTTCGCCTAGCGCTGGCGCAACTCTACGCAAGCGAAAATAGGACATCGGATACCGAAAAGCTGTTGCTCGATCTCATCCGTTTGAGACCATCCGAAAGGGCACATCGTATCCGACTGGCGCAATTCTACCTGCAGCAGAATCAGTTGGACGCAGCCGAGCAAACGCTTCGCACCGGCGTGCAAACGGTCCCGCAGGACCGAGAGTTGAAGCTTGCACTAGTCGATTTTCTCGCTGCGCATCGCAGTGCGGACGCTGCCGAGAAGGAACTCCAATCGATGGCGGCGGCCGCGCCGAAAGACGTGGAGATGAAATTCGCGCTGGCGAAGCTATACCTCGCAAATCACCAGCCGGAACGTGCGGAAGCTATTTATCGTAGTGTGATCGCGGAGGAGAAACTAGACGCCGCAGGTCTTGCGGCGCGTGACCAGTTAGCGGCGTTACGGGTGCAATCTAACGATGTCAAGGGCGCCGAAGAGCTCATTGCGCAGGTCATCGCAAAGAGTCCTCGAGATACGGACGCGCTGACGCTGCGTGGCGACCTCGAGCTGTCCAGGAAGGACCCGAAATCCGCGATTGCAGACCTGCGCTCGGTATTGCGGGACCAGCCCAATGCGATCGGGGTTTTGCGCACGTTGGCGCGCGCGCATTTGGCCAACGGCGAACCGGCCATAGCCGAGGAAACAATGCGCCGGGCGGTTGATGCGAATCCCAAGGAAGTGTCATTGCGGCTGGATCTTGCGCAATTGTTGGCGCAAATCGGCAAAGCAGAGCAGGCGAAGAGCATTCTGCGCGCTCTGATCAAAGATCAGCCCAATAACATCGGCGCCCTGGACAGCTTGTTCAAAGTAAGTGCGGAGATGAAGGATTTCGGCGACGCACGAATGGCCGCCGACGCCCTTGTCGCCGCCCAACCCAAGGGGGCCGCCGGCTATTTATATCAGGGCATGTTGGCGGAAGAGACAAAGCACACCGAAGAAGCTTTAAATCTGTATGCGCATGCGGCAGATTTGCAGCCAAATCTGATGGAGCCATTGCAGGCGCAAATCCGCTTGTTGCTGGTCAATAAGCGGATACCCGAGGCGCTCAAGCGCTTAGACGAAGTCGCTTCACGATATCCGCAAAGTGCCCTGGCGCCTCATCTCAAAGGAGAGGTGCTGTTCGCGAAGGGGGATTTCACCGGCGCCCAGAGCGCCTATCGCGAGGCAATAGCGCGTGCTCCGAACTGGTGGATTCCTTATCGCGGTCTCGCCACCGCGCAGTTCGCCGCGAAAGACGAGCAAGGCGCGCTGAGAACGCTGCATGACGCCCAGCCCAAGGTAGACCAACCGGATCAATTGGCATTGGAGTCCGCGTTGTATCTCGAAAGAACAGGCAAGCCCAGCGAGGCGATTCGCGAATACGAGGCGATCGTCTTGCGCAACCCCACCTCGGACATTGCCGCCAACAACTTGGCAATGCTGCTCGTGACATATCAAAAAGATCCGGCCAGTCTGGATCGTGCCAAGTCGCTGTCCGCACGTTTTGCCGAGTCCCCAAACCCCTCGTATTTGGACACTTACGGTTGGGTGCTGTTTAAGCATGGCGAGGCCGCAGCCTCCGTTCCGATCCTTGAGCGCGTTGCCTCAAAAACAGGCGATGCGCCGGTGGTGCGCTATCACCTGGGGATGGCTCAGTCGCAATCCGGCAGCACCGCGCAGGCGCGTGAGAATCTCTCGCGTGCGATTAATTCCGGCGCGAAATTTTTTGGGCTCGACGAAGCAAAGGCGACGCTGGAGAAACTCGCCCAGCTGTCGGCGGATGCCGCGCCCAAGACTTAAATTCGTACGACCTACCGTCTGGGATGAGGACTGCTTCGATGAATCATATCTACTGGAAGAGAATGGCTCTGGTGGCGCTGTGCAGTTGCTCGGCGCTGAGTGCTTACGCGGCAGATCCAATTCCTCCCGAAACCCAAATGGTTGCTGCGAGCAATGCGGCACCACCCGTCCAGGAGACCTTCACGATTTCCACCGCTGAAGATCTTATTGTGACGCTCACAGATCTTCAGATACCCGCGGAAATGGTTTCTGCCGGTGTCGTAGTCACGCAGGGCAGCACCACGGTAGCGACGGCGCAGCTGGCCGCGCCGGCGACGAGCGCAACGTTGACGATCACGGGCGCCGTGGGGGTTTATACCTTATACGTTTTCGGTGTACCTAACCCAAACGATAGTGTCGGTACTTTCAGCGTGTGCGTTGCACCGAAGGCGAGTCCATCTAACTGCATTCAAGGCGCGTCTTTATCGGGCAACATCACGCTGCAATCGTCGGCGCAGGACCCCACCGTATCGACCCTCAGCACCTCGCTGACGGTATCGACGGCGGGTGCCTACACTTTCGCCGTGACGGATTTGGACTTTCCGGCTGCGCTGAGCAGCCCCGCCACCTTAGCGCTCTTGCAAGGCAGCACGCTGGTGCAGGCAGGAATTACCTCCGGGAGTTCGCTGACGTTGAGTCCGGGCGCCTACACCCTGCTGGCCATCGCGCGAGCGGACCAAACGGTCAAATCAGGACTCTATACCGTGCTGATCACCGGGCCCGCTGGCACCGCACCTTTGCTTAGCGTTTCCGTGTCCGTTGGCGTTGCCAACGCCGGCATTCCTTTCAACAACCCGATGGCGCAGAGCGTGATGCTCAAAGTCACCGACTACGGATTCCCGGCGTTGCTGACGAGCGCCAGTGCGCTCTTGACTGCGGGCGCGGTGTCGCTTGGCATGGCCAATTCTAGTGGTGGCGCTTCCACCTTCGCAGCGCCCATGGGGACCTTGATGCTGTGGACCTACGCCGCCCCGGGCGCTAGTGCAGGCACGTTCAGCGTGGATGTTAGCGGCAGCACTGACTTGCACACATTTGCGACGGGGATACAGCCGGTGACACCCAGTGGAACCTACGCCTATGCTTTCGTGACTCAGCCATTGGCCGCAGGCGCCTATCAAGCCACGGCGGCCGATCTGCAATTCCCGGGGCAGCTGTCCGGACTCGGTTTCGCCGTGGCGCAAAATGGCGTCATTTTGCAGCAATCGGCCACGGCTGCGACGGTGAATTTTACCGCCGCGTCGGGCAACGCGGTGCTGCTGGCGAGCGCTCAGGTTCCGCAAGCCGGTGCAGCGTCCAGCAGCGGTCTGTTCGACGTGAATGTGCAATCCACCGGCGCGACGGCTCAGCTGATCTACGATAAGACGCAAGTTGTGAGTGCCGGGATGGAGCTGTTCAACTCACAAGCCCTTAACATCGGTGTGAGCGGCAATTTCGATGCGACGCTAAGCGATCTGCAATTTCCTAGCGCTTTCAGTAATCTCGCACTGGTCGTGTCGCAGGGTTCGAACATTCTGGGCAAGATATTCGGCGGCGGGAAATTTACCTTTGGCGTCGCTCCGGGTACGTATCAACTCACATTCCTGGCGACGCCAGCGACCGGACAGGAATTCGGTCTGTATGGCGTGTCGGTCTCCGCATCCGTGCCCGTTATCACCTTTACTTCCGATGTAGCGAGCGTCACGGCCGGATCAACCGCGAACTTGAGCTGGACCGTTACCAACGCGACGAGCTGCTCGGCAAGTGGGGGCAGTTTTACGGGCAATCAGCCGGCGACTTCAGGCAAAGTGGCCGTACAAGTGGCCGCGACGACGATGTATACGCTCACCTGTATGGGAGCAGGGGGCAGCTCCTCGCAAACCGTCACCGTTACAGCGACGGCCGCACCCGCAAAGTCGGGCGGCGGCGGTTCTGTCGATCCTGCATGGCTGCTGCTGGGCAGCGCGTTGTGGTTGGCGAGGTTGCGCCGTTCAGCCGACGATCGCCCATGAATGGCGGCAAGAAATCCGCCGCCCCGCAGGGCTGTGCGAGATCCGCCCAGTAGCGATCGAGGCAGGCACACAGCAAAATTGCCGTGAGCATGGCTACCAGCGGCTGATTCCAACGCCATACCAGTATCACGCCGATCAAAGCCGCCGGCGCGACCGATAGGACGGCACCTAAACCCTTGGCTGTGGGGGACGCAGCACCGCGGCGCGTTGCCCATTTGGTGGTTGCCACAGGGGGCGGTCCGCCGCGGCAGTACTTACGCTGCGCGCTTGCTCCGGAAGGCAGCGAGCCCCGCCAGCCCGCTCAGCATCAGCCAAGCGGCCGCGGGCAATGGCACTGGTGCGAGATTCAATTGTCCGAGGTAGGTGCCGCCGCTCGTCCCATCGGCAATGCCGGCCACGTCCAGAAAGTAGGTTCCCGATTGAACGTTCGCAAAATTCGCTGTGACCGCAACTCCGTTCGAGGGCCCGCTCGTGCCCATCCACTTGGTAACGATGGTGCTACCTGCCGGAATGCTCAGACCGTATGGCGTACTGCTCGAGGGCACTTCGTAAAGCCGAAACTGCAAGTTGGAAATGTCGAATATCGATGTCGGCCCCGCGTTCAAATTAAGAGACACAGTCAGCGCATCGCCACTGGCTGCTTGGCCGAGTGAGAATTTGTAGGTGTCTTGGAACGCATACGGTCCGACCAAGCTGGTCGTACCCGTCAAGTTGCTCGTCTGTTTCCCGAACGAATCCAAGAAGGAATATTGGCCGGGCACCGATAGCGCATAGTCATTGCCAAATGGGCTGGTCGGAGTCGTCGTCGTATTGCCGCCCGAGGAACCGACGAACTGATTGCTCCAATACATCTGGCCCGGGCTCGCCAGTGTGATCGTCGACGCAGCGGCGGGCAATGCGATCAGCGCGCTCAATGCCAGAGCGCCCATTAGGGGCGTTTTTCGTCGAGAAATATTCATTGTTTCAGCCCTTCATAGTTGCGAGCGGCGCAATCGTTTGGTTTTGTCTCTCTGGCTTGTCTTCGCGGTGGGCGTCTTAGCCTCTGCATTTACCTTATATCGGCCTGTTCTCACGTGCATTGCGTACTTGTGAAGTATTTGTGTCATTACTGGCTGCAATCGTGGTGATAGGCTGCGATCCATGAAATGCGCTTATCACGTCGCATACCAAGCTGCGCTGCCGCCCGGCCACCCCTTCCCCATGAGCAAATACCCCTTGCTCAAGTCGTTGTTGCTCGCGGAAGGGACTATCGCGCCGGGGGACATACTCGAACCCAAGCCGCTCGAAAACGCCAGCCTTGAACTCGTGCACACCCGCGAGTACTTGTCGAAGTTGGCGACCTCGGGTCTCTCGGCAGCGGAGACGCGACGGCTCGGCCTGCCCTGGTCAGAAGCGCTGTGGCGGCGCTCTCGAATGGCCTCGGCGGGAACCCTGCTGGCGGCGCGCACCGCACTTCAAGAAGGGCTTGCGGCGAATCTTGCGGGCGGTACGCATCATGCGTTTGCCGATCACGGCGAAGGCTTCTGCGTGATCAACGATGTAGCGATCGCCGTGGCGCAGCTCCGCGCCGAAGGCGCCATTTACCGAGCGGCGATCATCGATCTCGATGTCCATCAAGGTAACGGCACCGCTGCGCTCTTCGAGAATGAAGCTCAGGTCTTCACCTTTTCCATGCACGGCGAACGCAATTATCCGCTGGCGAAAATGCGCTCCAATTTGGATGTGCCGTTGCGCGACGGCGTGCGTGACGCTGAATATCTTGACGAACTCGAACGGCATTTACCCGTCGTGCTCGATCGCTCGGCGCCCGACATCGCGTTTTATCTGGCGGGTGTGGATGTCGCGGCGGGCGACCGCTACGGCAAGCTGGCGCTGACCGAGGATGGCATTCAGGGGCGTGATCGTTACGTCATCGAGCAAGTGCGCAGCCGCGGCGTGCCGTTGGTAATTGTATTGGCAGGCGGCTACGCTGCGACCCGCAAACGAACGGCAGAGCTGCATGCGCATGTCTTTCGTGAAGCGGTGGGGTACGAGCGCGGCAGGCGCCGCGGTAAAACTGTCGAGCCGCCGACTGCTCGGCGGCTCGACACAGTATCGATCCAGGAAATCGAACGGCTAGGCCCTTAAGCCGCCGCCATCAAGCCCTTGAGCTTGCTGATGGCATTCGATTCAACCTGGCGAACGCGTTCGGCCGAGATGCCGTATTCATCGGCCAACTCGTGCAGCGTCGCCTTGTCGTCGGTCATCCAGCGGCGTTTCAAAATACTGCGAGAACGCTCATCCAGTTTTTCCAACGCCATGCTCAATCGGTCCGTCGAGTCTTCTTCCCACTCGGCCTGTTCCACTTCCACGGCCGGATCGGCGTTGCTGGCCGGCAGATACATCGCCGGCGAATAAGCCTCTTCCTCGTCGCTTTCCGGCGTCGGGTCAAAGGACATATCGCGAGCGGACAACCGTTGTTCCATCTCCCGAACATCGGCCACATCGACCCCTAAGTCGCGGGCCACGGCCGCTGTCTCGGCTTCCGACAGCCACGCCAAATTCTTCTTCATCTTGCGCAGATTGAAGAACAGCTTGCGCTGGGACTTGGTAGTGGCGACTTTCACCAAGCGCCAGTTACGCAGTACGTACTCGTGGATCTCCGCGCGAATCCAGTGCACGGCGAAGGACACCAAGCGCACGCCCACATTGGGGTCGAAACGCTTCACCGCCTTCATGAGGCCAACATTGCCTTCTTGCACCAGGTCGCCCATCGGCAGGCCATAGCCCAAGTATCCGCGAGCAATGTGCACCACGAATCGCAGGTGCGAAAGCACGAGTTGCCGTGCCGCATCCAAATCCTCCTCGGAACGAAATTTCACCGCCAAGGCGATTTCATCGTCCTTCGATAGAACCGGAATCTGCGAGACGCGGTCTATATAAGAGTCGAGGCTCCCGACGGGGCCCGCGAACACCAATCCTGTTTGTCTAGTGACCAGAGCAGCAGTCATTTAATACCTACCTCCAATCCAAAATTCTTGCCCTAAATATATGAGCTCATAATAGCACTCCTGAGGTTAGAGTGCCAATCCTCGCAAGAGTTCGGGAGGCTATTAAAGCATTTATAAACATATACTTATAACGGTTCGATCGCTCGAATGTGCCGAGTGGCTGCAAGCCAGGAGCCTACCCACGATAGGGCGACGGCGAGGCCTAAAACGCTTAAGCCTGAGAGCATTTTAAGGCCCTCCAGACGAAAGTCGCTGTGGTACAAAAAGGCGAGCTGGGCGACCGGGCGAGCGAGGACTACTGAGGCCACGCCGACTAGGATCAGCGCCAGCACTCCCCCACCCAGGCCATACCAGACGCCGCTATAAAGGAAGGGCCGTCTCGCGAAGCCATCGGAAGCGCCCACGAGTTTCATCACCTCGATCTCGGCGCGGCGGTTCAGGATATCCAAGCGAATGGTGTTGCTAACGATGAGCACGATACCCACACCCAAAAGGACGCCCGCCAGGAGCACGACCCGCCTCAGCAATCCCAAGATCGCGTGGAGCCGTTTGATCCAGTCGGTATCGATTTGCACCGTCTGAACATCGTTCATCTCCGCGATGGCATTTTTCAGCGTCTCTGTCCCTTGCGGGGTGCTTGCGGCCAAGCTCGGGGTCACCACCAGCGTATCGGGAAGCGGATTCTCACCGCCCAAGACGTCGAGTGCCTTGCCGAATCCGGAATCCCTGCGAAATTCCGCAAGCGCTTGGTCGGCGCTGATGATACGCACCGTGGCGACATCCCCCCGCAACCGCAGTTGCTTTGCGACGGATTGCACCCGCGCACTGCCTGCTTTCTTGTCCATGTACACAGACAAGTCGTAAGCCTCGTTCCAGTTGCCCGTGGCAATGCGTGCGTTCTGCAACAGCAAACTCAAGAACAACGGCAGCGCCAACGCCACGGCAATGACGCCCATGGTCATTAGGGTGGCAAAGGGCTGATGCAGGATCCGGCCCAGTGAGCCGACCAGAACTTGCGCGTGGCGGCTGAAGTAAGCGCCGATGCTCATGAGCCTTCGCCTACGACGCGGCCCTCACTCAGCACGATTCGCCGAGCGCCGACTTGCTCGATGAGATGCACATCATGGCTGGCCACGATCACCGTAACGCCCACGTCGCTGAAGCGCTTGAACAGCTTCATGATCTCGAGCGCAAGCTGCGGATCGAGATTACCCGTGGGCTCATCGGCAATGAGCAGGGCGGGCTTCGCGACCACCGCTCGGGCGATGCCCACGCGCTGCTGCTCGCCGGTGGAGAGTTCCAAAGGCCGGGATTTCTCCTTGCCGAGCAGTCCGACTTGATCCAGCGCCGCCCTGACGCGCTTGTCGATCTCGCGCTTAGGTATCCCCGCAATGACCAGCGGCAGCCCGACGTTGTCTGCCACCGGCCGATCATGCAGCAGCTTGTGGTCCTGGAAAACCACGCCGATTTGCCGGCGAAACTGCGGGATGGCGCGCGCCTTCACGCCCGACGTGCTCTGGCTGTTCACGATCACCTGGCCGCGGGTCGGGCGCTCGATCAGAGCGATGAGCTTCAAAATGCTGCTCTTACCCGCCCCCGAATGTCCCGTCAAAAAAGTCAGCGCCCCACTCTCGATGGTGAAGGACACGCCGCTCAAGGCCTCGCGTCCATTGGGATAGCGCTTGTGGACCTGATCGAAGCGAATCATGCCGCCGCGTCGCGCGGTTCCGATTTGAGCAGTGCCGACACGAATTCGGAAGCGTTGAACACACCGAAATCTTCGGACTGCTCACCCACACCGATGAAGCGGATCGGAATTTTCAGACGCTCCGCGATGGCGAGCACCACGCCGCCCTTGGCGGTGCCGTCCAATTTGGTGATGACCAAACCGGTCACGCCCAAACCCTTGTTGAATTGCTCGGCTTGTGCCACGGCGTTTTGGCCAATGGTACCGTCGAGCACCAGCAGCACCTCGTGGGGCGCGGTGAGATCCAGGCGCGCGAGCACGCGTTTCACTTTCTTGAGCTCGTCCATCAGATGAGTCTGCGTGTGCAGCCGGCCCGCGGTATCCGCAATGAGCACGTCGATGTTGCGGGCCCGGGCCGCCTTCAAGGCGTCGAAAATGACCGCGGCGGGCTCGGCTCCCGATTGCTGAGCGATGATGGGTACGTTGTTGCGTTCTGCCCAGCTCTCGAGCTGTTCGCGTGCGGCGGCGCGAAACGTATCGCCCGCCGCCAGCATCACGCTCTTGCCTTCGGCAAGCAGACGGTGCGCCAGCTTGCCGATGGTCGTGGTTTTGCCGGCACCATTGATGCCGACGACCAGAATCACGAAGGGCTTTGCCGTCGCATCGATCACGAGCGCCTGTTCGACGGGCCTTAGAATTTGGGTCATCGCCTCCTGCAATGCCTTGAGGAGGGCATCCACATCGTTCAGTTCCTTGCGCGCGACGCGCCGGCGCAGTTCCTCGAGTATCCTCGAGGACGCTTCGACCCCCACATCGGCCGTGATCAACCGGGTCTCGAGATCGTCGAGAATTTCGGCGTCGATCTTGCGCCCAGGCAAGAGCTCCGTGATATCGGTGGTCAGCCAAGCGGGACCCTGATTTAACTTAGCGCGCAGGCGTTTGAAAAATCCGCGCACGCCTGGCTTGTCGGCTTCATTCGTCATGAGACAGGTATGATACCGGCAGTGGCTACCAAGATGGATTTACCCGCGCCGTCAGGCCGCAATTCGGTGCGCATCATTGCCGGCGCCTGGCGCGGGCGGCGCGT
This sequence comes from Steroidobacteraceae bacterium, assembly GCA_036401515.1. Classification (GTDB taxonomy): domain Bacteria; phylum Pseudomonadota; class Gammaproteobacteria; order Steroidobacterales; family Steroidobacteraceae; genus Bog-1198. The sequence goes on from DASWUU010000232.1 coordinate 16,737, forward strand.
CCATTTCCCCGACCTGCCGGCCCTGCGTCCGACACCGGACAGAGTCCGGGAAACCTTGTTCAATTGGCTGCAGCATTCGATTGCCGGCGCTCGCTGCTTGGATTTGTTCGCAGGGTCGGGCGCTTTAGGGATAGAGGCCCTGTCCCGCGGCGCTTCCGAGGTTGTCTTCGTCGAACAATTTCCCGCCGCCGCACGGACTTTGCAGGAGCAATTAGTCCGTCTCGGGGGCGAGAGCAAGGCTCGGGTCATGGAAATGGGCGCCGCCCGGTTCTTGCGCACGCCGGCGAAAGCCTTTGATATCGTTTTTCTGGATCCTCCCTTCGGTACCAATGCGCTGGCGGAGTACGTCCCCATGCTGGATTCCGGGCCGTGGCTGGCGGCGGGAAGCTTGGTTTACCTGGAGAACGAGCGGTCAGCCGGCGTTCCTTCATTGCCCGCTCACTGGGAATTGCTCAAATCGAAGTCCGCGGGTGAGGTGGGGTATCATTTGGCGCGCCTCAACGGGCGGGATTAGCAATGCACAAAAGAAATGCCGTCTATCCAGGGACCTTCGACCCCATTACCAATGGTCATACCGACTTGGTACGCCGCGCCGCCTCGATCTTCGATCGCGTGGTGGTCGCAGTCGCCGCCAATCCCAACAAGGCGCCGATGTTTACCTTGGAACAGCGGGTCGAGATGTGCCGGCGGGTGCTTTCGGACGTGCACAATGTCGAGGTGAAGGGGTATGTGGGCCTGACCACCGATTTCGCACGTCAAAATGGACTATCGGTCATTGTGCGCGGGCTGCGCGCCGTCTCGGACTTCGAATTTGAATTTCAGCTGGCTAACATGAGCCGGCACCTCACCCCTGAAATAGAATCGGTATTCATGACGCCGCAGGAACAATACACATTCATATCATCGACGCTGGTGCGCGAAATCGCGGTGCTGGGCGGCAACGTGTCCGAGTTCGTGAATCCCATGGTGGAGATCGAATTGAAACGGCACCGCAAGCTTTGATCCATCGCGACATTTCTTTAGCTAAGCAGGCCTCCAAAGCGGCGTGGGCGATTCTGATCGCCGCGGTGTTTATCGCATCGCCGTCGCTGGCCGACACGGCGCCGGCCCACAGCGTCGCCCTTGCCCGCCGCCCGGCCGTTGCGCACAAAGGCGCCATCGCCAGCGCCTATCCGCTCGCGAGCGAGGCGGGCCAGGAGATTCTTCGGCAGGGAGGCAACGCCTTCGACGCCGCGGTGGCGGTATCCGCAGCGCTCGCGGTCGTCGAGCCCACCAGTTCAGGCTTGGGCGGCGGCGGATTTTTCCTTCTGCATCGGCAGTCGGACGGCTTTGAAACCATGGTCGATGCGCGCGAGAAAGCACCGGGCGCCGCTTCTCGCGACATGTACTTAGACAAGGCCGGCAATGAAATTCCCAACGCCTCGACTGCCGGGCCCCTGTCCGCGGCTATTCCGGGCGAGCCCGCGGCGCTCGACTATGTGGCGCGGAAATACGGCAAATTGCCCTTGAAGCAGAGCTTGGAGCCGGCGATTCGGCTGGCGCGGGATGGATTCCCGCTCTACGCAAAGCTGCAAGACGCGATCAAGGTGAAGCGCGATATGTTGGCGCGCTCCCCCGATGCCGCGAGGGCCTTTCTAACGTCGGATGGCAACGTGCCGGACATGGGCGCCATCATCAAGCAACCGCAGTTGGCCAAGACGTTGGAGGCCATCGCCAATCAAGGTGCGAAAGGTTTTTACGAGGGCCCCGTGGCGGCGAGCTTGGTCGACGGCGTGCGCGCAGGCGGAGGCATCTGGACACAAGAAGACCTGAAAGCCTACCACGTCGTCGAACGCAAGCCGCTCGTCGGCGAATATCACGGCGCTCGCATCGTCACGGCGCCGCCACCCTCATCCGGCGGCATCGCGATTCTGGATTCACTCAATATTCTCGCCGGCTACGATTTGCCCGCGTTCGATTCTGCTACCGATAAGCATCTGATCGTCGAGGCCATGCAGCGCGCCTATCGAGATCGCGCCATTTATCTCGGCGATCCGGATTTCATCAAGATCATGCCCTTGGCGCAATTGATGAGCGTCGACTACGCGGCCGGCCAGCGCACCAGCATTCGAGCCGACAAGGCCATGCCCTCCGACTTGCTGCCCGGCATCGAATCGGAGCCGAAGGGCATGAACACCACACATTTTTCCGTGCTCGACTCCGCCGGAAACCGCGCCGCCGTCACCATCACGGTCAATCTATTTTTCGGCAACGGCTATATGCCGGCAGGGACCGGCGTACTGCTCAATAACGAAATGGATGATTTTTCCACCAAGGCCGGCATACCCAATGTTTTCGGACTTATCGGCAACACGGCCAATTCGATCGCACCCAACAAGCGACCGCTGTCGAGCATGTCCCCCACCTTTGTCGAAACGCCGAAGGGCGTGATGGTCATCGGCTCGCCTGGCGGAAGCACCATCATCAGCCAGGTGCTGCTGGGAATCTTAAACTATGTGGACGGCATGAACGCTCAAGATATCGTCAAGTACCCGCACTACCATCATCAGTATTTGCCGGATGAAATAATGTATGAGCAGGGCGCCCTGAACGACGGCGAGATCGCAAGCCTTCAGGCCATGGGTCACAAGCTCAAACTATCAGGAAGGAAGTGGGGCAATATGCAAGTTGTCACCTGGGATTTCGCCACCGGAAATGTAGAGGCAGCCTCGGATCCGCGCGGCGAAGGTGCGGGGTTGGTTTACTAGCGTTGGCACACTGCACACCAGTAGGTGGAACGCTGTCCCTGGGTAAAGTGCTTCACCGGCGATTTGCAGACCCGGCATGCTTCGCTGGCGCGCTCATACACGAATAATTTCTGGCGAAAATACCCAGGGGCGCCTTCTGCATTGACGTAATCGCGCAAGGTCGTGCCGCCGATTTTAATGGCTGCCTTGAGCACCGCCTTGATCGCTTTGGCCAACTTGGCTGCTTCCTCCTTGGAAATCCGGCGGGCGGTGCGTCGCGGCGAAATCCCCGCGCGAAATAAAGCCTCGCTAGCGTAAATGTTGCCGACACCCACCACGAGTTGCGAGTTCATGATGAACTGCTTGATGGCGACCGACCGCCGGCGCGTTGCGCGATACAAGTACTCGCCGTTGAATTCATCGCTCAAGGGCTCGGGCGCCAATTTACTTAACAGCGGATGCTGCGCGGGATCCTGTTCGGTGAAATGCAGACTGCCGAACCGCCGCGGATCGTGGAAGCGCAAAATCATTCCGCTGTCCAACACTAAATCCCAGTGATCATGCGCCTTCAGCGGCGTGCCGGCGCCGGCCAGTCGCAAGCTGCCCGACATCCCCAGATGGATGATCACGGTGCCGGTGTTGAGACGGATGAGTAGGTACTTTGCGCGCCGCTCGACGGCGCGGATGACCTGATCGCGAACTGCGGCTTCGAAGGTTGCGGCAATCGGCCAACGCAGGCGCCGGTCGCGCACGATCATGTCGACGATTCGGCGGCCGACGAGAGCGGGTGCAATGCCCGCTCGGGTCGTTTCGACTTCAGGAAGCTCGGGCAGCGGCTACTTGATCTTGGATTCTTTGTAAGGCACGTGCTTTCGGACCACCGGATCGAATTTCTTCGTTTCCAGCTTGTCCGGGTGCAGGCGCTTATTCTTGGTGGTCGTGTAGTAGTGGCCGGTGCCGGCAGATGAAATCAATTTGATTTTGTCGCGCATGAAAGCTCCTTAAACGTGGATGCCCTTGGCCCGCAGATCCGCGACCACGACATCGACGCCGCGCTTCTCGATGGTGCGCAAGCCGCGGGTGCTGACCCGCAAGCTCACGAAACGCTTCTCAGATTCCAGCCAGAATCGATGGCTATGCAAATTGGGCAGAAAGCGGCGGCGCTTGCGATTGTTCGCATGCGAAACCGTATTACCGGTTTTGGGGCCTTTGCCCGTAACTTGGCAAACTCGCGACATGGCTAAACCTTTGAATAGATAAGCATTAGAAGAGCCGCGCTTTATACCAGGGTCGCCTTGCGGCGGCAAGGCCTGGGCCAATTAATGGGCGCAATTCAATGAGTTGCCGTACGCTGATGTCCTGTGGATACCAACATCCCGACGGGACAAAGGACAGTTTTGCCGCCACGGATGAGGTTTAGCAAAATCGCCTGGCTGTTCGTACTCGGGTTCGCCGCGCAGTTTGTCACTTATCTGGTCTTTCGCGCCTGCAATGCATCCCTAACCGCGACCGTAATGGCCTCGACCGCGGCAAATGCGCTGTGCTGGGTTGCCGGATATGAATTGTTTTCCTTCGATGCGGATTGGGGCAGCCTGACCTCCCGTTTCAGGCCCGTGGGACCCAAAGTTTTATGGGCGTGTGCAGCCGCTCCGGTCGGGCTGGTGCTGCTTTTCAGTGCCGTTGTCCAGATCTTGGTGCGGGCCGGCGTGCAGATGCAGTCCATACCCACTCCCACGTACCTAACCCCTGACCTTTTCAGTTTGCCGCTGCAGTTCCTGGTAGTCGTCCTCATCGGACCCTTTGCCGAAGAACTGATGTTTCGCGGCCTGCTCCTGGATTGGCTCAAGCAAAAAATGCCGGTGTGGGCCGCCGTACTCCTCGGTGCGCTGGTATTCGGCCTGGCTCATGGCGTGAGTGTTCGAAGCGGCGCTTCGGGGTGGGCGCAGTTGGTTTACCGAGTGATTCTAGGTTTGGTGACGTCGTTACTGGTTCTGCGCTACAAGTCGTTGCGGCCATCATTTGTACTGCATGCAGCCAACAACGCGATCGCGCTCTCAGCGGTTGCCATTGCTTTAAGTCGTCCCTGACCGCGGTTGCGAGATTTAGTGTTCCCAGTGCCCGGGCACATAACGCCACTGAGCGCCCATCGGCTCCCACTGATCGGGAAGCCAATGGGCCCTGCCATGCGCGACGATCCACTGGCCGCTGACCCAGCGGTAGGAGTGCCCGCTCCATTCCCAATGTCCCGCCGCCCAAACGTACCCATCTCGCGGATGGCCGATGGTCTCCGTGCGAAGCGGCGGGGGTGCGATATCCGCGATGATGTCGGCCGCCAAGGCAGGGGCGGCTTTGAGAAGGAAAATCCCGTCGGCAAGGCAAACGGCCACTATGAGAGCGAAGCGCGTGAGATTCATGGTCAGCTCCAGTGTGTTTCCATACGATACAGACGAATCGTACCCCTATCGTATGATTTGTCAACACTGATTTAGCCCACGACTCGCTCCCGAGATAGGGCGCGGGTGCCCGCAATATGAGCACGCGCAAAGGCTCCCACTTCGCTCTCCATCTGCGCCAGGCCTTCCGTACGACTGCCAAGTGCCGCCGCGCCGAAATAGAGAGCGCGTGCGAGTTGTTCGGCGTTCGGCGCAAGTTCCGCATCTTCAGCCATTGCGGAGCGCAACATTTCGAGTATCTCAAGATCGAGATTCGCAAACATTTCGCCGGCCATGCTGTGCGTATACGAAAACAGCTCCGTCGCGTGCGGCGATGCCTTGACCAAGTTACATACCGGGCGATGCTTGGCGACGATGGCTTCCGCTAGGCGTGCATCCAGCGACGCGTCCGGCATCGCGAGCGCTTGCTGTACCGATCCGCGCAGAATCTGTGCCATGCGCGCGCAAACAGCCATGTACAGCTCGTCTTTGTTCTTGAAATAAGTATAGAGCGTGGCTTTGGCGACATTGGCTTCGCGCGCGACCAGTTCCATGGTGACGGCGCGAAACCCCACGCGCTTGAACAATTCCTCGGCAGTGCGAATGACCCGCTTGTAGCGGGCGTTTTCGTCATTCGATGCGTCTTGGGTAACACTGGACATGAACGAATCATACGGCAAGTGCCTTAAGCGGCCTAACCGATCATTACTCGTGCCAGGGCTATGTGGGAGAAGGACGATCGGCCCAAACTGTTCTCCCCGAGGCGGCCGTATCTTGCCGCCGCATCGCTGCCGGTCAGGTCCTCGATGAGGCGAAGTCCGCATGCCTCCAAGTCTTCCGCCAGCGCGCTGGGATTGAAACCCGAGATGAACGGCTCGCCCACGGCAGCCACCCTGTCTTGCATCTCGCGAAAGGCCTGTGGTTGAACTGCGAACACCCGCTTGTCCATATAGGTGAATACGACTTCGCTTCCCAAAGGTGAGCAAGCGGCGATTGAGCGGAACGTGGACAGATTTGCCTCGCGCGATAAATACACGGTCACGCCCAGCCAGGAGAAAAGGCTTAAAACCCGGGGATCGAACGCGGACCGCGCCAGCGCGGCGGACAAAGTCTCTTGAGAAAGATCGGCCGCGATGAAATGCAGCGAAGAAGACAGCGAAACCCCGCACTCCGCAATGCGCGCGCGTTTGAAATTTTGCGTTGCCGGTGAGTCGATTTCGAAGATCTGCAAATCGGCCGCGAAAGCCGGCCGGCGTAGCGCGAAACTGTCGAAGCCCGCGCCGACCAGTACGTATTGGCGAATGCCCCTTGCTACCGCTGTTTTCAAAGCATCTTCGGCGAACCGCGTTCGCAGGATGACATTCGCATAGGCGGGACTGCGCCGAAGCCACCCGTCAATCACGGTGCCGGGCGAGAGCAGGGCGTTCGCTCGAGTTTGCGGGTCCATTGTGCTCAAGGCCGCATGAAGAAGGCTTGTGCGTGCCGATTCGGAGACCAAGCGGTCGCCCCACAAATCTTCAATGAGGGGATGATCATCCAGACGCGTATGGACCGCGCGCATGAGGGATGTTGCAAGAGCGGTGGTCGAGTGCATACTCGCGGGGGCTTTTTAAATTAAGGCCTGTCAATTCACGTTTAGGGGAGAACAATTAATGAAGCGGCAACCGTGCGATCGGTCCTGAGATGCCTCGCCATAGCGTGATGCGCGCCTGCATCGAGCGCGCACCCATCGCCCATTACTAGTCGGGCAATTCTTTGCAAGGTGCGACTTTGCGAGCGATGAATCGAATTGCGGCAATTTGCCTCCTTTCCGGGGCAGCGCTTGCAGGTCCCGCGGTCGCGGATGTTCCAGCCATCACGCGCCAATTTCTGGAAGTCGACGGCACGAAACTCTACACCGAAACACTGGGCCGGGGTGCACCGATCCTGTTTCTGCATGGAGGGCTGCTGTTCTTCGACAATAATTTCATCAGACAGAGGGACTACTTCGCGGCGCACCACACGGTGATCGGCATCGATCAACGTGGACATGGCCATAGTCCGGATGGTCCCTGGCCGCTCTCCTACCAACTCATGGCGGATGACACAGCAGCTATCATTCGCAAGCTGAAATTGGGGCCGGTCGATGTGGTCGGGCATAGCGATGGGGCGGATATTGCTTTGTTGCTTGCCAGGGATCATCCCGAACTCGTGCGAAGAGTGGTCATATCCGGGGCCAACCTACGGGGCCTGCCGCCGGCCGAGTTGGAGAGGCGCAGACACTGGAGCGCCGAGCAACAAGCCAAGAAACTGCAAGAGGTGGCAGCTTTCCTGCCGCCGTATTTCGCAAGCGATTACGCGGCCGTCAGCCCGGACGGTGCCGATCACTGGATGGCCATGGTGGCGAAGTGCGCCGCCTTATGGAATCAGTCCATTGTGATCGAGCCCGCGGAGCTCGCGAAAATTGTCGCGCCGGTGCTCGTCATGGCGGGCGATCACGATTTCACCTCGCTAGAAGAGACTGCCGAAATCTTTAAGGGTCTGCCGCACGGTCAACTTATCGTCGTCCCTGGAACCGGCCATGGCACGTTTCAGACGCGGCCGGACCTCGTCAACCTAGCCATTGCTGAGTTTCTTGAGGGTCCGGACAGCGACACGCATCCGGGAACGGCGCATCTCGAGGCATTGGCGGATTGATGCGCGGGCTAGCTTTATGCCGCAAGATGGCTCGTCAGACAACGCAGGAAATCATTGCATGGAACTAGGTGAGACACGCCAGCTGAAACGCGCCATCGGTACCCGGCAACTGAGCATGATTGCCATCGGCGGCGCCATCGGCACCGGGCTGTTCTTCGCCAGCGGTGCCGCTATCGCGCAAGCCGGGCCGGGCGGTGCGTTGCTGGCGTACTCCACCATGGGGCTCGCGGTTTACTGCATGATGCAGTCTCTCGGTGAGATGGCCACCCAGCTGCCGATTCCCGGCTCCTTTGAGGCGTATGCAGAACGCTTCGTCGATCCCTCGCTCGGCTTCGCCGTCGGCTGGAACTATTGGTTCAGTTGGGCCGTCACGCTGGCGGCGGAGCTGGTCGCCGGCGCCCTCATCGTGCAGTTCTGGTTCCCGCATTCCAATTCGGCGCTGTGGGCCCTGGGCTTTTTTGTGGTGCTGCTCGGGTTGAATCTGATGTCGGTGAAGGCGTATGCCGAAGCCGAGTATTGGTTCGCTGGCATCAAAGTGGTCACCGTGATCATTTTCATCGCGGTCGGGTTGCTGATGATCGCCGGCTTGATCGGCAATCACAGCAGCGGATTCCACAATTGGACGTTGAGCGATCCCAAGACAGGCACGCACGCACCCTTTGTGGGCGGCTTCACCTCGATGCTCACGGTTTTCTTGGTGGCGGGCTTTTCTTTTCAGGGAACTGAAGGCGTGGGCCTTGCTGCCGCGGAGACCGAGGATCCCACCCGGAATGTGCCCAAGGCAATTCGAACGGTGTTCTGGCGCATTTTGCTGTTCTACGTCGGCGCGATCTTTGTGGCCGGCACCTTGATCAGTTACACCAACCCGAACTTGCTCAACGCGGATGAAAGCCATATCGCCTATTCGCCTTTCACCATGGTGTTGCAACAATTGCCGCAGTTTGGCTATTACGCGTCGAATATTATGAACGCAGTGATTTTGTCGTCTGTTTTGTCCTGCGGTAACTCATCGATGTATGTGGCCTCGCGGATGCTGCATGCCATGGCGCACAGCCGCAAGGCACCGCGAATCTTTGGAATCCTGAACAGCCGCGGGGTCCCTGTGGCGGCGCTTTTGGCCACGGGCTTGGTGAGCGCGCTGGCTTTCTTTTCCACCGTCGTGGGGGATAAGAAGATCTATCAGCTCCTTTACAACGCCTCGAGCTTGAGTGGATTTCTCATCTGGCTTGGGATTGCGATCTGCCACCTGCGCTTTCGCAAAGCCTGGGTCGCCCAGGGCCGAAAGCTGGACGATTTGAAATTCAAATCCAAGTTTTACCCCTACGGGCCTTGGCTTGCGCTGATCTTATTCTTGGTGGTGCTGTTCGGCGCCAACATCGGTGTGTTCCAGACGCCGGTGTTTTCCTGGTTCGACTTCGTGACCGACTATCTGCTCATTCCCACGGTGATCATTTTGTATCTGGGTCACAAATTCTGGAACAAGACACGCATCGTGCCCCTAGAGGAGTGTAACTTCGAGCAGCCCTAGATAGTTACGGGAGCGAGCACTTGAGTAAGACCTACTTGGCTGGAATGGTGTCGGGATTTCTCGGTGGCATCGTGGGCGCGGTTCTCATCGGCCATTTCACTCTCGGCTCAGTGATCCCTCAGTCGTCGGCCGCCGCCGTGCAGGACGTCGTTTCGGCGAGCCGAATCCGCCTGCTCGATGGCACAGGGCGCACCCGCGCCGAGCTGGTCATGTCGCCGGATGGCGGCCCGGGGCTCTTCTTCTACGATACGAAGGGCAGAAATCGGCTGGTGCTCGGGCTGTACTCGCCGGCCGAAAGCGAATACCCGTTCGTCGTGCTGAATGATACCCACAACGAGGCGGCCGGGATTTTCCGCTTGTTCGGCGCGGAGGAAACACCCGTGGTCGTGCTCAAGAATAAGGGCGCGGATCGCTCGATCTTAGGCCTCAATCCCTCATCGACCGACCCGTTTCTGGTGAACTATTCCACAGACCGCAAAAAGACTGCGGTTTTCGGCAATTTCTGAGGAAGCGTGGTGAGACCTAGCCTCTTGGCATCCGGCGCAATTCTCATCGCGCTGGCCGGGGGCTTCGCCTGGCTGCATGCGCGCACGCCGGTACGCCCGGCGTACGTATTCATCAACGAGACGGATCAGCACGATTTCGATCTCGCATTTCGCTTGAGCCTCAAGATCGCCGAGGAGAAGTCAGGGATCGAAAATGGCCTTGTGATCTTGAAATCGCTGCCGCCTTCGAAGTCCATCGAAGAGATTGCGGCCGAAATTACCGCGAGCTCGGCGCTCGGGGCCCGGCGCAACGGCCGAGGTATCCTCTATGTGTATTCCGTGCAGGAAAATCTCCTCAAAATCGAAGTTTCCTATGCGCTTGAAGGCGATATCCCCGACCTTTACTGCCGTCGGCTGGAAGAGGCGGCAAAGACCTATATGCTCTCCGAGGTCCCCCAAGACTTCATATCCGAACTGATCATCACCACGAATCTGCGCGGCATGGGGTCCAAGAGTGAGGGCGGCTATTCCGCACCGCAGTGGCTTAACAGCGCATTTCTGTCCGGCGGCGCCGGAGCGCTCGCGAAAGGGTACCACCGCACGCTGGACGATTATCGCGGTGCGATCGCCACGTTGCCCACGGCGCGTTTGGCCGCCTTCGCAGCCTCGCCGGACCCGCAGGAATCGCTGAAACGCTATCTAGCCTCGCTGGCGGCTGGGGTGGGGGATCCGCGACTCCCCTTGCTGACAGAGGGCAGCCAAATTTTCCGCGTGATCGTACCTCGCAACGAGGAACAACAGCGGCGAGTCAGCGAGTCCCTAAGCCGTGCCGGCATCTCCAAAGTGCTGTTCGCCGGCAATCTTGGCTTAGCGGTGCCGGGCCCCGGTCAATCTACGTTGCCCATCATGCTGCGGCGAGGATCTGACAATCTTTGGTATGTGGATGAAGCGAAGTCCTGGACGTATTTTCATCGCTTCGAGGACAACGTGAATTTCTTCGTCAAATTTGCCGACAACCCTTTTATGAAGGATCTGCAGGCGGCCGGCGTGCCGAACATGCAAAGCGCCATTTATAGCGGACATGTGCTGACGCCGGCGGCGTCCGCATATCCGTTTGGTCTCGACAAGGCGGCGCAGAACGGTGAAGCGATGATTCTCAAGGCGCCGGAGGATTCAGCCAATTATGCGGCGCTCGCCGACCTATATTTCTTTGAGATGAACTGGCTTACGCGCGCGCTTGAGCTCTATGAGAAGGCTTCGGCGCTCGCGCCCGACAATCTGGCCTATCGCTGGCGGCTCGTGGATCTGTATTTGAATACTTCCCGTGCCGAGAAGATGCTGGCGGAGCTTCGATTTCTGGCCGAACACCTGCCCAACGATAAGCTGACCTTGGATTGGTACCGGTCCTATAAAAAGGCCTATGACTCCGTTCAGCACTGAAGGAGATGCTGCCCATGCAATCCTTGAACGCCTTGCTTGCGCAACACGGGTATTCCATTTTGGCCGTGATCGTGTTTCTGGAGGCGATTGGAATACCGGTGCCCGCGGCTCTCGCGCTGCTGATCGCAGGCGGAGCGGCAGCACAAGGTGCCTTGCAGCCTCAGTACGTCTTGAGCATAGCGCTCATCGCCATGCTCGCAGGAGATGCGCTGATGTTTCTGCTCGGGCGCTATACCGGCTGGTGGCTGCTCGGCCTTCTTTGCCGCGTTTCCCTCAATCCTGAAACCTGCATATTGCGCTCGGCCGATTCGTTCTATCGGCGCGGCCGCAAGCTTCTGGTGATCGCAAAATTCATTCCTGGCATCAACACCATGGCGCCGCCGCTCGCCGGCAGCATGAACATGCGTTTTTTCACTTTCCTTCGTTTGGACCTGGCCGGCGCAGTGCTCTACGTCGGGTCTTATTTCGTCGTCGGGTACATTTTTAACGGCGCGCTGGACGTCGTGACGCGAGGATATAATTCCGCCGGCCGTGTGCTGGGCTGGGTTGTGATAGCGCTCCTCATCGGCTACTTGTTGTTTCGGATTTGGCTATGGGCGAGAGGCCGCGCGGCAAGCACCGTTCCACTGGTGAATCCCGTCGATGTGGCGCGCGAGATGGCCTCTGGCGCTGCTGTATATGACGTACGAAGCCACGGCTACTTCGATCCGAAAGCCACTCGCATTCAAGGATCGCGGCGCTTGGACCCCAACGCCCTGCACCAGTCCAAAGATCTCCCCGCCAGCGGCACGGTCTTCGTCTATTGCACCTGCGTGCGTCAAGCGACGAGCACGCGGGTCGCGCGGGAGCTGCAAAAAATGCTGGTCGAGAAAAGAGTCCTGGTCACGGTGATTCACGGAGGCTTGCGCGCCTGGGTGAAGGCAGGCTTGCCGGTGGAGGCTGTGCCGCCGGAAGAGGTGACGGCATTGCCTTTATTCGATTAGGAACCTTTGGTAGCCCGTGCCTTGGCGAGGAGCGCCTTAATTTCCTCCTCCACTTTCATCAGAGCGTAAGGCTTCGAGATAAATCGGAACACATCGGGACTGCGCCGCAGCGACGGTGTGATGGCGCCGGAGGTCAGGATGACAGGAATGTCGGGCCGTCGAATGGATAGCCAATTAGCGAGCACTTCACCGTCCATCCAACCCGGCAAATTAATGTCGGAGAACACTAAATCGATTTGCGTCTGGGACGCGATAATCGTTAGCGCTTCGCTGGCACTGGAGACTTCGATCACCACGTAGCCGGCATCGCGGAGATAGTCCGCTATGCTAAGTCGGACGAGAAGCTCGTCTTCAATCACGAGAATTACCGGCGGCCGTGGTTGAGAGACTTCATCCGAGGTGCAGACAGGTGTCATTAGGGGAGGTCTCTGGATAATTTGGACCGTCGTCGATGCTCGCGAAGTAGGTTGATCCGCGCCATAATATCTTGCGGCTGATAAGGCTTATTGACGACATTCTCTTCGCACAGTTCGTGGGATTTCTCCGCCGCAGTGCTCGTTCCTGAGGTCAGCACCACATCAATTGCGGGATACGTTTGGCGAATTTGCCTGGCGAGGCTAAAGCCGTCCATGGCACCGATGCCTTTGACCTCGCATAGAACGACGTCGACCTGTATGTCGGCGCGCAAGACGGTCAATGCCTCCTCGGCGAGGCTGACCTCGATAACCTTGTAGGCGCAGCCCCGAAGATAATCGGCAATGACCATGCGGGCGAGAATGTCCGGTTCAACGACAATGACCGTGGACGGCGGTTCTGGCGATGGACTTGGCGTGGCCATGAAGCGCGAAATATATCAGTCAGCAAATGGATGTCTATAAGACAAGTCCCGGAGCTGCCGAATTATTGTTGGCAATTTTTACAAATCGACCGGCTGTGGAAGTCTGCTAACGCATCCCCCGACAATCATTTCGAAAACGCCGCGCAACATCGGAACTGGATCACAACACGGCGACAAAAAGAGGTTGCGGATCGCATGAACGGCTATCGTCGAGCTTGGATTTTCATTGGGAGAACCTAGAGATGCGTCTACTCGTGATTGCCACGGGGTGGCTGATGGCAACCGTCGGAGTTTGCCAGGCTGACGGACTCAATTTAAATATCATACTGTCGGGCAACGTTGCCCCCGGTGTTTACGGTCAGGTGCGCATCGGAAATGAAGGTCCTCCACCCGTCGTCTACGCGCAGCCGATGATCGTTGAGCGTCAAGCGGTCCCTGCGCCGCCCGTTTATTTGCACGTACCGCCTGGGCATGCGAAAAATTGGCGCAAGCACTGCCATGAATATAACGCGTGCAATCGGCCTGTATTTTTCGTCCGATCGGAAGAATATGATCCCGGCTACGTACGACGCGATCGCGATCACGGCGATCACGGCGATCACGGCGATCACGGCGATCGCGGCGATCATGGCGATCACGGCGATCACGGCGATCACGGCGATCACGGCGATCACGGCGATCATGGTGATCATGGTGATCATGGCGATCATGGCGATCATGGCCACGATCGTTTCGACCGCGACCGCGACTGATATGCTTTATCCTACAAAGCGCGGCTTTGTGGTTGGGATGATTGCCGTTGCGGTCCTATTGGCTGCTCCCGTGAGCTTTGCAGCCGAAAGCGAATCCGATCACGACAGCAGCTTTGTGACAACCATCAAGCGTGATGCCAAAACCGTGGGCCAGGCGTGCAAAGAGGGAGCGCATCGGGTGGCCGTTGCCTCTAAGGCTGTTGCACATGAAGTCGCTACTGCCGCGAAGCGCGGCGCCGCGGAGACTCGCGCCGCGTTTCGCGGAGAAAAGTCCGCCGCATCGGCGAGCTAAACATGGCTTATAGGAATATTCCCAGCTCGCCGTTGTAGGAGCCGCGATGACCGGGACGTATCCAATAAACGACGGTCTGCTTTCTGTTCTATCACATGGTGTAATCCCCAATGAGACGCAGCCGCGCCCCAACGCGCGACATGCTTTTAAAAACTCATGATGGGGAGGGAATTGTGAAAGCACGAAATCTATTTTTGATAGCAGGGTTGGCGGCCATCGGCACCGTCATGGCGGCCGAGGACCTTCACGATAAAACTGAACCACCAATGCTCGGACTTCATTGGTCGCGGGACGCAGTCCCAGGCGCGGTCGCAAGGGCAGCGCGCTCAGGCTCCGCCGACATGACCTACCACGGCGGCAGGATCTTGACGGCTGCGGTCACCCAAAACATATTTTGGGGAACGAGCTGGGCAAGCAATTCGGGCGATAAGATCACAGGTCTTGATACTTGGTACTCTGGCTTCGGTGGCTCCAACTACGCGAAGACCAGCGATGAGTATACGGGGACAGACGGCCAAGTGACCCCGGCAACCACTCATCTGGGCCACATCATCGATACCTCGGCGGCGGCGGGCGGCAGCCGGTCCTCAACCATTCTTGCCGAGGTCTGCAAAGTGATCAAAAGTCCTGATTCCGCCGGCAATGGCTACTACGCTGTATATACGGATTTGCCACGTCGGCACGCGAACTATTGCGCGTGGCACAGTTACGGCCAATGCGGAGGAGTCCCCGTGCAGTTCGCATTCTTCTGGAAGCTCGACGGCGATCCCGGTTGCGACCCCCAGAGCGCGGTACCCAACGAGTCGCAGGGACTTGCTGCTCTCGCCAACGTGTCCGGGCATGAGCTATCGGAGGCGCGCACCGATCCAGCCTCGCCCGGGGCTTGGTACGACTCTTCCGGTGCCGAGAACGGCGACAAGTGTGCGTGGACATTCAACGTTCCCTACGTGAAGTTCTCGAACGGCAGCGAATGGAAGATTCAGGGGGAATGGTCCAACAACGCTTACAACAATGGCACAGGCTATCCGAACTCATCGGGACAGGATGGCTGCTTGGACGGTCACTAACCCGTGAGCTCCGCGGCACGGGGCGTGCGTGCGTTAAGCACGCCCGCGTGCCGCTTTCGCATAACTCGGCGATGCCTTGGGTGGCCCCTTTATGAATGACGTGGCTTCAGACCGCAGAGTCGGCGTGATACGGCGGACCGCGCGACTCGATGCGAGAGGTGCGTTGTCAGCGAATGCTCGCCTGTGCGGCTTTGCGTCTCCGCGCCACCACGCCAAGTCCGCCGAGTCCGGATAGCAGCAGCGGCAGTGCGGCAGGCAACGGAACAGGTGCCAGTGTCGGCGTCAGTGTCTGTGACACGAGGTCGTAATTATTTTTGGTTCCGAGCCATTGAATCTTGAAAGCTGGGTCGTAACCGGCAAACGTGTCGCCACTTTTGAGGGTCACATCGAAGGTGTATTGGAGGCTGGAATTTGCTGATAGCGCTGGTGAACTCGGCGCCGTCTGGGCCAAAAAGCAGTAAAAATTGCCTGTCCCGTCGCAACCCATGGAATTCAAACCGCCCATCATGAATGTGAATCCCGGCAAAGACCCCGTCGAAACCCCTTTTGCACTTGGTTGACCGAAGGCTATTGCATTGACGCCGTAGCGGCCGCCCTCCGTATCGGAGGGGCCGTCGATGCCGGTAATACCCAGTGTGAACT
>DASWUU010000233.1:0-23632 GCA_036401515.1 Steroidobacteraceae bacterium
CCCCTTCTTCTTGCAAAAAGGGCTCAGCGTAACGTCCCGCAGCTGCTTCCTAGCTCGGCGCCGACCGGCGACGATTTACCGCATCAGAGTGGGGGATTTTGACCCGGCCACAGGTGGAGGAGTTTGGGTGGCCGCCGGGGGATAGTTGGATCGTGTCTTACCAACCCGGGGATGCCCACTACGATCTCGGAAATCCGCCTACAGAAGACCCCTTTGTGCAAGGGTACGCAATCTCTCTTACTGAATTGCTTTTGCACTTTCACGACTTCAAACTCTCGCGCAACGGCACCTTCTACGCGACCGAAAGAGATTTCAAATTCGGCGGGCGCCTGCGCGCGGACGCGCGGAGCTTGGCTCAAGACATTGCCTCAACGAGCAACCGCGCACCGCTGCTCGCGCGTCGATTCGGCACGTTCGCCAAGGCTGCGCGCTCGAACGGCTTTATCGAGGGCCTAGTTGCCGAGGATTACAATTTCGAGGTCGGAACGTGGATCGGTGCAACTCTTGAACAGGGCGTCTGGTACGAAATGTCCGCGCCACTGTCGTGGCAGCTTGCACCGGCGGTATTTATAATGCACAAAATAGAGTTCGCCTTCACGAGGCAGGTACCGTGTAGCGATGACTCCACGGATGCGTCGTGTGTCGAGATCGTACTGCGCGCAACAATCGACCCTTCAGCTCTCAGGGCCACGGTTGACAAGTTGGGCGCGCAAGTATGGTCCGCCACTTACATGCGCCTCGTGACCGATCCCGCCACGCTTCATTCATACAGCCGCGAAATGCGGCATTATTCATATTGGTTCTTGGCAAGGGGAGCGTCGGCCCATCCCCTGGTCGAGTCCGAAAAATCTGTCGTGCGTTTCTCAAGCATCGCTAACACGCAATAAAAAGCCCCGCAAATCGATAACGACTTGCGGGGCTTTGTTGGCTGCAATCGACGCCGCGAGCTTTAAGCCCGCAGGCCAATTTACATATCC
Source organism: Steroidobacteraceae bacterium (assembly GCA_036401515.1). Taxonomy (GTDB): domain Bacteria; phylum Pseudomonadota; class Gammaproteobacteria; order Steroidobacterales; family Steroidobacteraceae; genus Bog-1198. The sequence continues at coordinate 978 of DASWUU010000233.1, forward strand.
ATACCGCCCATGCCACCCATGCCGCCGCCGCCCCCGCCGCCATGCGCGTGCTCTTCTTCCTTCGGCGACTCAGCGATCATGACTTCCGTCGTGAGCAACAGTCCCGCTACCGAGGCGGCGTTCTGCAGAGCCAGACGCGTCACCTTGGTCGGATCCAGGATGCCCATTTCGATCATATCGCCGTACTCGCCAGTCTGGGCGTTGTAGCCGAACGTGCCCTTGCCCTCGCGGACGCGGTTCAGAACCACCGCGGCGTCTTCGCCTGCGTTGGTCACGATCTGGCGCAGGGGCTCTTCGATCGAGCGGGCCAGGATCTTGATGCCCGTGGTCTGATCTTCGTTCTTGCCCACCAGCTTCTCGATGGCCTTCAACGAACGTACCAGCGCGACGCCGCCGCCCGGGACCACGCCTTCTTCAACGGCCGCACGGGTTGCGTGCAGTGCGTCTTCGACGCGGGCCTTCTTTTCCTTCATTTCGATTTCGGTCGACGCACCGACTTTGATCACGGCAACACCGCCGGAGAGCTTGGCAACGCGCTCCTGGAGTTTTTCCTTGTCATAGTCAGAAGTCGCTTCTTCGATCTGCTGGCGGATGCTCTCGACACGAGCCTTGATGTCAGCAGGCTTGCCGGCACCGTCGATGACCGTGGTGTTCTCTTTCTCCACCACGATTTTCTTGGCCTCGCCTAAGTCGTTCAGCGTCGCCTTCTCGAGCGACAGACCGACTTCATCGGAGATGACCGTGCCGCCCGTGAGGACCGCGATGTCCTGCAGCATGGCTTTGCGACGATCGCCGAAACCGGGCGCCTTGACGGCCGCGACTTTGACAATGCCGCGGATGGTGTTGACGACCAATGTGGCAAGCGCTTCGCCTTCCACATCTTCCGCAACGATCAGCAGCTGTCGGCCGCCCTTCGCAATCTGTTCCAGCAACGGGAGCAACTCGCGAATGTTGGAAATCTTCTTGTCCACGATAAGAATCAGAGGCTTTTCGAGCTCGGCGCTCTGGCTCTGCTGGTTGTTGATGAAGTACGGCGAGAGATAGCCGCGATCGAACTGCATGCCTTCGACCACCTCGAGCTCATTCTCGAGGCCCGAACCTTCCTCAACCGTGATCACGCCCTCTTTGCCGACCTTCGCCATCGCGTCGGCAATCGTCTTGCCAATGCTCTCGTCGGAGTTCGCGGAGATCGTGCCGACCTGCGCAATCGCCTTCGGATCCTTGCAAGGCTTGGAGAGCTTCCTCAGCTCTTCAGTCGCCGCTAGGACTGCTTGGTCGATTCCGCGCTTCAAGTCCATCGGATTGATGCCCGCGGCTACCGCCTTCAGACCTTCACGGATGATGGCTTGCGCCAGCACGGTGGCGGTGGTGGTGCCGTCGCCGGCCTCATCGGAGGTGTTGGAAGCGACTTCCTTCACCATTTGCGCGCCCATGTTCTCGAACTTATCTTTCAGTTCGATTTCCTTCGCGACAGAAACGCCGTCTTTCGTGACGGTGGGGGCGCCGAAGCTCTTGTCGAGAACGGCATTGCGGCCTTTCGGGCCCAAGGTGACTTTGACGGCATTTGCCAGAATATTTACACCCTTGAACATGCGTGCCCGAGCGTCGTCGCTGAAGCGTACGTCTTTAGCTGCCATTTGCTGATACCTCTAAATTAATTTTTGAAAGTCATATAAGTTAAACGGCTGGAGGCTTTACTTGCCTTCCACGACGGCCATGACGTCTTCTTCGCGCATGACGACCAGCTCGTCACCATCCATCTTCACTTCGGTACCGCTGTACTTACCGAACAGAATCTTGTCGCCGACCTTGAGGTCCAGCGGGCGAATTTCGCCACTCTCTAAAATCTTGCCCTTACCGACGGCAACGACCTTCCCGAAAATGGGCTTTTCAGTCGCGGTATCCGGGATCACGATGCCACCTGGGGACTTACGCTCTTCTTCTTCTCGTTTCACGATCACACGGTCATGAAGGGGACGAATCTTCATAAGACAAGACTCCTAGCTTTGGGTTGGTTAAGAAAGGGTGAGCTGTTAGCACTCTCCCATCGAGGCTGCTAATAATAGCGGCGAAATATGACGATTCAAGGGCTAAACAGGTTATTTTTTGCTGTGCTGCAGCGCATGATCGTCTGGCGCCGCAGCCCCTTGGCCACTACAGTGCGCGGCATGCAACGTCATACTCTGATAATAACGCTCATGCTCCTGGCGGCCTCAGTTGCCCAAGCCAAGCCCTGGTGGATGCGCGGGGTCGAGGCCAACGACACTGACTTCCTGCCGCCCGATGTGGCCTTTCGAATGGCGGCTCGCATCGACGGCAACCTGGTGAAGGTGCGCTGGGTCATCGCCGATGGCTACTATTTGTATAAGCAGAAAATCGAGGTGAGGCCGGCAAGCCCGGATCTGCAGGTTTTCGCGCCGCAACTGCCTGCCGGGGTGATGAAAACCGACCCGTATTTGGGCACCCAGGAAATCTACACCCAGCAGGTCGAGGCGACGGTTGCCTACACCCGGATCGACGCGGGTGCCCACCCGATCGAGATCAAAGTGACCTACCAGGGGTGCGCGGAAGCGGGCCTGTGTTACCCACCCATCACGAAGGCGGTTTTCCCGAATGCCGGCCAGCCCGCCACTGAAGCTCAAGTTCCGGTTTCTCCCTGGGAGGGCCTTGCGATCGTGGGCGGGGGAATCGCATTTTTGCTGGCGGGGCTGGTGCTTCGGAAGGGACGCAAGCTCGACCTTCCGGCATGAAAGATCCGGGGCTGCGCTTCCTCGGCGCCGCGTTAATCCTGCTCCTGGGCGTATGGGGGGGATTGAAACTCCACTCGTATCGCAGCGCTTCGCAAGGCAGTCCGGTTCCTGCAGGACAAGCCAGTGCGCCGGGCCCGCAGGATTATTCGCTCGCCGAACCGCCCTTCCCGCACCCCGTGATCCCGAAGGACCTGCCCGAATTCGCGCTGAAGGACCTGTCCGGCAAATCCACCCCGATATCCGCCTGGGCCGGTAAATCGCTGATGATCAACTTCTGGGCTACGTGGTGCGCGCCCTGCCGTCGGGAAATACCCTTGCTCAATGCATTGGCCACCGACTGGGCCGGACGGGATCTCACCGTGGTCGGCATCGCGGTTGATTATCCCGACAAAGTCGAGGAATTCGTGACTCGTTTCAAAATCCACTACCCCATCCTCATCGGCGAGCAGGACGCCCTCGATGTGGCGGCGAGTTTTGGCATGGACTCGCCGGCCTTCCCCTTTACCGTGTTCACGGATCGACGCGGGGAGGTTGTGGCCCTGTTTGTCGGAGAGCTGCACAGGCGCCAAGCCGATTTCATTCTTTCCGAGGTGCAAAATCTCAACGCGGAGCGGGTCCAGCTCCCCGAGGCGCGAAAGAGAATCGCCGAAGGCCTCAAGCAGCAGGCGAAAGAACCAGGTTAAGTGCCTTCCGGCGACGTTCGCCGCCGAAGCTTGCCTTTTCTCTTCAATTTCTGGTTATTATCGCGGACCTTTGTTGAGCGATGATGCTGGGAACGGTCGCCGAATGCCTAAGATTTTGCTGCTGAATGGTCCGAACTTGAACCTCTTGGGGTCCCGGGAGCCGGCCATCTATGGTAGCGCCACTCTGCAAGACATCGAGAAGAACCTCAAGAAGCTGGCATCAGCACAAGGCCATGACCTCATCGCGGTCCAAAGCAATGCCGAACACGAGCTGATCGACAGGGTCCAAGCGACCAAGCGGGACGCCATCGGCTTCGTCATCATCAATCCCGGTGCTTTCACGCATACCAGCATCGCGCTGCGCGATGCGTTTCTCTCGGTGGGCACGCCCTTCATTGAAATTCATTTGAGCAACGTCTTCGCTCGCGAGGCTTTTCGACATCGCTCTTATTTGTCCGACATTGCTGTCGGCTGCATATACGGATTAGGCCCGATCGGCTACGAGCTCGCGCTCCAAGCTGCCATCGCGCGCCTGGTCAAGACCTAATTCATCGATCTTCAAGGGGTTCGCGGATGGACATTCGCAAGGTAAAGAAACTGATCGAGCTGCTGGAGGAGTCGGGCATCTCGGAGCTGGAGATATCGGAGGGCGAGGAATCGGTTCGCATCAGCCGCCATCCGCGGATGGGAATGCAGGTCGCCGCACCCCAACAGCAGCCGGTGATGGTTGCGGTGCCCGCTGCCACCGCTATGCCGGCAACTTTCCCAGGGGAGCGTGCGCCTCGCAACGATGAGCACACCGTCACCTCGCCGATGGTGGGGACCTACTACGCCTCCGCCTCTCCGGGCGCCAAACCCTTCGTTGAAATCGGCAGCGAGGTCAAACCAGGCCAAATACTTTGCATCATCGAGGCCATGAAGATGATGAACCAAATCGAATCCGACAAGGCCGGCAGGGTGAGCGCGATGCTGGCGAAGAATGGTGAACCCGTGGAATTCGGCCAGCCGCTGTTCATCATTGAATAAGCAAGATGATTGAAAAAGTCGTTATCGCGAACCGCGGCGAGATCGCTCTTCGTATATTGCGCGCTTGCCGCGAGCTCGGCATCAAGACCGTGGCCGTGCATTCCACGGCGGATTTCAACACCAAGCATGTGCTCCTGGCCGACGAGACGGTATGCATCGGTCCTCCGCAATCCGCCCTCTCCTATTTAAATATGCCTGCGATCATCAGCGCCGCCGAGGTCACGGACTCCGTGGCGATTCATCCGGGCTACGGGTTCTTATCGGAGAACGCCGATTTTGCCGAGCGGGTGGAAAAGAGCGGCTTCATCTTTGTTGGACCCAGGGCGGAGACCATTCGGCTCATGGGCGACAAAGTGTCGGCCATCAAAGTCATGAAGGCCGCAGGCGTGCCCTGCGTGCCGGGCTCGGATGGGCCGTTGGGTAAGGACGCGGATGAAAACTTCCGCATCGCCAAGGATATCGGCTACCCCGTGATCATCAAAGCTTCGGGCGGCGGCGGCGGCCGCGGCATGCGCGTGGTGCACACCGACGCGTCGCTCTTGAATTCAATCGGCGTGACCCAAGCCGAAGCGCTGGCAGCTTTTGGCAACCCCGAAGTCTACATGGAGAAATTTCTCGAAAAGCCGCGCCACATTGAGTTTCAGGTGCTCGCCGATAACTACGGCAACGTGGTGCACTTAGGCGAGCGCGATTGTTCCATGCAACGCCGCCACCAGAAAGTCATCGAGGAAGCCCCCGCCCCGGGCCTTACCGCCAAGCAGCGCAAAACCATGGGCGAGCGGTGCGCCAGAGCCTGCCGCGAGGTGGGCTATCGCAACGCCGGCACGCTCGAGTTCCTGTATCAGGACAATGAATTTTACTTCATCGAAATGAACACCCGCGTCCAGGTGGAACATCCAGTCACTGAGCTCGTGACCGGGATCGATATCGTGAAGGCGCAACTGCTGATCGCAGCCGGCGAACCGCTGCCTTATGGCCAGAACGACATCCAGATCCGCGGTCACGCCGTGGAGTGCCGCATCAACGCCGAAGACCCCAAGACATTTATGCCTTCGCCCGGCCCGATCCGTCTGTGGCATTCCCCCGGCGGCCCGGGGATTCGCGTGGACAGCCATGTGTACACCGGCTACAACGTGCCGCCCTTTTATGACTCGATGATCGGCAAGGTGATTGCCTATGGCGATACCCGCGACACGGCCATCGCACGCATGCGCAACGCGCTTGCGGAAATGGTGGTTGAGGGCATCAAGACCAACATTCCGCTGCATCAGGAAATATTCAATCATTCCGCGTTCAAGCAAGGCGGAACCGATATTCACTATTTAGAGCGAAGATTAGGGTTGAAGTAACATCTTGAAGGATGTTGCATCGATGAGATTCTATGAAATTGAATTTCCGCTTAGTAGTTTAAGTTCGGAATCGGTCGAAGCAGCCCTGCTCGAGGCCGGCGCGAGTTCCATTACCTTCGTTGACCGCGGCGATGAACCCGTGCTCGAGCCCAAACCGGGTGAAGTTCGCTTGTGGCGCGATACGCTGGTTCGCGCCCTGTTCCAAGAATCCAGCGACGCGGCATTGAACCTTGATCGCCTGGCGACTACTTTGGGGCCTCACGTAACGAACACGGCGCGAGTTCGGGCGGTGGAAGAACAAGTGTGGGAGCGTGCCTGGCTCGCCGGCTGGAAATCCATGCGCTTTGGACGACGGCTGTGGATTTGTCCGCGCGCTGCTTCGGCGCCGGAGGATCCGCAGGCAATCGTCGTGCGCCTGGACCCAGGGCTGGCTTTTGGCACGGGAACCCATCCCACGACAGCCCTGTGCCTGCAGATATTGGAATCGTTGCCGATAGCGGGACGCACACTCATCGATTACGGCTGCGGCTCCGGCATTTTAGGGATAGCTGCATTGAAACTCGGGGCTGCGCATGTCACTGCGGTAGATTTGGACATCCAGGCCTTGCTGGCGACGCGGGACAATGCGCAGCGCAACGCCGTTGCCTCGCAAATCACGGTTCAGGGCGTCGAGAAGGAGTTGCACGCCGCTTTCTGCGTGGTGGCCAACATTCTTGCGGAGCCGCTGATCGAATTGGCGCCCAAATTGACGGCCGCCTGCGAGCCGGGGGGTTATTTGCTGCTGTCGGGCTTGTTGACGACCCAAGCTTATTCGGTAAAGGCGGCATACGCGGCCGGTTTTGATATGGTGACGGTAGTCGAGCGCGACGAGTGGTGCTGCATTTACGCGCGGAGAGTGTCCTAGCGTGTATACGCAATGTTCTAAATGCGAGACCGTGTTTAAGTTATCCGCCGAAACGTTGCGGGCGGCGGGCGGTCAAGTGCGTTGCGGAAAGTGCGGACAGGTTTTCAACGCATTGGCCCACCTCGCCGAGGATCCGAGCGCCTTCATCGTCGACGAGACCGAAATCGATTTGGAGTTTCGCGCCGACAACATTTTGCAATCGCCCGCGCCGATGACCCCCGCTAGAGATGAGGCGCCTGATCCCGCGGACTTCGGCATGCCTGCGGACTTCGGCCGGCCCGGAGTCGAGACTGCTCGGCTGCACATCGACTGGGACGTCAGCGAGGCGCCTTCGGCGAGCCCGGAAGAGAGCGAGGAGAGCGAGGAGCCGCTTTCCGAAGAGTTCGATGATACTTCGATGGAATTCACGCTACCTCCGGGTGAATTGGATCGCATCTTCGTTGATTCCAAGAAGCGCGCGGCGGCCGAACGGCCTTCGGGCCGCGCACAGCCGCCGCCGCCACGGCCTCCGCCCCACCCGGAGGACATCGCGATTCGCGAGGCGGCGGCTGAAGAAGCAGCAGAGACGCCCGGCGCAGCGGCGCCCGGCGGCTTTGAAGTTTCCGAAGATGTACGGCGCGAAATGCTGTCGGGCATAACGCCAGGCATCGGTCGCCCAATCAAGCGGCGCGCCACGCCGTTCGATCTTGGATCTCAAGAACCTCCAGCATCACCGACGCCTTGGCTGATTGCTGCGATCGCTTCAGCGCTGCTGCTGATTGTGCAAGTCATTCACCACAATCGCGGCGGCATTGCCGCTTTGTATTCCAAAATGGGCGCACACGCTTCTCCTGCTGCGACTCTCTCTGCTTATCAACTTCGGCAATGGGGAGTCACGGGCGATCCGACAGCTGAGGGCACCCTGCGCGTACGCGCGAGCATCTTGAACACCGCCGCGCAACTGGAGCCTTACCCGCTGTTGCGCGTCACGCTCGCGAACCGCTTTGGCGGCAGCATCGGCACACGCGACTTTGAACCTTCCGAATACTTGGGAAGGCCGACTGCAAAGCTGCTCGCACCCGGTGAGCGAGTGGATGCGACCATGGACATATTGGATCCGGGTAAGAATGCGGAAGGCTTCGAAATCGATGTCTGCCTGCGCGGGTCCGACAGAAAAGTGTCGTGCGCCAACGACGCCGTACCCGCTCAAGCGAAGCGATGAGCGCCATAGAACCGATGAGCGTCAAGATAGGCCCGTACACGCTGCCCTCCAATGTACTGCTTGCACCGATGGCCGGCGTCACGGACAGGCCGTTTCGAATTCTCTGCCGCCGTTTTGGCGCGGGCCTCGCGGCATCGGAGATGCTCAGTGCCGACGTGCGGCTGTGGGACACGCCGAAATCGCGGCGCCGCATGGATCATTCGGGCGAACCCAGCCCTCGCGTGGTGCAAATCGCAGGATTTGATCCGGCTATGATGGCCGACGCAGCGCGGCGCAACGTGGATGCGGGTGCGCAGATCATCGACATCAATATGGGCTGTCCCGCCAAGAAAGTGTGCAACCGCTTGGCGGGCTCCGCGTTGCTTCAGGACGAGGAACTCGTTGCGCGCATTTTGGAAACCGTCGCGCGGGCCGTGCCCGCTCCTGTGACTTTGAAAACGCGCACCGGCTGGGATCCAGCCCACAAGAATGGACTTCGCATCGCAAGAATCGCCGAGGACAGCGGCATCGCCGCGCTCGCCATTCACGGACGCACGCGCACCGATATGTATCGGGGCGATGCCGAGCATGAGACTGTGGCGGCGATCAAAGCAGCGGTGAAAATTCCGGTATTCGCCAACGGAGATATCGCTTCCGTGCAGCAGGCACGCAAAATTCTTCAGCTCACCGGCTGCGATGGCATCATGATCGGCAGAGCGGCGCAAGGCCGGCCATGGATCTTCGACGAAGTCAATTTTTTTCTCTCAACGGGAGAAATTCGCGCAGTGCTAGCGCTGGAAAAAGTCCGTGATATTATGCGCGCCCACCTCGAAGACCTGTACGCCTTTTACGGCGAGCAAACCGGTGTTCGAGTGGCTCGTAAACACTTGAGTTGGTATTTTCAGCAGCATCCGGGACAAGAGGACTTGCGGAATCGCCTCGTTTTAATCGAGACGCCCGAGGAACAACTCTCTACGCTGTTGCAGCATTACGATACGAGTGTAGATTGCGCGGCGTAGGTGTACATTGGCTATAACAAAAGAAAAAATTACACGGGACTTGAACGTTAGACCATGGTCGTTAAAAAGAAATCGAAATCACGTCGAGAGATCGCGGCGGCTTTCAACGGCCGGGATCTAAAAGTCAATGGCAAGGGCGTTCCGCTGCGCTCGCAGGCCGAAGAGGCCTTGCAGTGCTATTTCGAAACGCTGAACGGCCACAAGCCCGCCCACCTGTACGACCTGGTGATGCGCGAGGTGGAGGAACCGCTGTTCAAAGTGGTGATGGGCCATGTTCAGGGAAACCAAAGCCGTGCGGCCACGATTTTAGGAATCAATCGCGGAACCTTGCGTAAGAAACTCAAAGAGTTCGGTATTAACGAGTAATCCCTTAGTGCTCACGCCCGTCCGCCGCGCGTTACTCAGTGTCTCCGATAAGACCGGCATCGTTGAGTTCGCACGCGAACTGAAGGAACGCGGCATTGAGTTATTGTCGACCGGCGGAACTGCCAAACTGTTGACGAGCCACGGCATCATGGTCAGGGAAGTCGCCGACTACACCGGTTTCCCGGAAATCATGGCAGGCCGCGTCAAAACCCTGCATCCGAAAATACACGGCGGACTGTTGGGCAGGCGCGGCGTTGATGAGCCCGTGATGCGTGAGCACGATATCGAGCCCATCGACCTCCTGGCGGTGAATCTCTATCCGTTCGCCGCAACAGTCAGTCGGCCGGAGTGCACTTACGAGGATGCGGTGGAGAATATCGATATCGGCGGCCCCGCAATGGTGCGCGCCGCGGCGAAAAATCACGCCGCCGTCACGGTGGTGGTGGACCCCGGCGACTATCGGGAGCAGCTGGATGAATTGGCGGCCAACCAGGGCAGCACCACCTGGACCATGCGCCGCAAGTTGGCTGCCAAGGCATTCGCGCACACGGCGCAATACGATGCCATGGTATCCGCCTACTTCACCGGCGCCATTGCCGCCACACTGCCCACCTTTCCCGGTGACTTGAATCTTTCCTTCCGCAAGCATCTCGATCTGCGCTACGGCGAGAATCCGCACCAGCAGGCCGCGTTCTACACCGATCCGCGCGCGATCGGCGCTTCGGTCACGCAAGCGAAGCAAATTCAAGGCAAGGAGTTGTCCTACAACAATATCGTGGACAGCGATACCGCGCTCGAGTGCGTGCGAGAATTTGCTTCGCCGGGTTGCGTCATCGTCAAGCATGCCAATCCTTGTGGCGCCGCGAGATGTTCCACCTTGGTCGATGCGTACGCCCACGCTTACCGCACTGATCCTACGTCGGCCTATGGCGGCGTCATTGCCTTCAACCGAGAACTGGACGCGGCAACTGCAACCGCAATCGTGGAGCGGCAATTCGTGGAGGTCATACTGGCGCCCAGTATCGAAGAGGCTGCCAGGACGATACTCGCGGCCAAGGACAACGTGCGCCTGCTCATCACCGGCGAGCTGCGCCTCCCCGTGACCCAATTGCTCGAATACAAAAGCGTGTCCGGCGGCCTGTTGGTGCAAACGCGCGATACGGGCGCTGTGAAAGCCACTGATCTGCGTACCGTCACCAAGCGTCAACCCACGCTGGCAGAACTCGATGATTTAATTTTTGCGTGGCGTGTTTGTAAATATGTTAAATCCAATGCCATCGTGGCCGCGAAGGACAAGTCCACCCAAGGCATTGGAGCGGGCCAGATGAGCCGCGTCATGAGCAGCAAGATTGCCGCCATCAAGGCGGCTAATGCGGGTCTCACGCTGCAAGGCGCCTCGGTTGCCTCGGATGCGTTTTTCCCCTTCCGCGACGGCTTGGATGTTCTGGCCGAATTCGGTATCAAAGCGATCATTCAGCCGGGCGGATCGCGCCGCGATGCCGAAGTGATCGAGGCGGCCGACGAACACGGCATCGCCATGGTGTTCACGGGCATGCGCCATTTCCGTCATTAAGGGCTCTCCATGAAAGTGTTGATTGTCGGCGGGGGCGGTCGCGAGCACGCCCTCGCCTGGAAGTGCGCGTCCTCGCAGCGCGTGGAACACGTGTTCGTGGCCCCAGGCAATGCCGGCACGGCGTTGGAACCCGGCGTGAGCAACGTGGACATCGCCGCGGACGACATCGAGGCACTGCTCAAATTTGCAATCGATGAGGATATTGGCCTCACCATCATCGGTCCCGAGGTTCCCTTGGTGGCCGGCATCGTCGATCGTTTCAACGCGGCGCAGCGCCGCTGCTTCGGTCCATCGCGCAAAGCCGCGCAGCTCGAAGGCTCGAAGGCGTTTAGCAAGGACTTTCTCAAGCGTCACCGCATTCCGACTGCGAGCTTCGCGACCTTCACCGCGGCAACGTTTGACGAGAACTATGTCAAAGCGCAGCGCTTACCCTTGGTTGTCAAGGCGGATGGTCTGGCTGCCGGCAAGGGCGTGGTGATCTGCGACACGCACGAGGCCGCAATGGCGGCAAGCCTTGAGATGCTCGGCGGAAGTTTCGGCGCGGCCGGCAATACCATCGTGATAGAGGAATTCCTCGAGGGCGAAGAAGTCAGCTTCATTGTGGTGGCGAACGACCAACAGGTCGTTGCCCTCGCGACCTCGCAAGATCACAAGCGGCGCGATGATGGCGATCGAGGACCGAACACCGGCGGCATGGGAGCCTATTCGCCGGCGCCTATCGTCGACGAGAAACTGCATCAGCGCATCATGCGCGAGGTCATACAGCCAACCCTGAAAGGCCTTGCCAGTGACGGCAGTCCTTATCTCGGGTTTCTGTACGCGGGACTGATGATCGCCGCTGACGGAACCCCCAATGTCTTGGAATTCAATTGCCGGCTTGGGGATCCGGAAGCCCAACCCATCCTGATGCGCATGCAAAGCGATCTCATCAATCTGTGCGAAGCCGCGATCGACGGCACCTTACCGAGTGCGCAAATGCATTGGGACCCACGGGCCGCGCTCGGCGTGGTCATGGCCGCCGGCGGCTATCCGGACGCGTACCGCAAAAGCGATCCGATCCACGGACTTGAAGCTGCCGCTGCAAAGCCCGGCAAGGTATTCCACGCCGGCACGCAGGCGATGGGCGGGAAAATCGTGACGGCCGGCGGCCGGGTATTGTGTGCGGTGGGATTGGGAGACACTGTCCGCGCGGCGCATCATCAGGCATACAATCTCGTTCATGCCATTCATTGGAATCTGGTGCAGTACCGGCTCGACATCGGTTACCGCGCTATTGAGCGCGGATCCAAAGCCCTAGGAGTTTAAGCCATGCCGCTTCGTCCCAGCATTGCCGATAAACGCCGGGCATTTCATCGGCTTCACGAGAAGGGTTGCTTCGTCATTCCCAATCCTTGGGATGTGGGAAGCGCCCGCTATTTGCAGGGATTGGGATTCAGGGCGCTGGCCACGACCAGCTCTGGGTTTGCATGGTCGCACGGGCATCCCGATGGCGGCATGTCCCGCGATCGCGTGCTGGATCATTTGGCCGAGATGGTCGAGGCAACCGACGTGCCAATCAATGCCGACTTCGAGCATGGCTTCGCGCCCGATGCGGAGGGACTCGCCGACAGTGTCCGGCTTGCAGTGCAAACCGGCGTCGCGGGGTTGTCCATCGAAGATTCCACCGGCAACGAGAACAACCCCTTATTCGAGGTCGATGTGGCGGTTGAACGGATGCGCGCGGCGCGCGCGGCCATCGACAAAGCAGGCGCCGATACGATGTTGGTGGGCCGCGCCGAATGCTTTCTGGTGGGTCTGCCCGACATTGATCAGACGATCGCCCGCCTCAAGGCCTACTCGAACGCGGGCGCCGACTGTCTTTACGCGCCCGGAATATCTTCGGTTGAGCACATCAATGCGGTGGTGGCGGCGCTCGCACCGAAGCCCGTGAATCTGCTGGTTGGCTTCAACGCGGACCTCACTTTGGGGCAGATCGCAGACCTCGGCGTGCGCCGAGTCAGTGTGGGCGGTGCACTGGCGCGAGCCGCATGGGGCGGATTCATGCGTGCCGCCAACCTCATCCTCGAGCAGGGGCGATTCGACGGATTCGCCGATGCTGCCTCTGGAGCCGCGCTCAACAAGACTTTCCGCCGCTAGTGTGAGCCGCCAGTGCTGAGACCCCTCGCAACGCTAATGGCGCTCGTGGCGCTCGCCGCCCTTACAGCGTGCGGTGGCGGCGGTGGCGGCGGCGGTATGAGCGCCGCAGCGGGCAATTCGGTTCAGTCCGGCGTGGGCGCCGCCACAGGTCCCGTGACCAGCGAGGCGGACGCTCTGCTGCACATGGATCAGTTGCGCGCGCAGGGTTTTCGCGGCGGCGGGGTGCGCGTCGGTGTCATCAGCACCGGGGTGCTCAACCTTGCGTCGTACCAAAGTGCCGGCTTATTGCCGGCCGGCATTTATATCAGCAAGAACACGGCGGGCTCACTGGATGAGGGCAGTTGGATGCTCGAACTCGTGCATCAGCATGCACCCGACGCCGTGCTCGGCTTCTGCGATGCCGTGGACCTCGGCTTCAATGCATGCCTTCAGGATTTGGGAAACGGTTTTCACGCCGACATCATCGTCGACGATATTTTATTTTCGGGGCAGTTCTATCCTGACGCGAGCGCAGCCACCGTCGCTCAGTTGGAGACGGCGAACGATCGCATGGTGTTCGTGCATCTGGCCGGCAACGAACAGAACGGCGGCTACTGGCAAGGGCCCTTCGTCACGATGCAGGGTGCGGTGGGCGGCTCGCAAGCGACATTGCTCGATTTTGGAGCGTCCAGCGGCGGCAACAGCGATGCCTTCAATTCCGTGACGGTGCCGCCGGGAAAACGCATGCGGCTGATTGTGAACTGGAACGATCCCCCGCACGGTGCCAATAACCACGCGCTGAGCGCCTATCTGGTGGATGCCAACGCCCAGGTGCTGATGCATGCCAGCAGCCAAACCGACCCGACCTTGATCGCGGACTACGGCAATACAACGGGCACTGCGCAAACCGTGCGGTTGGCAATCACGCTGGATTCGGGCTCGGCGCAAGGACTTGCCGTGCAAGTTACCGAAGGCAGCCCGACCTGCAACATCGAATGCCAGGTGCTGTCGCACGCGAGCTCGGGACTTGCCGGCGGCAGTGTCGGCGACATTCCGGACGTCTTGGTCGTGGGCGCGACGTATGCGCTGTCGCCGCGCATGCTCGAAGCATGGTCGAACCACGGACCTTTCCGCATGGATTTTCAAGCCGGCGCGGATGCGGCCTCGCCTGACGGCTTCGACTACACGCGGCTCACCACTCCGGTGATTCTGGCAAAACCGGACCTGGTCGCCCCGGATTGCGTGACCACGCCCTTCAGCGACGGAAAAACTCTGGCCAACAACCAGTTCTGCGGGACCTCAGCGGCGGTACCGGCCATTGCTGCCGCCGCGGCGTTGCTCGAAAGCGCCGGCTTCAACCGCGCTCAAGTGCTCAAAGCGTTGCGCAAAACCGCCGTGCCGCTCGGAGCCGCGGGCTGGGACCCGGCTTATGGGTATGGCCTCGCCGACGTCGCGGCGGCCCTGCGGTCGGGCGGCAATTAGCGCGGCAGCATCGATCGCCATCAGCGCCGCACCATCGTGCGCATCAAGTGTTCCAATGCCGCGGCCGGATCGGCGCATTGGCCCGTATGCACCGGCGAGCTCTGCACGATGGTGCTGCGCGGGGCGACCAGCCAATGGAATCGTTCCCGCGCCGACATCTTCCCGATGTCTCCCGCGGCCTCACCGCCGGCGCAAATCGCCGGGATGGCTCGCAGCACGCCTCTGACCAAGCTTAAGTCCACGTGCGAGTCGATGGCCAATAAGGCTTTCTCGTCGAGCTCGATGGCGGCTTGCAGTATGCGTTCGACGTCGCAGGACAAAATAATGCCCGCGTTTACGAACTCGCCGCGCTCCACGCGCGGCATCACCCGCACCACGGCGTAGTCATAGGTGCGCAGCGCGTGCACGGATGGCCTCCTGTACGAAAATCTGCGAAGAGTCGAGCCTGCCATTGAAAAAGCGCAAATAGGCTTCCCGCTGTTGGGCTTTGCCGTCAAAACCCGGATCATCGCCAAGCCAATCATCAGGAATCAGATCGACAATGCTGACGAATTTTTCCACGGTGAGGAGTGCCGCCATCTCTGCATCGACTTCCTCGAGCATGCTCGCCCATTTCAACAATACATGATCAACAATCCGCGAGAACGGCGTCAGCGCATGGTCATCGCGATGAGTCCACGCGTGATGAAAATACAAAGCGGCGCCATGATCGATGAGCCACAACTTTCGATGCCACATCAGCATATTGACGTTGCGCGCGGTTCGATCCACATTGCAGACGAAAGCATCGAACCACACGATGCGCGAGGCGAGCTTGGCATCGGGTTGAAACACCAGCGGATCGAATGTGACCGATCCCGGAAGATAGTCCAGCGCAAGGTTCAACCCGCCGCTGGCAGCGATCAGGCTCTGGATTTCCGCATCGGGTTCCGTACGCGCGAGATCCGGCGGGAGTTCCACGAACACGATCTCGGGTATGGGCAATCCTGCGAGCCGGCCGATTTCGCCCGCCACCAATTCGGCAATCAATGCTTTCGGGCCCTGCCCCGCTCCTCGAAACTTGAGCACGTACAAGCCATCATCATCGGCTTCGATGATAGCCGGCAGCGAGCCCCCTTCCCGAAGCGGCGTGACGTAGCGGCTCGCGGTGACGGTTTTGATCAAGGGCCTTTGAAAGGCGTCGGCGATCCCTGCTGCTGTATCGAGTTGACGTAGTCTTTGCCGCTTAATTCTGCCTGCTTCAACTCATCGATCGTATTGCAGCGCTGACGTTCGAAGTGCGAGCCTAGCTCTCCCTCGCTGCGGCAAAACACCAACGTGCCGTTGCGCTTGACGGGCTTGTATCCGCGGCCGCGCATTTGCTTGATCTGCGCATCCGTGATGGCCGCAGCCTCGCTCGCTTTTTCCGTCTTGGCGGTTGTTGTGGGGGTCGGGTCCGGCGCGGGCTTTGCCTCGGGCGCGGGCTTTACTTCAGCCGCAGGCTGCTCGGCCGCCGGCTGCGATGCCGGAGGTTGCGGCTCATCGGCATGCGCCAGGGTGAATACCGCTGAGAGAATCAATAAATAAGCTTTCATTTTTAAGGGTATGCCACAGCACGCGCACCCCGTCAAACGTGCCCTGGGCTCTCGATCGGTGCGGCACCCAGGTCCGATGGCTCACTGCTGGGATGATGCGCCCGAAACAAGCGGCCCTTCTCAGCCAACAGCACGAACCCTAAGCTGATGATTCCGCAGCACATCCCGCCGGCGGCCAGCGGCACCGTCGTGCCGTTGAATTGCCGGCCGATGAAAGCTCCCACCAGCGCTCCGCAGAAGGTCGAAATGAAGCCCTGAAGCGATGCGGCGATCCCCGCGATCGAACCGACAGGCTCCATCGCCATCGCGCCGAAATTGGACACCGACAAGCTGAAGCAAGCCATGCCTACCGCCTGCAGCAGCACGAAGGTCCATAGATGTTCGAATCCTAGCGCCGCAATGAGCGCATGCAGTCCCGACACGGCGATGAACGTCAGTAACGCGGTGTGCGCGATGAGGCGCATGCCCAGCCGTTCCACGATTCGCGAATTCAAGTACGCCGCCATGCCCATGAAAATCGCGCACAACGCGAACATGCTGGGCATCAGCGCAGGGCGCCGAAACACGTCCGCGAAAATCTGCTGCACCATGCCGACGTACGCCATGATGGTGCCGAACATGATCATCATGGCGAAGGTGTAGCAAATCGACGTTCGGTTGCCGAGCACCAGTTTGATCGCCCCGACGATATGATCGCGCGTCAACAGCAGGCGGTATTCGGCGTGCAGAGTCTCCGGCAACCGCACGAAAGCCCAGGTCGCGACGATTGCCGCGAACGCGGCAAACACCACGAAGATGTACCGCCACGGAGCCACGAAGAGAATGAGCTGGCCCAAGCTCGGCGCGAGAATCGGCACCATCAGGAACACCACGAAGGTGAGCGACATGACGCGAGCCATTTGCCTGCCGGCGTACAAATCGCGAATCACCGAGCGGGTGACGGTCACGCATGCCGCTGCCAGGCCGTGCACGAAGCGCCAAGCAAGCAGCCCATGAAAGCTCCCGCTGAGCGCGCACACCAGCGCTGCGAGTACATAGAGGCTCAAGCCGCTCACGAGGATGGGACGCCGCCCGAACCGATCGGACATGAGGCCCCAAAAGAGTTGCCCCACGCCCAAACCGGTCATGTAGGCGGTGACGATCCATTGACCGTGATTGGGATCGTCTACATTGAGAACCCGCACGATGATCGGGAACGCAGGCAGCATCGCGTCGATGGCGATGGCCTGTGTCGACATCATCGCCGCCGCCAGCACCACGAACTCAAGAAACCCAATCGAATGGGTGGCGCTCTTCGCAACCATGGAAACCTTAGCTTAGCTCTTGGCGATGACGGGCGCGCCCGCGGTGGGCGGAGCGCCCCCGGGAGGCTTGCGCGCGATGCTGGTCGCCATCGTAACGATGGAAGCAAGGTCGGTCAGGTTTGCCGGCACCACGAGCGTGGTTCCCGCCTGGGCAAGCCTGCCGAACTGTTTCACGTATTCTTCGCCGATGCGCAATTGCATCGCCTCGATGCCGCCGCGATCCGACAAGGCGATGCCCACCTGACGCAAGCCTTCCGCCGTGGCGGTAGCCACCGCGAGAATTGCCGCAGCCTGGCCGTTCGCTTCGTTGATCTGCTGCTGTTGGTTGGCTTCCGACTGCTTGATCACCCGCTGCTTGTCGCCTTCGGCGGAGTTGATCTTTGCATCCCGCTCGCCTTCGGAGGTGAGCACGACCGCGCGCTTCTCGCGCTCGGCGCGCATTTGCTTCTCCATCGCCGAGAGGACGTCCTTCGGCGGCGTGATGTTCTTGATTTCGTAGCGCAGCACCTTCACGCCCCAGGGCGCCGATGCCTTGTCCAGCTCGCTCACGACATTGGCGTTGATCTGGCCGCGCGCTTCGAAGGTGCGGTCCAGTTCGATTTTGCCGATCTCGCTGCGTAGCGTGGTTTGCGCCAATTGCGAAATGGCGAAACCGTAGTTCGTGATGCCGTAGGAAGCCAGGTGCGGATCCATCACCTGCATGTACAGAACGCCGTCGACCCCGACCTGGACGTTGTCGCGCGTGATGCAAATCTGTTCCGCGATGTCGATGGCGATTTCCTTGAGGCTGTGCCGATAGGCGATCCTTTCCATGAACGGAATCAGAATATGAAACCCAGCGGACAGTGTGCGGCTGTATTTTCCAAGGTGCTCGACGACGAACGCGCTTTGCTGTGGAACCACGGTAGCGGTCTTGAAAACCAGAACGACGGCGAGAACGACGACCGCAATCGCCGCATAACTCAAGGACATTTCCAAGAAACTCTCCTGATTACAAGCCGCGCACCACGAGGGTCAGCCCGTCGACGCGGTCGATATGTGCAGCTGAGCCGGCCTCGATGACCGATTTGCCGCCGTTGACCGCGCTCCAGGAACTACCGCGATATTCCAAGCGGCAGGTTTCCCCGGGTAACAGAATGGTGGGTAAAGTTACGCTCTCGCCTGCTGGGCCGCTGCGCATCGGCGGCAGCGAGCGGCGCATTTTTTCGTAGATCTGCTTGCGGAACGTGAGCATCGATATAACGGAGATCACGGCGAAGCTCGCCCACTGCAGCCAGTCGGCGGTGACCAAGCCGGCAACCTGCAGCACGCCCACGATCAGAGCGCTTATCCCCAAGAACACCAGATAGAATTGAGCGTTCACCAACGTCAACTCCGATCCCAAAAGGATGGCGCCGATCGCAATCCACGCCCACCACTGCATTGTGTCGCTCCCGCGCTTAGCGCTTCATCGCATCGAAGAAATCTGAATTGGTCTTGGTATCTTTCATCTTGTCGAGCAAGAACTCGATCGCCGCCAGCTCGTCCATGGGATGCAACAGCTTGCGCAGGATCCACATCTTGGACAGCTCCGAGGGCTCGGTAATCAGCTCTTCCTTGCGCGTGCCCGAACGATTGATGTTGATCGACGGGAAAGTACGCTTTTCGGAAATACGGCGATCCAAGTGGATTTCCGAATTACCCGTGCCTTTGAACTCCTCGAAAATGACGTCGTCCATCTTCGAGCCCGTATCGACCAGCGCGGTGGCAAGAATGGTCAAGCTGCCGCCCTCTTCGATGTTGCGCGCCGCGCCGAAGAAACGCTTCGGCCGCTGCAATGCATTCGCGTCCACGCCGCCGGTGAGCACTTTGCCGGAACTCGGCACCACGGTGTTATAGGCGCGCGCCAGACGTGTGATGGAATCGAGCAGGATTACCACGTCCTTCTTGTGCTCGACCAAGCGCTTGGCTTTCTCGATCACCATCTCGGCCACCTGAACGTGGCGGCTGGCCGGTTCGTCGAATGTCGAGGAGACGACCTCGCCCTTGACGGTGCGAGCCATTTCGGTGACTTCTTCCGGCCGCTCATCGATGAGCAGCACAATGAGATACACCTCAGGATGATTGGCGGTGATCGCGGTGGCGATATTCTGCAGCAGCATGGTCTTGCCTGCTTTGGGCGGCGACACGATGAGGCCGCGTTGACCCTTGCCGATGGGCGCGACCAAATCAATGGCGCGCGCGGTTAAGTCCTCGGTTGAGCCGTTGCCGCGCTCCAGCTTAAGCCGCTCGGTGGGATGCAGCGGGGTGAGATTTTCGAACAGCACCTTGCCGCGCGAGCTCTCTGGAGAGTCGTAATTGATTTCGCCGACCTTGAGCAGCGCGAAATAGCGCTCGCCGTCCTTCGGCGGACGAATCAAACCCGAGATCGAATCGCCGGTGCGCAGGTTGAAGCGGCGAATCTGGCTCGGGGAGACATAAATATCGTCCGGCCCCGCTAGGTAGCTCGAATCGGAAGACCGCAGGAACCCAAAACCGTCCTGCAGAATTTCCAGCACCCCGTCGCCGTAAATGTCCTCGCCCTTGCGGGCATGCGCCTTCAGCACGCCGAAAATGATGTCCTGCTTGCGCGAACGGCCCATGTTCTCGAGACCCATGGTCTCGGCGAGCTTCACCAAGTCGCTGATGGGACGCTTCTTCAGCTCGGTCAGATTCATCGAGCTGCGGCTGCGGGCCAGGTCGGTCGGTGCAATGATCTCTAAATCATCGCCGCCCTCCGGCAGATCGCCGTAGTCCTCGTGCATCGGCCGGCCGCCGTTGGTGTTGCCGTTGCGATTGTCGTTGCGAGGCCCTCGGTTGGAACGATTGGATCGGCCGCCGCCCCCCTGGCCGCCGCCCCCGCCCTGTTGACCGCCGCCCTGGCCGCCGCCGCGCGATTGATTTCCTAGATAGCCTCTCACAGGTTGCTGTCCAGAAAAGCGGCCAGCTGCGATTTGGTGACAGCGCCGACCTTTTGCGCCTCGACCGTCCCGTTCTTGAACAGGATCAGCGTGGGAATGCCGCGGATGTTGAATTTGGGGGGAGTGTTGGGGTTTTCGTCGATGTTGAGCTTGGCGATGCGGATCTTGTCTTTATAAGTGTCGGCAATCTCATCGAGGATGGGTGCGATCATTTTGCAGGGGCCGCACCATTCTGCCCAAAAATCCAGTAGGACGGGCTTGTCGGACCTGAGCACGTCCTTGTCGAAGGTCGCGTCGCTGGTATGAACGATACTTGGGTTACTCACTGCGGATACAGCTCCTTTTGGAGATTTGTGACGGTTTAAATTGGTTATTTTGTGGAGATTAAAGACCAAACAAGTACCGCGAAGTGACGATGCGCGGCCGTTCGGGCACAATACAGCGGGTTTAGCGGTCTTGATTACCTTAAAAGGGTACCGATGATACGGTTGGGGAGCGGATAGACCAGCTCCTGGTTGGCCGTATTGTTATCCGGTCCCCGTTATTTTGCAAGTTTCTGCAAGTCATAAAGCGAAAATGTCAGACGCCCATCTCAGTCAGCTTACTTTCGATTCCTTAAGTATCCCCGATTCCATCAAGCGTGGAATCGCCGAACAAGGCTTCACCCGCGCTACGCCGATTCAGGCGCAGACCCTGCCCATTGCCCTCGCGGGCCGCGATGTGGCGGGCCAGGCACAAACCGGCACCGGCAAGACGGCGGCATTTCTTATCGCGCTGTTCAATCGCTTGCTGAGCGATCCCGGCGCCCCGAACCGCCCCATTAATGCGCCGCGGGCCATCGTCATCGCGCCCACGCGCGAGCTCGCGGTCCAAATCCATTCCGATGCCGAAGCCATCGGCAAATACACCGGACTCAAGCTCGCGATCGTCTTCGGCGGTGTGGATTACGAGAAGCAGCGGCGCATCCTCGAGGAGGGTGTCGATGTGCTGATCGGCACGCCGGGCCGCATCATCGACTACTTCAAGCAGCATGTGTTTGAACTGCGCCACATCCAAGTAGCGGTCATGGATGAAGCTGATCGTATGTTCGATTTAGGTTTTATCAAGGACATTCGATTCATTTTGCGCCGCATGCCGCACCCAACGCTGCGGCTCAGCATGATGTTCTCTGCCACTTTGTCTCACCGCGTCATGGAACTCGCGTATGAGCACATGAACAACCCGGAGCTGATCCGTATCGAGCCCGACAAGATGACGGTCGATCGGGTGACCCAGGTGCTGTATTTCCCCTCGACGGAAGAAAAAATACCGCTGCTCATGGGACTTCTGCGCCGCATCGATGCGCGCCGCACCATGGTTTTCGTAAACACGAAACGCATCGCGGAAGTGCTGGAGCGGACCCTGACGGCCAATGGCTTCGTCGCACAGGCACTCTCAGGGGATGTACCGCAGAACAAGCGCCTGAAAATGATGCGCGATTTTCACAACGGCGACATTGCCGTATTGATCGCCACCGATGTGGCGTCGCGCGGCCTGCACATTCCCGACGTCAGCCATGTATTTAATTTCGATCTGCCGAACGATGCGGAAGATTATGTGCATCGAATCGGCCGTACTGCCCGAGCCGGCGCTGAAGGCGATGCCATCAGTTTCGGCTGCGAGGAGTACGCCATCTCCCTGCCCGACATCGAGCGCTACATCGGCCATCAAATTCCACGCGCCGCGATTGAAACCGTGGACCTCGCGGCCGTGACGGCGCCGCCGCCGGCCGTTTGGCGCGAACGCGCGCCGCGTGCCGGTCAACGGAGTGGCGGAGGCCGCCCCGGTGGGGGCAGATCGCAGGGTCCGAATCGTTCCGGCGGAAGCGCGCCGCGGCGCGCGCAGCCCTCTCGGCCTGCACAGAGCCCCCGGCCAGCGCAGAGCACGCGGCCTGCCCAGAGCACTCAGCCTGCCCCCAGCGGCGGCGACAAGCCGGCGCAGGACCCAAATCGCAGCCGCAGGCGGCGGCGCGGCCGTGGCGGCGGCGGTCCCTCAGGCGGCGCTCCCGGCGCCGTTAGCTAAAGAAGCTCGGCGACGCTGTCGATTGCGGTAAAGCTGCCCGTGTCTTTGGGCGGGGCACCGCTATCCGGACGGCGTACGGCGCGCAAGTGGGCAATTCCGAACTCGCGCGCGCATTGAAGCACCGGCAGGCTGTCGTCGATGAACAAGGTCCGTTGCGGCAAGAATTCCTCGCGCTGCGCGAATCGGCGCCAAAATGCCGCGTCCTCTTTGGGCGCGTCAAACGGTTGCGAGGAATAGCAGGCATGGAAGTACTGCGTGAGCGCTACCCGTTCGTCCTTAATGGCCAGCGTGGTGGGATGCGAGTTCGTGATCAAGAGCAGTCGCTTGCCG
>DASWUU010000234.1:0-12968 GCA_036401515.1 Steroidobacteraceae bacterium
CCACGGCACCGCGATTTATGAGAGTGTCGTCCAAATTCAACGTGCGCGGGGGCATTTACACCACGGTGACGGCGGAACACCGGGCCCCTGGCTGGTTGGCCCCGGTGCCAGTGACCCTCTCCTAGGGTTATTTGCTTCCCAATCATAGGCTTAACTTCGCGAAATATGTTTGGCGCATGCCCTGTACAGGCCCCTAGGCGTCGGTATAATCCCGCGCTCTTTCGTTAGGAGCGGAAAATTCAAATGCCCTCGAAGAAACCCAATAAAGCGGCGAAGCGGCCAGGTAAGGCGACACCTAAGAAAGCGACTCCAAAAGCAGCCGCTCCTAAAAAGGCGGCTAAGCCGCCGACGAAAGCCAAGCCCATCGCCACATTAAAGGTAACAGTGAAAACGACCAAACCCACATCCAAACCCGTGAGCGCAAAGCCTGCGACCACGCAGACACCCCGGGCGAAGCCCGCAGTGCTGAAGTCCATACCGACGCAAGATGCACCGCGAGCCGCAACGGAGAACGTAACGCCCATCAAGTTCGACCCTCGGCCTCTCGTCATGGCGCGAACCTTGCAAAACGACGAGGACAACGACGCCGACGTCGCTGCCTCCGCCAGCTTGCTGGCAGGTCCGCGCAACGTAAAACCCTATATTGCTCGCCGCGGCGAGCAATATATGAACAAGGAGCAGTTGGAGCATTTCGCCCGCATATTGCAGAACTGGAAGCGCGACCTCATGGTCGAGGTCGATCGCACGGTGCTGCATATGAAGGACGAGGCAGCCAACTTTCCGGATCCGAACGACAGAGCCACCCAAGAAGAAGAGTTCAGCCTTGAACTCCGCACGCGCGATCGCGAGCGAAAGCTGATTCGCAAGATTGACGAAGCATTGAAGCGAATCGAGGACGGCTCGTATGGCTACTGCCTGGAGACCGGCGAAGAGATAGGCATCAAGCGATTGGAGGCTCGTCCGGTGGCGACCTTGTCGGTCGAGGCGCAGGAGCGGCGCGAGCGCCGGGAAAAGCAGTACGGCGACCGCGACGACCGGTACCGCTAGGCCCGCGCTTCCCTACATAGGGCGCTTCGCGCCGACGCCCTCGGGCGATCTGCACTTAGGCTCTCTTTATACGGCAGCAGCGAGCTTTCTTGACGCGCGCGCTCAGGGTGGACGTTGGGTTTTGCGCATGGAGGATCTGGACCGTCCCAGAGAGGTTCCGGGCGCGGCTGACGGGATTGTCCGGACTTTGGAGCGATTCGGCTTCGAATGGGACGGACCGGTCGCTCGCCAGCATGAGCGGCGCGAGCATTACGCTGCTGCGCTGCGCGCGCTTGAGGACCGCAGCCTGACGTTTGCGTGTTCTTGCAGTCGTATGCACTTGGAGGACGAGCTGCGCTATCCGGGCACGTGCCGCCGACAAACGGCTGATAGGGGAACCCAGACAGCCGTTCGTCTGCGAGTCGAACCGGGAAACATTACCTTCACGGACCGTATTCAAGGCACGTATCGGCAAGATGTATCCCAAGCCGCCGGGGATCTGATTCTAAGGCGCCGCGACCAGATTGTGGCCTATCTCCTGGCGGTGGTCGTGGATGATGCCGCGCAAGGAGTCACCCATATCGTCCGCGGCGCGGACCTGCTCGACAATACCCCCCGCCAGATCTACCTGCAGCGGCTTTTAGGGCATCCGGAACCAAGCTACGCGCATGTCCCGGTGCTCACGGAGCCGGACGACGCCAAGCTCGCCAAAACCCGCCGCAGCGTGCGCTTAAGCGCCGATTCACCCCTGCCGCAGCTCTTGTCGGTCTTTTCGCTGCTGGGAATGGATCCCCCCGGAGCGCTTAAGTCGGCGCAATTACAGGAGGCCTGGACTTGGGCAAAAGCCCAATGGACTGTCAGTCGGGTCCCGAAACGCCTGAATCTGCGTGTAACCGATTCAAAGTGAGGTGAAAAAATCCTGGTTTGCCTGGGCGCTGCATTGCGCTATTCTTTGGAGGTGTCCCTGAACAAACGTGGACCAGTACGAACCGAAATCCCTTCGGCGGTGCCGGCCAACACGAGCGAGGAGCCCCATGAGCGAACCGCGAGTGATTAAAAAATATCCGAATCGACGCCTTTATGACACCGTTGAAAGCCGGTACATCACCTTGGCTGATGTAAGGCGCCTGGTGGTCGAAAAAATTGAATTCATTGTTGTCGACAAGAAAAACGGCTCAGACATAACGCGTGCCATTCTGCTGCAAGTCATCGCCGAGCAGGAACATTTGGCGGAGCCGATCCTAAGCCAGGAATTCATGGTGGGCGTGATCCGTTCCTATGGCACTGCATTGCAGGGCCAAGTCAGTCCGCACCTTGAACAAAGTCTCAAGCAGTTATTGAGTCAGCAGCCCAATGCACCGGCTCGTGAACGCATCAAGCCGATGGCAGGCGGAGAAGCGGCGCGTCCGCGGCCCGCCTCGAACCTGGTGCGGGACGGCTGATCGAGTGCGCGGCAGACAGAACTGCCGCGCAGCGAATTTTAAGCGGCGTCGACGTTGCGCATCGACAAGCGCACGCGCCCCTGCCGATCGACTTCGAGCACTTTAACGCGCACCACATCGCCCTCCTTGAGCTTGTCGCCCACACGCTCAACGCGCTCTTCGGAGATTTGCGATATATGCACGAGGCCATCACGGCCTGGAAGAATGGTCACAAACGCGCCGAAATCCATCAGGCGCGCGACTTTGCCTTCGTATACCCGGCCCACTTCGACGTCGGCGGTGATCAACTCGATTCGGCGCTGCGCCTCGCGGCCGGCCGCTCCTTGCACAGAAGCGATTTTTACCGTGCCGTCATTCTCGATATCGATCGATGTACCGGTTTCTTCGGTAATCTGACGGATCACCGCACCGCCTTTGCCGATCACGTCGCGGATCTTCTCGGGGTCAATCTTCAAGGTAATGATCGTCGGCGCCCATTCCGACATGTTTTCGCGCGGCTTGGCAAGTACCTTGTTCATTTCACCCAAGATGTGCAAGCGTCCGTCGCGTGCCTGCTCCAAGGCGACTTTCATGATCTCGCGCGTGATGCTGGTGATCTTGATGTCCATCTGCAGCGCGGTGATGCCGTCTTTGGTGCCGGCTACTTTAAAATCCATGTCCCCTAGATGATCTTCATCACCCAAAATGTCCGTGAGTACTTGAAAGCGCGGGCCTTCTTTCACGAGGCCCATCGCCACGCCAGCCACGGGCGCTTTTATAGGCACGCCTGCATCCATCAGGGCGAGGCTGGTGCCGCACACCGAAGCCATGGAACTCGAACCATTGGACTCGAGGATTTCCGAAACGACTCGGATCACGTACGGGAATTTCTCCACACCCGGCATGACCGCTTTCACGCCGCGCTTCGCAAGGTTGCCATGGCCGATTTCGCGGCGCTTCGGCGAACCCATCATGCCGGTCTCGCCGACGCTGAAGGGAGGAAAATTGTAGTGGAGCATGAACGGTTCTTTGCGTTCGCCCGTCAGGCCGTCGATGACCTGCGCATCGCGTCCGGTACCCAACGTTGTCACCACCAGTGCCTGTGTTTCACCGCGGGTAAACAGCGCTGAACCGTGCGTTCGCGGCAACACACCGGTGCGAATGTTGATGGCCCGAACCGTCTTGTTGTCTCGTCCGTCGATTCGCGGTTGGCCGGCAAGAATCTTCTCGCGCACCAGCCGGTATTCCAGATTTGAGAATTCTGCACCAACCTGTTCCGCGGTGTACTTCGGCGTCTCGCCCTTCGTCAAAGCCTCGACAGCGGCGGCTTTGACTTCTTTGATCTTCGCGTAGCGCTGCTGCTTCTCGGTGAGCATGTACGCCGCGCTGACAGCGGTCTCGGCAAACGTACCGACCGCTTCTTTGAGGGCCGTATTGGGTTGCGGCGCGGTCCAAGTCCATTTCGGCTTGCCCGCTTCGGCCACCAATTCGTTGATGGCCTTGATGGCCGCTTGCATTTGTTCGTGCCCGAAGGTCACAGCGCCGAGCATCACTTCTTCATTGAGGCCATCGGCTTCCGACTCGACCATCAACACGCCCTCTTGCGTGCCGGCGACCACCAGATCGAGCTTCGAGGAACTCAACTGCGTCGCCGTCGGATTGAGCACGTACTGACCATCGATGTAACCGACGCGCGCCGCGCCGATGGGACCCATGAAAGGCATTCCCGAAATGGCGAGCGCCGCGGAGGCACCGATCAGCGAAGCGATATCCGGGTCAACTTCCGAATTCACCGAAATCACGGAGGCGACGACTTGCACGTCGTTGATGAAACCTTCCGGAAATAACGGCCGAATCGGCCTGTCGATCAGACGTGAGGTGAGGGTTTCTTTCTCTGTCGGACGTCCCTCGCGCTTGAAAAACCCGCCGGGGATGCGTCCCGCAGCATAGGTCTTTTCCTGATAGTTCACGGTAAGCGGGAAGAAGTCACGGCCGGGCGTCGCCTTCTTCAGGCCCACCGCCGTCACCAGCACCACGGTCTCGCTCATGGAGACGAGTACGGCACCGTCGGCCTGCCGGGCAAGCTCGCCGGTCTCCAGGATCACGGTGTGATCCCCATATTTAAAGCTTTTTTTGATAGCGCCCAACTTGAGCCCCTTTGATAAATTCGAGTGAAAAGACGCAGGCGCTACGTGCGCGCCTGCAGCGGCGCCTGTTAGCGGCGTAACCCTAAACGTTCGACCAATTGCGTGTATTTGTCCGGGGTGGTGCTCTTGAGGTAATCGAGCAGCTTGCGGCGCTGATTGACCATCTTGAGCAGCCCTCGACGCGATGCGTGGTCGGCTTTGTGCGTGGTGAAATGCTGGCTCAAGCCGTTAATGCGCTCGGACAACAAGGCAATTTGAACTTCGGGGGAGCCGGTGTCTTGCGCGCTGCGCTGAAATTTACCGACGACGCCCGTCTTTTCTTCACGAGTAAGTGGCATTGAAATCAAACCCTCAATCAATAACTTAGGACTTTTAAGAAGGCGCGCATTGTACGCGTCGCGGCACCCGCCCTCAAGCACGATTCGCGGCCGATGAAATAAGTCGCAGCGGCTTGAGGCCAGCAGCTTCGATCAGCCCTAGACCCAAAAACCCTAAGCCGGCCGCGTAGATACGAACCGTGCCCAGCGGGGCTCCCGGGAGTTCCGAGGCCAGGCTAACGGTTTGCCCCTGGCGAAATGCGCTCACCCCGCCCGCCGGCAAGTCGAACCGCGCACAGGCGCAAAGCGCTGCATCGACAGGCAAGAGTACCTCATGGCGCTGGGCTGCGGACATGGCTTCCAAGGCATTGAATGCCCAAGGGACGTGGGCGTCGAAAGGGGCAACCCCGATGCGCCGCAGCGCGGCCAGATGACCCACGGTGCCTAATTGGGCGGCCAAATCTTCCGCCAGGACCCGGATATAGGTCCCCTTCGTGCAGCGCACGTCGAAACACAGCTCGGGCGCCTGCCAATCAAGCAATTTAATCTCACGAATGATGATGGATCGCGCGAGGCGCTCCCGCGTGATACCGGCGCGGGCATACTCGTATAGGGGTTTGCCCTCCTGCTTGAGCGCCGAGTGCATGGGTGGAATTTGGCTGTAGTCCCGCGGAAACAGCGCCAGCTCATGCTGCAATTGTTCGCGCGAAAATGGCGGCAAGGCGCGTCTTTCGATCACCTCGGACTCGCGATCTGCGCTCGATGTGCGCTCACCGAGACGCACCGTCACCCGGTAAGTCTTGTCTGCCTCGAGCAGCTGCGCACCGAACTTGGTCGCTTCGCCGAAGCAGATCGGCAATAGCCCTGAGGCCAGAGGGTCCAGTGACCCAGTATGCCCCGCCTTGCGGGCGTTGAATAAGCGCTTTACGCGCGCAACGGCACCGGCGGAACTTAAACCCAGGGGCTTGTCGAGCAATAAAATTCCATGAACATCCGAGGGCACCCGTCAGCCCTCGTCGATGACGTGGTCATGATCGTTCGCGTCGGTCTCGGTGGACCCTAATGAGTCCTCGCCAATCGGTTGCTTCAGCGAATCGATCAGCTGCGTGAGCCGCACTCCGTGCTCGATGGATGTATCGAGCTCGAAGCTCAAAGTGGGTGTGTAACGAATCATCAGCGACTTGGACAAGGCATTGCGCAGAAAGCCCGCGGCGCTCTCCAAGCCGCGCTGAACCTTCGGGTCGGCCCCTTCCTTGCCGAAGATCAGGTAGTAGACGCGCGCGGTGCGTAAATCCCCCGTCACGTTGACGGCGGTGATCGTCACGTTACCGATGCGTTCATCCTTGACCTCGCGGCGCAACAGCTCGGTCAGCTCGCGCTGGATCTGCTCGCCCAAGCGCTTGGCCCGCGGATTGTCTTTGGCCATAACTTTTCAGGCGCTACGCGCCACAATTAACGGGGTCGAAGCGACCCCGTCAGATATTTCAAAGAGTTCGAGCAACTTCCACTCGCGAATAGCATTCGATTTGGTCGCCCACTTGCACATCGTTGTAATTCTTCACGCCGATGCCGCACTCGGTGCCGGCACGCACTTCATTGACATCGTCCTTGAAGCGCTTCAGGGATTCCAATGCGCCCTCGAAGATGACCACGTTGTTGCGCAGGACACGGATCGGAAAATTACGCCGCACATAGCCGTCAATGACCATGCAGCCTGCCACTGTGCCGAACTTGCTGGAGCGAAACACGCTTCGAACCTCGGCAAGCCCGACGATCTGTTCCTTGACCTCCGGCGACAGCATGCCGGTCAACACGGCTTTGATGTCGTCGATCGCCTCGTAAATGATGCTGTAGTAACGAACATCGACGCCGTGGTCCTTAATCGCCGTACGCGCGGCAGCATCGCCACGCACATTGAATGCGATGATGCGTGCTTTGGAGGCGGCCGCCAAAGTCACGTCGGACTCCGTCAGGCCGCCGACCCCGGAGGCCACGATATTCACGGCCACCTCGCCGGTAGACAGGCTGTTCAACGAATCGCGCAGTGCCTCCGCACTGCCCTGCACATCGGCCTTGATCAACAGCTGCACGAGATCGGCCTTGCTCTCGCCCATGGTGGAGAACACGTCCTGCATATTGGTGGCTTTCTGCGCAAGCTTGACGTCCCGCGACTTCGATTGACGGTGCATGGCGACTTCGCGCGCCTTGCGCTCGCTCTCGACCACCAGCAACTCGTCCCCCGCATTGGGTGCTCCGGACAAGCCGAGCACCACGACAGGAATCGACGGACCGGCCGCATCCACCGGATGTCCGGCCTCATCGAACAGCGCGCGCACACGTCCGAATTCTTGGCCGATCAGAAGAGGATCACCGAGCTTGAGCGTGCCGCGCAAAACCAGCACGGTCGCGACCGCTCCGCGTCCCTTCTCGAGACTCGATTCAATCACGTATCCGGCCGCCAGACCCGCAGTTGGAGCCTTGAGCTCCAGTACCTCCGCTTGCAACAAGATGCTGTCGAGCAATTGATCGACGCCCTGTCCGGTCCGCGCCGACACCGGCACGAAGATATTCTCGCCGCCCCACTCTTCGGGGATGACGCCGTACTTGGTCAGCTCCTGTTTGACCTTTTCTGCGTCCGCCTCGGGCTTGTCCATCTTATTGAGCGCCACGACGATGGGTACCTTCGCCGCCTGCGCATGCTGGATGGCCTCGACGGTCTGCGGCATCACGCCATCATCGGCACCCACGACCAGAATGACGATGTCTGTAACCTGTGCGCCGCGCGCACGCATCGAGGTGAATGCGGCATGGCCCGGCGTATCGAGGAAGGTCACCATGCCCTTCGCTGTCTCCACATGATAGGCGCCGATATGCTGCGTGATGCCGCCGGCCTCGCCCGCAGCAACCTTGGTGCGCCGAATGTAATCCAGCAGCGACGTCTTGCCGTGATCGACGTGTCCCATGACAGTCACCACCGGCGGGCGCGGCAATACCTCGAGCGAGGAATCGGTCTCGCCTTGCAAATCGTCCTCGATGATATTTTCTTTACGAAGCACGGCTGTGTGGCCCATTTCCTCAACCACCAGAACCGCGGTGTCTTGCTCGATCATCTGGTTAATGGTCGCCATCACGCCCATGTTCATCATGACTTTGATGACTTCGGTGGCCTTCACCGCCATTTTCTGAGCGAGCTCGCCGACCGTCATGGCCTCTCCGATCGCGACTTCGCGCACCACGCGCGCGGTGGGCATTTCGAACCCATGCTTGGTATCCGCATCTCCGCCGACCGAGCGACGACGCCCGTCGCGGGATTTCTTCTTCTTATGCCGCGAGCTGACATCGCCCACGATATGCAATTCTTGCCGTCCGTAGCGAGTTGCCTTGTCATCGACCACTTCCCGGGAAGCCTTGCCCGGCTTGGCGGCGGCGGCTTTGCGCTCGCGTTCGGCGACCTCGCGGGCTTGGATCTCGGCGAGCCGCCGTGCTTCTTCCTCGGCCGTGCGCTTGCGATTTTCCTCATCGCTGCGGCGCCGGCTCTCCTCTTCTTGGCGCTCCCGGTCCAGCCGCTCTTTCTCGAGCCGCTCGCTTTCCGCGCGCTCCAGCGCCAACTTGGCTTGCTCTTCGGTCTCGCGTTGCTTATCGATTTCTTCCTGCTGGTGCCGCGCCTGATCCTCGAGAACCTCGCGCTTGACGTAGGTGCGTTTGCTGCGCACCTCGACGTTCACCGTGCGTGCGCGGCCCTGCGGGCTGGCGAGCTTGAGCTCCGATTGCGATTTGCGGCGCAGTGTAATCTTGCGCGGAGCCGCATCACCCTGCGACTCGTCATGGCCGTGGCTGCGCCGCAGATGGGTCAGGAGTTCGTGCTTCGCGTCTTCGCTGATCATGTCCTCGGCGCTGTCGACTCTGATGCCGGCCTGATCCAACTGCTGCAGCAGCCGATCGACCGGAACCTTGAGCACCTCAGCGAATTGAGCGACGGTTACATCTGCCATACTTGCTCCTAAACCTTAGCTTCTTCCGCGAACCAGTGCTTGCGGGCATTCATGATCAATTCACCGGCTTGCTTTTCATCGATGCTGCCCATCTCTACCAATTCATCGACAGCCAGGTCAGCCAAATCATCGCGGGTGCGAATGCCCTTACGTGCCAGCGCCTTGCCCAGCGGCTCGCCAGTGATCTCGATCAGGTCAGCGCCAGGCTCGGCACCATCCATCGACTCCTCGCTGGCGATGGCCTGCGTCAGCAAAACATCGCGTGCCCGAGTACGCAGCTCCTTGACGATTTCCTCATCGAACTCCTCAATGCCGTTCAACTCGCTGGCGGGGACATAGGCAATTTCCTCGATCGTCGAAAAGCCTTCCTGCACCAGAATGCTCGCCACGTCGGCATCCACATCGAGCTGTTTCATGAATGTTTCGCGCAGCGCCAGAGACTCCGTCTCACTCTTCGCTTCGGCCTGCGATTCGCTCATGACGTTCAGTTCCCAACCCGTCAATTCGCTGGCCAAGCGGATATTCTGGCCGCCGCGGCCGATGGCCTGCGACAGCTTATCCTCCGAAACCGCGATATCCATCGAGTGCGAGTCCTCATCGACCACTATGGAGGTGACCTCCGCCGGCGCCATGGCATTGATAACGAACTGAGCGTTGTTATCGTCGAACGGAATGATGTCCACACGCTCGCCGGCAATCTCATTGGACACCGCCTGCACGCGTGAGCCGCGCATGCCGACGCAAGCGCCCACCGGATCGACCCGCGGATCGTTGCTGCGCACCGCGATTTTCGCGCGCACGCCGGCATCGCGCGCCGCTGCCAGGATATTGATCAACCCTTGGCCGACCTCCGGTACTTCCAGCTTAAACAATTCGATTAAGAACTCCGGCGCTGTGCGCGACAGGAACAGTTGCGGCCCGCGTGGCTCGGTTCGCACTTCCTTCAAATAGGCCTTGATGCGATCCTGAGATCGCACGGGCTCGCGCGGGATCATTTCCTCGCGCGCGATGAAGCCTTCGGCATTGGCGCCAAGGTCGACATACACACCATTACGATCGACGCGCTTGACGATGCCGCTGACCAATGTTCCAGCTCGATCCTTGTACGCATCGACCACCTGCGCGCGTTCGGCCTCGCGGACCTTCTGCACGATGACTTGCTTGGCGGTCTGGGCAAGAATGCGCCCGAACGGCACCGACTCCATCGGCTGCTCGACGAAGCCGCCCGGCTCCACATCTTTATCGATGTCGCGCGCATCATCCAGACGCAACTCGCGCTCCGGGGTTTCCAGTTCGCTGGAGTCGTCCGCGAATACCTTCCAGCGCCGAAAGGTGTCGTAGCCGCCGGTCTTGCGGTTGATCGAAACGCGCACGTCCAGCTCCTCGCCGTATTTCTTGCGAGTCGCAGACGCAAGCGCCGCTTCGAGCGCGTCGAATATAATTTCCTTATCGACGCCTTTCTCATTGGAAACGGCATCGACGGCCATCAAAATTTCTTTGTTCATAACCCTTAAGACTCCTGCTCACTCAGGCCGCAATCTCGCCTTCTGAATTCGATCGAGCGGCAGACTATGCGTCTTGCCGTCGGCTTCTACCACAATCGTGTCGTCCGCCACCGACTTCAATACCCCTACAAATCGCCGCCGCCCATCCATCGGCAGCTTCAGCTCCGCGAAAATCCGCTGGCCGGCAAAGCGCTCGAAGTGCGCGCGCGTGCGCAAAATCCGATCAAAACCCGGCGAGGAAACCTCCAGCGTGTAATGCCCCTTGATCGGATCTTCGGTCTCGAGCACCTGGCTGACCGCATGGCTGACGCTTGCGCAATCCTCCACCGTGACGCCCACATCCGAACCTTCGCTTGGCCGATCTATGAATATCCGCAGCACGCCGCCGCGGCCTTCCCGAGCAAACTCGATATCCACCAGCTCAAACCCGATCGCCTCGATCGGCGGCTCTAACAAGCGGATCAAGGCGTCACGCATCTCTAAAAGGCCCCAGCAAAAACAAAAAAGGGGACCATCGGCCCCCTTACAATCAATGAAAAAGCCCCAAAAAGGGGCCAAGACACGTACCGGTGGGACCCGACTGTTGTCGATCCTGCCCCTGCCGAGGGCGGCGATTATAGGCAAAGCCACTTCGGGCGTAAACCCTTCGAAGGGTAATTGCCCAGCTTTAAAAACTTAAGGCCGCTTCGCAGCGGCCTTAAGGAATCGCTTAATTCTTTAACGCTGTTTACCAGCGCTTGGGACCACGCGATCCGCCGCCACCACCGCCACCACCACCACCGCCACCGCCACCCGTGCGCTCCTGAGCCTCATTCACTTTCAGCGCTCGCCCGTCGACGTCGTGGCCATTCAAAGCCTGCATAGCGCGCGCAGCATCTGCGCTTGCCATTTCAACGAAGCCGAAGCCGCGGGGCCGACCGGTGTCGCGATCATTGATCAGCGCTACCGACTGTACGGCGCCATGCTTTTCGAACAGCGCGCGCACTGCGGATTCGTCCATTGAGAACGGGAGATTGCCAACATACATTTTCGTCATGTGAAGAATACCTACTACAAAAGAAACTATCGGCCGGTCACGCGTGCCTACGTTTGAGAACCTTTAAGCGGAATGCCAGCCACCTGGATCGAGGACCTGCTTTGTGGGTTGTTGGCCAAGGTGACGCCGGAGCGGCGCGGTGACCAGAAACGGACCAAGTAGAAATCACGAACCGGCGCGGATATTACAGCAATTTGCTGATTAATACGAATATTTTGAGGGAACTTACTAATGCTGCCGCGCAGCAATCCTGGCGTCGGGGCTGCAACGCGTCTATTCTTCTGCGCCAGTCGAATCCGCGGAGAATCCACCCCCAATGCCAGCGTCCGGATGCCCCTAGTCTTCTTTTTACCCAAATACTGGATCACCTGGCTGGGACTATCGATCATGAGGGCCGTCGAGCCGCTGTCCTTCCCGATCCAAAGGCGCGTAGGCCGCGCGATCGGCGCCCTGTTGCGACGCCTGCCGCTAGGGTATTTGCGCATCGCGCGTCGAAATATCGCGCTCTGCCTGCCGGAACTTTCAGAACCGGAACGATCCGAATTGCTGGACCGGCACTGCGATTGCTTGGGGATGGCCCTGTGCGAGACCGCCGACACGTGGTGGAGCAGCGATGAGCGCCTCAAGAGCCTCGCCGATATTCAAGGTCTGCATCACCTCGAGGCCGCTCTGGCCAAGGGTCGGGGCGCAATCCTGGTCGGGGGTCATTTCACCACCATCGAGATCTCCACTCGCATTTTGGGAACTGTTGTGCCGTTGAACGTGGTGTATCGCCCCATGAAGAACGAGTTGCTATCGCACGTGATGTTCAAGAGCTTCTGCCGTCATGGGAAGCCCATCCCCAAAGACGACATCCGGAGCATGGTGCGGGCGCTCAAAAGAAACGAAGCGGTGTGGTTCGCGCCCGACCAGAGTTATCGCAACAAGGGCGCGGCAATGGTCAATTTTTTCGGTATCCCTGCCGCGAGCAACCCAGCAACCTCGCGTCTGGCGCGCATTTCGGGCGCGACCGTCATGACCTATTTCGGCGAGCGCCTGCCGGGGAACGCGGGATACCGGGTGGTTATCGGGCCGGCCTTCGAGAATTTCCCCAGCGCCGATCCGGTCAAGGATGTCGAACGCTATAACCGTTTACTCGAAGCTCAAGTCAGGCGGGTTCCCGACCAATATCTTTGGGTCCATCGTCGGTTCAAAGGTTTGAGCAGCGATTATCCGGACTATTATGGGCGCGATGCCCGCAATTGCGCGGCGCGACGCTCGACGGATCCCGCGCAACCATCCGCGACCGACTGAAGCCATGCCTCGCTAAGCCATGCCCACGCTGCGTAAGGCCACCCCTGCCGATGTACCTGCGCTGAAGGCCCTCATCGCGCGTTCAGCGCGGCACTTGAGCACCGAGGAATACACTTCGCGACAGATCGAAGGGGCGTTAAGCGGCGCGTTCGGCGTTGATTCCCAATTGCTGGCCGACCAGACTTACTTTGTGGTGGAAGAGAACGGACGGATCATCGGCTGCGGCGGATG
>DASWUU010000235.1:0-41085 GCA_036401515.1 Steroidobacteraceae bacterium
CGCGGAAATGGCGCGCAGCGATGCGCGCGAAACCCTCGATAGCCTGCTGCTGTCGTTGGCGGCGATTGCCGGTTTTGCACTCGATGACATGACGCAGGATGACGGCTGGCGCCTGATGATGATCGGCCGACGCCTGGAACGCCTGCAATTCCTGGCGGATTTGATTTCACAGCGATTGGTCAGCGAGGGCACGCCGCTGCGCCAGGAACTCGAGTGGATATTGGAGATCGGAGACAGCGCGATCACTTACCGCACCCGCTACCGCGCGCCTCCGGTGTGGGACACCACCATCGAGCTGCTGGTCTATGATGAGCGAAATCCTCGCGCGCTCGCATTCCAATGGCGCGCGATCAACACGCTGCTCATCGAAGTGGCTGAATCCTTGGGCTCCAAGCCGCAGGAAACCCTTTACGAGGCGGTGTCTAAGTTGGTGACATTTAAGTATACGAATCTCGGCGGCGAACTTGGGCTAGGGCAAGGCTCGCGGAACATTCTCGCGCAGCACCTTAACGATCTGATGTCCGCCTCGGCCCAGCTTTCCGACCAGCTCGCTTCCCAACATTTTTCACATATCGATTTCGAATTGCGCGCCGTGTCCGCATGACGCGTTACGCCGTACGGCATACCACGACCTACGAGTACAAGGGCGATGTGGTGCACTCCCATCATCTTTTGCACCTAACGCCCCGCGAGTTCGCCTTTCAGCGTTGTCTCGCGCGTTCGATCGAGCTCGATCCCCAACCCAGTTTCAGCCGCCAGGATATCGACGCCTTCGGCAACGGGATCGAACGCCTCGAATACGATCGCGCGCATGACAAGCTGGCCGTCACGGCGCAAATGGAAGTAGAGATTTTTCCGCGCGCCCCCGATTCATTCGACACCGCCGAGCCTTGGGAGTCACTGCGCAAGCGCCTGAGCTACCACGCAATGCCCATGGCGGCTGCGGATCTGGACGCCTGCCGCTTCCGCATGCGTTCCAGCCACGTGCCCCTCAAGCTCGCCTTCGAGGAGTACACCCGCGAAATTTTCTTGCCCGGCCGTCCGGTCGCCGCCGCGGCGCATGCGCTCATGCGCAAGATTTATCGCGAATTCAAGTATGCCCCGGGGTCCACCACTAACCGCACCTCCATACTCGATGTGCTCAAGACCCGACGCGGCGTATGTCAGGACTTCGCGCATTTTATGATTGCCTGTATGCGCTCATCGGGACTCGCAGCCCGCTATGTGAGCGGCTATATCAGAACCGTGCGCAAGGGCGGCGAGGCCGCGATCGGCGGCGATGCCTCGCACGCCTGGGTGTCGGTATACTGTCCACCGCTCGGCTGGTTGGACTTCGACCCAACCAATGACTGCATGGTCGGCGAGGATCACGTCACGCTCGCCTGGGGCCGCGACTTTGGAGATGTGTCGCCGCTTCGCGGCATGATCGTCGGCGGCGGTGGCCATAAGCTCGAAGTCGATGTGCGCGTGCAGCCGCTGTAGCCGGCCCGGAGGACCCCGTGAGCAACGAGAAACCTGCGAATCGATTGGATCCTAGCGGCCAAGAACGGTTGATCCTCAGGCCGGCGGCGGCCTGGCTGGGAACGGACGAACCCGACACCGAGCAAGCCGTTCTGTCGCAGCTGGCGCCGGGCGCCATTCTCATGATGGGAGATAATCCGAAGCTGCCGAAGATGCCCGAGAGGCCGACGCTGCTCGACTTCTTTCATCATCGAGTCACTGACATCACGTTCCGGCACTTAGCGTCGAGCGCGAAACGCGCGCTGGACGCCGGGCAAGACGAAAAGATCGTGCTGGCGTGTCTCTTGCACGATATTTCCATCGGAATGCTGCTGCGCTCAGACCACGGTTACTGGGGCGCGCAAATGATCGGTCCCTACGTGAGCGAAGAGATCGCCTGGGCTGTCAAGAACCACCAAGCGTTGCGTTATGTCGCGGACGAGGCGGCAGGGTACAAATACCCTGAGGCGTATGTACGGTTTTTCGGCGCTGATTACGTGCCGCCAGAATACATTCGACATGAAGCGGACGAGGCGCGGAAGCATCGTTGGTACATGAGCGCCCGGCTGATCACGCTCTACGATATCTATTTCTTTGAAAAATCCGCACCCATCGATCTCGAAATCTTTACCGATATCATCGGCAGGCACTTCAAGCAGCCGAGAGAGGGCCTGGGATTTGATGGGTCTGCGGTGGCGCACATGTGGCGGTCTGCGATATGGCCAAATAACGCGCTATAAGGGTTCCGGCGCCTGCCTCGCAGCGCGCTTCACCACCCACGCCAGCAGCAGTGCGCAGATGCTTCCGGCAACAACGATCGGCAGCAAATCCATCAGCAATTGCGAGGGGGCGTGACCCGCGGACTTGAGCATGCCGCCAAGCTTCGGACCGACGATCGATCCGATTCTCCCCATGGCCACCGCGGCGCCGACGCCGATGCCGCGGATACTGGTGGGATATGCGATCGGCGCCATGGCATACAGAAATGCTTGCGCGGCGATCACCGCACAGCCCAGGAAAAAGACGATTGCGCAGATTATCGCCAGCTGCGCCGGCGATTTGGCCAGAGTGACCAATAGAATGGGCAGTGCCACAAACGTTGCGACGACGGCGGCATGTCTTAGGCGGCCTCCGAGCAAGTAGCCGATGAGCACCGCCGCGAGCGTTCCTCCGATATTAAAGCCGATCTGTGCCCCCGCCGCTTGCGCGCGCGTCAGGCCATCGCTGATCAACAGGGTCGGCAACCAATTCAGGAGCAAATAGAGCAGCAACAGTCCAAGGAAAAAGCTTGCCCATAAGAGGATGGTGCGTAGCGCACGGCCGCCGGAAAATATTGCCGCGACGCTGCCGGACTTGGGATTCACGGCGGCGTCAGCCGCGGGGCCGAAGATCAAGGCGCTGCGAATGCGTTGAAAGTCGCTCGATTCAGGCATCGCCATTGCCATGACGGGCGCCAGCATCAAGGGTAAGACACCGCCGACGATGAAAATCACACGCCACTGAGCGGCTGCAATCAGCAGGCCGATGAGGCTGACAAGGGCGCCGCCCAGAGGCGTTGCCGCATACACCATGGCCACCCGTCCAGCCCGTTGCTTATCGGTGCTCGATTCAGCCACCAGGGCCAGCACCATCGGCAGGGCGCCGCCTAAGCCAAGCCCGGTCAGCGCACGAGCAGCGGTGAGAGATGATGCGCTCCCTGCAAATGAGGTGAGCAACGAAAACAGACCGAACAAGCCAATGGAAGTCACCAGGACTTTCTTGCGTCCGATACTGTCGGCGAGACGTCCACCTAACAGAGCGCCGAAGAACAATCCGAAGGTGCTGGCGCTGAAAAACGTGCCAAGTTGATCGCTCGTCGGCTTAAATTCAGCACCGATGCCTGCCGCGGCAATTCCCGCCGCTTGAAGATCGATTCCTTCGCACAGCGCGGTCAAAAGGCAAAATACGATGGTTCGGCGCCAGGCTGCGGTAGCCGATTCGATCTTATTCAAACCGCCTCCAAGGCATTGGCAACTTAAAGCTATTGTCCATAGCATTCTCGTTGGTTATTCTATTGTGCACAACCAGGAGGAGAGCACAGTGCGAGCGGTCCGCCCCGAGGTGCCGAGCTTTTCGCTGTACGGCGAGCGCGAGCCGCTTCGAAGCGTGCCCAATGCCGTGCATATCGAGGGCATTCAGTCTCGCAGCCGAAAGTACCTGTGGCAAATCGGCGCGCATCGGCATGCGAAGCTATCGCAATGTGTGTTGGTCACCGCCGGGCCGGCGAACGTCGTTCTAGAGGAACTGCGCACCCACTACGATTCGCCCGTGCTGATCATCATTCCCCAGGGAACGATCCATAGCTTCCGGTTTCGCGCCGAGACGCAGGGGTTCGTGCTAAGCGTAAACCTTCAGCACCTGACGGAATTCGCATCGCCGGCGCATCGAGCGCCGATCGAAGAATTGTTCTCGGTGCCGCGGGCAATCGACTTAAGCTGCAATCCCCGTCTTATGGATCGCGCAGGCCCACTATTGGAATGCTTGCTCAAAGAATTGAGGCAGCCAGAACAAGTTCCTGAACCTGTTGCCAGTTGGTTGGCTTGCTGCGTTCTTTACACCGTTGCCGGTGCTACCACGCAATCGAACCGGTCCGAGAGCTATAGCGGCCCCGAACTGACGCGCTTCCGGCGTCTGCGGCAGCTTATCGACAGCCGCTACGCGCAACATTGGCCGGTGGAACGTTTCGCCCGAGAGCTGGGTTTTTCTGAGACGAGTCTCAACCGCCTATGCCGCCGTTTGGCCGGCAGCACCGCCTTCGATCTGCTGCAACAGCGGTTGGCGTTGGAAGCACGGCGGCGGCTCATCCATGCGCCTGATTCCGTGAGCGGCATTGCGAGCGCGCTGGGGTTTAAAGATTCAGCCTATTTCTCGCGGTTCTTTCGCCGGCACAGCGGCGTATCTCCGCACGAATTTCGTCGCCGCCATGGTGGCGGATAAGTACCCGTAGACGTCGATATCGTACGCATACACCGTGGGGGTGCTGCTACGCTTCGCGTAATAGTGGTGTGGAAGCGCCCCATGTCTCGCACTCAGGTGGCCATAATCGGTGCCGGCCCTTCGGGCCTGCTGCTCTCGCGGCTCTTGTCCCTCAATGGGATCGATAATGTCGTTCTGGAGCGCCAAAGCCGGGCCTACGTCGAGGGTCGCATCCGCGCGGGGGTTCTAGAGCAAGGTACCGTCGATTTGATGTTGGAGGCCAAGGTCGGCGAGCGGATGCTCAAGGACCGGCTGATCCATGACGGCGTCAGCCTCGCCTTTGCGGGCCGCAGTTTAAGAATCGACCTCAAGGCGCTGACCGGCAGATGCGTCTCGGTTTATGGCCAAACCGAACTCACCAAGGACTTGATCGACTCGCTGACGGCCGCGGGCGCGAATTTAGAATTCGAAGCGGCCAACGTATCCATCGAAGGCTTCGACCAGCGCAATCCGACGGTGCGCTACCGGGGTCAAGGAAAGGAGCAGGAACTGACTTGCGATTTCATCGCCGGCTGCGATGGATACCATGGAGTCTGCAGGCAGGGCATTCCGCTCGAGGCGATGCAGGCATTTGAACGCGTCTATCCGTTCGGATGGCTAGGCATCTTAGCGGATGTGCCGCCGGTCGATCACGAACTGATCTATTCGAACCACGAACGCGGGTTCGCATTGTGCAGCATGCGCTCCAAAACTCGAAGCCGCTACTACCTACAGTGTCCGTCGGGCGACAAATTAGAAATGTGGCCCGATATACGTTTCTGGAGCGAGCTGCGCAGCAGGCTCCCAGCGCGGATAGCCGACAGGCTCATCACCGGCCCCTCCGTCGAGAAGAGCATCGCCCCCTTGCGCAGTTTTGTGGTTGAACCGATGCGCTTCGGGCAATTATTCCTGGTGGGCGATGCGGCTCACATCGTGCCGCCCACCGGCGCCAAGGGTTTGAATTTGGCGGCCGCCGACGTTCGTGTGCTCCATCGGGGCCTCGTGGAGCATTATCAAGGGACTCGCCGCAAAAACGCTCCAACGTTGCTCGATCAGTATTCCGAGCTCTGTCTGCGCAGAATTTGGAAGGCGGTGCGCTTCTCGTGGTGGTTCACGTCCATCATGCATAAGTTCTCGGATGATGCGTTCAACCACCGCCTGCAACTGGCGGAACTGGATTACCTGAGCGGCTCAACCGCGGCGCTCACGAGTCTGGCTGAAAACTACGTGGGGTTGCCGTTCGAGACGCCGCTCGAGGGTTAGCTTACGGGCTGGATGTGGCCAGTTGCTTATTCAACCGATCCAAGGTTTGCATCGCCGGCAGGCACTGCGCGACGCTGGCGTTGGGCTCGCGGCCCTCGCGAATAGCCGCGAAAAACTCCCGATCCTGCAGCTCGATGCCATTCATCGAAACATCGACCTTCGATACGTCAATCGCCTCGTTCTTGCCATTGAGCAGCTCGTCATAGCGGGCGATATAGGTGCCGTTATCGCAGATGTAACGAAAGAAAGTTCCCAGGGGGCCGTCATTGTTGAATGATAATGAAAGGGTGCAGATCGCGCCGCGGGGGGTTTTGAGCCCGATGCTCATGTCCATCGCGATGCCCAACTGCGGATGTTTCGGCCCTTGCAGAGCATATGTTTCCGACGCTTGCTCCCCAGTTTGATAAGCGAACAAATCGACCGTATGGCAGGCGTGATGCCACAGCAAATGATCAGTCCAACTGCGCGGCTTGCCGAGCGCGTTGGTATTGGTGCGCCTAAAGAAGTAGGTCTGCACATCCATTTGCAGCACCTTAAGCTCCCCCGCGGCGATTCGCTTATGAATCCATTGATGACTGGGGTTAAAGCGCCGGGTATGCCCCGCCATCGCGATCACGCCGGTCTCTTGCTGGACGCGAACCAATCGCTCCGAGTCCGCGAGCGAATCGGCCATGGGAATTTCGATCATCACGTGCTTGCCGGCGCGCATGCACTGTTCGCCCTGCGCGGCGTGCAGTTGCGTTGGCGTGCTCAAGATGACCGCTTCGACTTCGGGCAGCGCCAAGCTTTCTCCTAAGTCTCCGGTCCAGTGCCGGATCTTCCATTTCTCGGCCACCTCGCGTGCCGATTCGGCGCTCGAGCCAGCCAGAGAAATGACCTCTATTCCCGGAATCTTGGCCATGGCCTCCAGGTGCTTGATGCCAAATGCGCCCTGGCCTGCTAGACACACCTTCACGTGGCTCTCCTGTTTTCCAAAATCATAAGCCCGGCTGCCGTATTGGACGCGGGTACGTGATAGTGGCGGTAGATTTCTTGCGCATCGTCATCCAGCGCACCGCGCATGATGTGCCACATGACCATCTCGACGCCCTCGGAGCCCGCCTCGCGCATGTACTGCGTATGAGTAATGCGGGTGAGGGCAACCGGATCCCGGGTCATGCCATCGAGGAAGGCCTGGTCGAACTCGCGATTGATCAGGCCCGCGCGCTCTCCTTGCAGTTGATGCGACATGCCGCCGGTCCCGTAGACGACGACGCGTAAGTCTTGCGGGTAATTCTCGACCGCGCGGCGGATCGCTTGGCCTAGCTTGTAACATCGCGCGCCTGTGGGAGGCGGGTATTGAACCACATTGACGCACAGCGGGATGACAGGAAACGGCCATTGCGCAGGCTGACCACAAGTAATCGACAACGGGACAGTGAGCCCATGGTCCACCGGCATTTCATTGGCGATGGTCATATCGAACTCATCCAAGATGAGGGACTCAGTGATGTGCCATGCAAGCTCAGGATGTCCCTGCACAACCGGGACCGGACGCGGTCCGAAGCCCTCGTCGGCAATCGGAAATGCGTCAGCAACGCCAATCAAAAAGGTGGGGATTATTTGCAGCGAAAATGCCGAGGCGTGATCATTGTAGACAATGATGGCGACATCCGGCGCAAGCTTCGCGAGCCATTGACGCGCCGGCTCGTAGCCTTTGAAGAGCTTCTCCCAATAAGGCGTCGCGGTAGTACCGCGATCCATCGCAACACCGATGGCGGGCACATGTGAGCAAGCGATTCCGGCAACAATACTAGCCATCGGTGCTTCCAGAATTGGGGTCTTGCTTGAATCGATTGCCCTCCGCGGAGCGTCCGCCGGCCAACATCATTTGAGCGTAAACGTCTTTTGAAACGCCCGACATCATCGAGGCCACGTCTTGAAAGGTGAGACCGTCGCAGAAGGCAATTTTTATCGTGTAATAGATGTTGCCGCCCACTTTGAGCATCCCGAGCCAATCACGTTGCAGTACCGATTTGCGCTGCTCGGCGGTGAGAGGAAATCGGTCCAGGTAAGCCGCTTCATTTTCCTTGAACTTGCTGCGGTTTTCCGCCACATTCAACGACATGCAGAACATGTTGAGCGCGTAGCCTTGGCGGCCACGGCGCGCGTCGTACACATAAGTTCCGGGAATCGTTTCGTAGTCGCGCGAATCGGTCATGCGCTGAGCTTCGAGAGGGTCGGGCGCGGCGACGCTTGTTTCGAGTGAATTTCTTTCCTCACCGTGTCGCAAACCAAATTCATGGCATTGCGGATGAACTGGCTCTTCGGACGCGTTGCGGAGGTGACCATCGACAAAGAAATCGTCAATGTCGGCGCGAGAATGGGCTTCGCCAACACCTCGTTGTTCCACGGGGTCGATTTGACGGCGTTGATCGGCAATACCGCATGGCCGTAGCCCTGCCTTACCAAGTCAATGATCGCCGGAATCGACTCGACTTCATGAGCCACTTGGATTTTGCGATCGACTTCCGCCAACGCATGCTCTACGGCCATCCGCATGGTGTGCGGCCGGTTCGGAATCACCAGCGGATAGTCGGCAAGTTGCGTGAGCGTAATGGACGCGGATTCTTTGCGGCGCACGGAGCGCGGCGCAATCAAAAAAAGCTGCTCATCGACCACATGAATGGTTTCAAGAGTCGGTAAGTTTG
Source organism: Steroidobacteraceae bacterium (assembly GCA_036401515.1). GTDB lineage: Bacteria > Pseudomonadota > Gammaproteobacteria > Steroidobacterales > Steroidobacteraceae > Bog-1198. Next base: position 8,448 of record DASWUU010000235.1, read on the forward strand.
CGGCGTTATAGACCAGCGCGCAGTCGACTCTGCCGACATTGAGCCATTCCAGAATATAGGCAGACAGCCCTTCCGCAGTCGCAAACCGCGCGTTTGGTAAGGATTCACGAAACGCCTTCACCAGCGGCACTGTCACATTGCTGCCGAGACTCGGAGGCAGCCCGAGTGTCAGGTGACCAGAGTCGCCATTGCGTCGGTCGCTCAAGTCTTGCTGGGCTCGGCCGAGTTGCGTGAGGATGCCACGCGCATGCTCAAGCAACTGCGCCCCAGCCTCGGTGAGCGTCACGCCACGACCATTGCGTTCCAGCAAGGCTTGCCCGCATTCCAATTCCAACTGCCGAATTTGACGGCTCAGGGCCGGCTGAACAACCGACAGAAAGGCCGCTGCGCGCGTGAAGCTGCCGAATTCCGCCACGTGGCGAAAATATTCGAGTTGCTTTATATCCACTGAGCTTGGGCCATCTAGATATGCCGATACGTGATAACAGGTATGCCACCTATTACGATAGAGTATACGCGATACTAGGCGTGCTTGACACCCTTACAGCTGCTTATTCCTATGCAACGATCCATTCCATGCCTGTTCATGCGGGGCGGCACTTCGAAAGGGCCGTTTTTTTTAGAGAGTGATCTACCGAGCGAAACGCGAGCGCGCGATGCGGCGCTGCTGTCCATCATGGGGTCCCCCGACGCGCGCCAGATCGATGGCCTAGGAGGTGCGGATCCGCTGACCAGCAAGGTCGGCATTGTGCGTCTCGGCACGGAACCCGGAATCGATCTGGAATTTCTTTTCGCGCAAGTGTCCATCAAAGAGCCAAGAGTGGACACCACACCGAATTGCGGCAACATGCTGGCTGCCGTGGTGCCCTTTGCGCTGGAAACGGGCTTGGTTCAAGCGCAAGGGGACGTAACGACCTTGCGCGTACTGACCCGAAACACCGGCACCCTGAGCGACATCGAAGTTCAGACGCCGGGCGGCAAAATCGGCTATGCAGGAAGCGCGCGTATCGATGGAGTTCCCGGCACATCAGCGCCGATCAATATCAGCTTTCTCGACACGGCCGGCTCGGTGTGTGGCGCGATGCTGCCCACCGGACATCTGGTGGATCGATTTGATGATGTAGAAGTCACGTGCATAGACAACGGCATGCCGGTAGTGCTGATGGCAGCCGAGGACTTGGGAGTCACCGGTTATGAGACCCGGGACGCACTCAATGCCAACGCCGCCTTGAGGAAAAAAATCGAATCGATTCGTTTGCAGGCGGGCCCCGCGATGAATTTAGGCGACGTCGCCAGAAAGGTCGTCCCGAAGATGTGTCTCGTCGCAAAACCCCGAGACGGTGGCCACATCTCAACGAGGACCTTCATTCCGCACGATTGTCATGCAGCGGTGGGAGTACTGGGCGCCGTCACGGTCGCGACCGCCGCCGTTATGCCAGGAACCGTGGCCAATCGCCACGCGATCATGCCGCCCGGCACCCTTAAGGCCGTGTCCGTCGAACACCCGACCGGTGAGTTCACCGTGGTGCTGGGCATGAATCCTGAGAAGCCGTCCGAGGTCATGCGCGCCGCTTTATTGCGCACCGCGCGGCTGATCATGCGCGGCGAGGTTTATGCAGAATTCAAAGATGAGGTGGATCTATGATTGGACAATCTGGTATCGCCATCAAGAATGTCGCGCGCGCCAACCCTAAAAGCGTTGCGGAACTCGCGAAGTATGGAGTCGCCACCTTGCATGAAGCCATGGGGCGGGTGGGGCTCTTAGCGTCCTACATGCGCCCCATTTATCCCAGTGCCAAAGTGTGCGGGACGGCGGTTACCGTGTTTGCCCATCCGGGCGATAACTGGATGTTGCATGTGGCTGCGGAAATGCTGCAGCAGGGCGACGTCGTGGTCTTGGGCACTTCCTCCGAAAATACCGACGGCATGTTCGGCGAATTGCTCGGCACCTCGTTTCGCGCGCGCGGCGCCCGCGGATTGATCATCGATGCCGGATGCCGGGACGTCGCTGAACTCACCGAGATGAATTTTCCGGTCTGGTCCAAGGCCATTCACGCCAAAGGCACGGTCAAGGCAACGGTGGGCTCGGTCAACACGCCCGTCATTTGTGCAGGAGCGTTGGTCTGCCCCGGCGATGTGGTCGTCGCCGACGCCGACGGTGTCGTGATCGTTCCACGCCAACATGCCGAGAGCGTGGCCACCGCCGCACGGGTGCGCGAAGACAAAGAAGCAACCAATCGAAAACGGCTGGTTGCCGGCGAGTTGGGGCTCGATCTATATGGCATGCGCGAGCCTCTCGCGAAGGCGGGTCTCCAGTATTTCGAGGATGACGCTGCCCGGACAAAGGAACCTAAAAAATGAACGCAGTTGCCAAGAATCCCCTGAAAACCTGCCCGCCTCCGGATCCCAATCCGATTACGCCGGCGTTAAAATTGCCGCCCGGCGCATGCGATGCACACTGTCATGTCTTTGGACCGGCAACTAAGTTCCCGTATGCGGCCGATCGCAGCTACACGCCGCCCGATGCGCCGGTCGAGAACTTGCGCAAGTTGCACGCGAAGCTCGGAGTTTCGCGCGCGGTCATCGTGCACGCCAGCTGTCATGGGACGGACATGGAGGTGACCTTGGACGCGATAGCCTCGAGCGAGGGGCGCTATCGCGGCGTCGCTTGCGTTGAGGAGACGGTAACCGATCTCAGGCTCGAGGAGCTTCACGCGGGGGGGATTCGAGGAATTCGGTTCAACTTCGTCAAGCACTTAGGCGGCGTTCCCGACTTAAGTGTGTTTTACAAATTACTGGCGCGAGTCAAGCCGCTTGGATGGCATGTGGTATTGCACTTCGACGCAGAAGACATCTTGACCCAGAGCGAGCTGCTGGGACGCATCGACGTCCCCTTCATCATCGATCATATGGGCCGCGTCAAAGCGGCCGACGGTCTTGAGCAGCGGCCGTTTCAATCGCTGCTGAAACTCTACCGAGAAAACCCACTGGCCTGGGTCAAAGTCTGCGGCGCAGAGCGCGTTTCGATCGGCAAACGGCCGTTTCGCGATGCGGTACCCTTCGCGAAGGCCTTGATTGCCGAAGACGCTCACCGAATTTTGTGGGGCACCGACTGGCCGCACCCGAACATCACCAAGGATATGCCCAATGATGGCGAGTTGGTCGATCTGTTTGCTGAAGTTTGTGAGGATCCGGCCACCCAGCGGCAGATTCTGGTCGATAATCCCACGAGGATGTATTGGTCATGATCATCGATTGCCACGGCCACTACACTACCGCGCCCAGTGAGCTGCAAAAATTTCGCGAAGCACAGATTGCGGACCTTAAGTCGAATCTCGACACTCCCTTAAGCGCGCAATCCGCGATTTCCGACGACCAAATTCGCGACAGCCTGGAGAATGCGCAGCTCAAGCTGCAACGCGCCCGCGGCACGGACCTCACGATTTTCTCGCCGCGGGCATCGGCAATGGCGCATCACGTCGGCAACGAAACAACCAGCCAACGCTGGACGCGGGCGTGCAACGACTTAATACATCGAGTTTGCCGGTTATACCCTCAGAATTTTGTCGGTGTCTGCCAGCTGCCGCAATCTCCGGGCGTGCTCCCGGTTAACAGCGCCGCGGAACTCGAACGTTGCGTTTCGGAGCTGGGTTTCATCGGTTGCAACCTGAATCCGGATCCCTCCGGAGGTCATTGGACCTCCCCGCCGTTGACCGATCGGCATTGGTATCCGCTGTACGAGAAAATGGTGGAGCTCGACGTGCCTGCCATGGTGCATGTCAGCTCGTCGTGCAACCCGAATTTCCACGCCACCGGCGCTCACTATATCAACGCCGATACCACGGCTTTCATGCAATTCCTGACGGCAGATCTGTTCAAGGATTTTCCAACGTTGCGCTTCATCATTCCGCATGGCGGCGGCGCCGTCCCATATCACTGGGGCCGATATCGGGGACTGGCACAGGATTTGAAGCGCCCGCTGCTTCGCGACTATGTCCTGAAAAACGTGTTTTTTGATACCTGCGTTTATCATTTGCCCGGCATTGAATTGCTTCTCAAAGTCATACCCGTCGACAACATTTTATTCGGCTCTGAAATGGTCGGAGCGGTTCGCGGAATCGATCCCGAGACGGGTCAATATTTCGACGACACCAAGCGTTACCTGGACGCGCTTCAATTGAGCGATTCCGACCGGTACAAGATTTTTGAGGGTAATGCGCGTTCGGTGTTCCCGAGACTGCGAGCGCGGTTGATCTCGTGAGCGCTCGCGTTGGTGATGCGCCCACCACCGCAACCGAACGCGGCCGTAAGAGACGCTCGATGCCGCGGGCGTCCAAAGCGGCGGCTGTCGACCCGCTCATGCGAATTTATTGCCCTGGCTTCGATCGATCATAGGCGCCAAGCCCCGGCTTGAAACTCTTGTCGTCAATAAACTGCTTGATGCCTTCCTTGCGGCCGTCGTTATCATAGGAGTTGGCCGCTTCCTGAGCGCGAACCAGGAAATCCTCCGCGTTATCGTAGGTCATCTCCCCGACGCGGCGAATCGCATCCTTGGTAGCCTTCAGGGCGACAGGATTTTTCTTCAAGAGCGTGCGAGCCACGTCCTCGACGCGAGCCTTGAGCTTATCGAGCGGGAGCGCTTCGTTGACCAAGCCCCATTCTGCCGCGGTTTTTCCGTCGACGTTCTCGCCCATCAGCGAGTGATACATAGCGCGCCGGAAGGACAGCAATTCCCGGGCAATTTTCGTCGCGCCGCCGCCGGGCAATATTCCCCAATTGATCTCGGAAAGTCCGAATTGCGCCTCTTCAGCGGCGAAGGCAAGATCGCATGCGAAGAGAGGGCCGTAGCCGCCGCCGAAGCACCAGCCGTTGACCATCGCTATCGTTGGTTTTTGATACCAGCGCAGCCGCCGCCACCAACCGTAGGATTCTCGCTGCGCCCCGCGCACGGCGCCGAGCCCCTGTTTTTCCATTTCGCGAAAGTATTCCTTCAAGTCCATGCCGGCCGACCACGCATCTCCCTCGCCTGTCAGCACCAACACGCCGACATCCGGACGAAATTCCAACTCATCCAGCACGCGCATCATCTGGCGATTCAGTTTTGGGCTCATGCAATTGCGTTTCTCGGGACGATTGAATTTTACCCAAGCGATCTGTTCGGCAACTTCAAAGGAGACCGTATCCGCTTCGGATCGCTCGGCAGAAACAGGAGTGGTACTTGTGTTCATGACATTTCCTTAAGAGGCGGTTAGATGGGGAAGTGACCGGCCTGGGTTTCGATTGTGATCCACCGGAGTTCCGTAAATTGTTCGATGCCGGCCTTGCCGCCGAAGCGTCCGTAGCCCGACGCGCCCACGCCGCCGAAAGGCATTTGCGCCTCGTCGTGCACGGTGGGGCCATTGATGTGGCAAATCCCGGAACGGATTTGGCGCGCCACGCGCAGCCCCCGTGCCGTGTCGCGGGTAAATACCGCTGCGGACAGCCCGTACTCGCTGTCATTGGCCAGCCGGATGGCATCGGCTTCGTCTTTGGCGCGCAGGATGCCGACGATGGGTCCGAAGCTTTCGTCGCGATAGATGTTCATGGATCCAATGACCCCGTCGACCACGGTCGCAGGCATGAGCACGTGCTCGGCCTTTCCTCCTGCAACAAGCGTGGCGCCTTTCGCGACGGCGTCGTCGATCAAATTATTCACATGCGTAACCGTCTTTTGATCGACTACCGCACCCAGCGGTGTTTTGCCTTCGCGGGGATCGCCCGTCGCGAGCGACTGCGCCTTTGCCGCGAAGCGCTTGACGAACTCCGCTGCAACGGCCTCCACGACGATGATGCGTTCCGTGGACATGCAAATCTGGCCCTGATTCATGAAAGCGCCGAAGGCGGCCGCCTTCACGGCCTCGTCAAGGTCAGCATCCTCCAGGACAATCAGCGGTGCTTTGCCCCCGAGTTCCAGCAAGCAAGGCTTTAAGTGTTCGGCGGCGCGCTTGGCGACAATTCTTCCGATCGCCGTCGAGCCCGTGAAATTGATCCGCCTCACCGCCGGGTGGTCGATCAGCGCCCCAACGACCTCCGCTGCATCCTTGGGAGCATTGGTCACGATATTGACGACGCCCTCGGGGAATCCGGCGCCGGCGAAGGCTTCGATAATGAGTGAATGCGTGCGGGGGCAAAGCTCCGAGGCTTTCAAGATGACGGCATTCCCGCAAGCGAGCGGAACTGCGACGGCGCGGACTCCGAGAATGATGGGCGCATTCCAAGGTGCAATACCGAGCACGACGCCCACCGGTTCACGCAGCGTCAGGGCGAGGCACCCTGGCTTATCCGACGGTATGACCTCGCCGCCGATCTGCGTGGTCAACGCCGCGGCCTCGCGAATCATGCCGGCCGCGAGCATCAAATTAAACATGGCCCACCCGGCGGTCGCGCCGATCTCGGTCATCATCGCGTTCACGAAGTCGTCTTTTCGCGCCTCCAGCGCGCTTGCCGCCCTCATGAGCACCGCGCGGCGCGCATTGGGTCCAAGGACCGCCCAACTCGCAGATGCCCTGTCTGCGCGGTCTGCCACGGCTCGCGCCTCGGTAGGTGTCATGGCCATCGCCTTACTGGCCGTTTCGTTGGTTATCGGATTGATACGATGAAATTCCATTGCGATGCCCCCTCAATCTATGTTGTGCTTTAGTCAGCCTCCAATAGCTATATGGTATAGCAATATAGCAATCGGTGGAAATCCAGTGTTAGATACCAAGGCGCGCACTCTTCATGATTGATCCAATGAGCGACTACCCCGGTTACTTGCTGCGGCGCGCTTCGGCGCTGGCCATGGCGCGCCTGGCTAAGCGCCTGAAAGCATTGCATTTGAATCCCACCGACGCGACCGTGTTGAATGTCATCGATGCAAACCCCAATGCGAAACAGAGCGAGATCGGCCGGATGCTCGATATCGCACGGGCGAATATGGCGCCGCTAATCTCGCGGCTAGCCAAGCGCGATCTCATCGAGAGGCAACCCGTTGACGGCCGCTCTCATGGACTGGTCTTGAGCCGCGCGGGTAGGGCGCTGTTGCCTCGAATCAAAGCCGCATTTGCCGAGCACGAGGAAGAACTCATGAAGAAAGTGTCGGTGTCGCAACGGCGCGTGTTTGTCGCTGGCCTGCGCGCGCTTCTGGAGGAATAGATCGGCTAGCGCGGCAAGCACCGCCGGTCAATTTCTCCCCAGGCTCGCCGATTCTTCACGCCAGCCTCCACCGAGTGCTTTCACCAACACCACGGCGGCATTCAAGCGCCGAGCGCGTATGTTGATGGCGGACAGCTGGGCCTGAAGCGCGGCCGTTTCAGCGGTCGACACTTCGAGAAAGGTCACGATGCCTGCAAAATAGCGATCCTGCGATTGCTGAAGGAAAGTCGCCGTGGCTTCGACGGCCTGGGCTTCGGTCTCGCTTTCCCTCTCTAGTTGCCGCAGCGCGGCCAGGTTGTCTTCCACATCCTGATAGGCCGTCAACACGGTATTGCGGTATGTGGCAACCTGTTCCGAGTAGACGGCCTTGGCGCGCGCAGTTTGTGCCACCAGGCGCCCTCCCTCGAATATGGGCAGTACCGCTTGCGGACCGATCGACCAATACAAGCTGGGCGCATCGATCCACGTAGAAGAGTGCAGTGAATTTAAACCGGCTGCGCCGGTCAAGGTAAATTGCGGAAAGTAGGCGGCGCGGGCAACGCCGATTTGCGCGTTGGCCGCGGACACGCGCCGCTCGGCCGCGGCTACATCCGGGCGGCGCTCGAGCAGCGCCGAGGGAATTCCGGGATCGACCGGCGGAGGCGCCGCCGTTTGCGGCAAAGGGTTCACCGGCATTTGGAAAGCGGACGGGTTTTCTCCCACCAATACGGCGATGGCGTGCTCGAGCTGCGCACGAAGCAAATCAATATCGGCGGCTTGAGTTTGCGCGCTGAACAGTTGAGATTTCGCCTGTGCCACGTCCCCCAGAGCAGCCGCACCGCCTTCAAACAGAGTCTGCGTCAATTTTAGCGACTTGGCGTAGTCCTCGACGGTTTTAGCCAGCAGCTCGCGTTGGGTGTCGTAACTGCGCAAGCCAAAATAATCGGTCGCCACTTCCGCTTCGATCGATAACGCAATCGACGCCAAATCCGCGGCGCTTGCTTGTTGAGTGGCGCGCGCCGAGGCGACCTCGTTACGGACCCGGCCCCACAAATCTATTTCGTAGGATAAATCCGCCTCCAGCACAAAGTCATTTCCCTCGGTCGGATATCCCTTGACATAGGTGGGCGCATTTTGCGAAACGCGCCCGCGCTTGGCGGATGCCGTTGCATCAAGACTGGGAAAAAGATCGGCACGCGCAATACGCGTATCCGCTCTGGCCTGTTGCAATCGCGCGAATGCCGCCTTCAGATTCTGATTGGCGTTTTGTGCCTTATCCTCGAGCGCATTTAACCAGGGGTCGTCGAAAATGCTCCACCACCGGCCCTTGGGTGCGGCGTCGTTGGGCTCAGACATTTTCCATCCCACGGCTTCTTTGTATACGCCCGGGACGGGTGCACTGGGGGGTACCTTGTAGGGAGGCGCGAATGAGCAGGCGCTCAGCAGGCAGGCCATCGCGAACAGCGCTCTGCGCCGCCGGATCACTTGGCGGAATCCTTTTTGGCCGCGTCCTGCTGCTGTGGCGGTGCGACACGCACCTCAAGTCCGTCCTCAATCGAATCCGATGGATTCACGACGATATCATCTTGCGGGTCTATCCCGTCCAACACTTCGATGGTTTTGCCGAAGTCGCGCCCCTGAACTATATTTTTCATTTTTATCTTGTGCGACGGATCCACGGTAGCGACCTGAAGTCCGTCGGCGCGAAACAATATCGTATTCGACGGAACTCGAAGGGTCTTGGTTGGGCTCGGCAACTTGAAGTGCACCTCCGTGTAGGCGCCGGGAAAAAAATCCCGGTGCGTATTGTCGAGCTGCAACTCGGCTTGCAGCGTTCGTGCCGTGGGATCGAGTGCATTGGATGTGCCGGTGATTTCGGCCCAATAGGCTTTCCCAGGACGCTCCGGGAAATGAAGTTCTGCAGCGAGCCCGGTCCTGGCCGCAGCCGCGTAGGCTTGGGGAACTTGCGCGTAAACCCGCAACCTGTGGATGTCAGCCACTCGGAATAATTCGCTGCCTGGCGTCTGTCCTGCATTGATTAGCGCGCCGACATCGGTGTTTCGGGCCGTGACTACGCCGTCGAAAGGAGCGACCACGCGCTTGAAGGATTCCAGATCTTTCAGCCGGGCGACGTTCTGTTCCGCCGAGGTTTGCGCAGCACTCTTGGCCGCCGCGTCCCCGGCTTTCTCGTCCGCATCCTGTCTCGATACCGCTTGCTTGAGGACAAGGCCCTTCCAACGCTCGTTGGTGCTTTTCGCCAAGGAGGAGTTCGCGCGCGCCGTCTCCAAGTCCGCTCGAGACTGCGCCAACTGCTTGTCGACCTCGGGAGTCTCAATCTCCCCGAGCAATTGGCCCTTATGGACCTGTGTACCGATGTCGGTATACCACATCTTCAAATATCCGGTGGTTCGCGCGTAAATGGGCGCCTCCATGTATGCCAGCACGCTGCCCGGCAGCACGAGTTCGTCATCGACGCCGCTCGCTTCGGCTTTGACGGTCACCACCGTCACGACCGAGTCATTCGCACTTCTTGTTTTCAAATGCGATCTGGCGATGAGGCGGCTCGCAACTCCCCAGACAGCCAAAATCAGAGCGAGCACAATCAGGATCAACAGAACCCGCTGAGCAGTTCTTTTCAGCTTCTCCTTGTCTTGCGGATTTTCTGCCGCGGGTTGATCAGGCATGCGCGGCCTCGCTATCGCGCCGATGCGCCAGGGTGAAAACGGTCGGCACGAAAAAAAGGGTCGCGAAAGTGGCGAAAATCAAGCCGCCGATCACCGCCCGGCCGAGCGGCGCGTTTTGCTCGCCGCTCTCGCCCAATCCTAGGGCCATGGGAATCATGCCAATGATCATCGCGAGCGCGGTCATGATGACGGGGCGCAAGCGGGTGAATCCGGCTTCCAATGCCGCCGCCACGGCATTTTTTCCCTCCTCCATTTGTTCGCGGGCAAAGCTGATCACCAGCACACTGTTCGCGGTGGCCACTCCCATGCACATGATGGCGCCGGTCAAGGCCGGCACGCTAACCGTGGTGTCGGTCAAGAACAGCATCCACACGATGCCGGCCAAAGCCGCCGGCAGGGCAGCGATGATGATCAGCGGATCCAAAAACGATTGGAAATTGACCACGATCAGCATGTAAACCAAAACAATCGCGGCCAGCAGCCCGAGCAACAAACCCCGAAATGATTGTTGCATGGTCTGCACTTGGCCTCGCAAAGCGATGCTGGACCCCTTAGGAAGATCCTGCTTGGCATCCTTCAGGATTTTGCTCATCTGCCGGGCGACAAATCCTAAGTCCGTATCCTGCACGCTGCCGTAGATGTCGAAAGCCGTCTGAGCGTTGTAGTGGCTGACAACCGCGGGGCCGACGCTGCGATGGAAGCTCGCAACGTTGGACAAAATTTGCGAGGTACCGCTCGCCGCCGCGGTGCTGCCGCTGGACTGAGTCAGCGGCGTATTGCCAAGATCGTTGAGCGAAGCCAATCGGTATTGAGGCGTTTGCGAGACGACGTTGTACTGCGTGCCGGTTTTCGGATCGATCCAAAACGACGGCGTGGTCTGAAAGCTGCCGGACAAGGATACCAACATGTTGGACGCAACGTTTTGTTGCGTAAGGCCAAGAAGCTCTGCCTTGCTCCGATCGACATCCACGTTGAGCTGTGGATAATCGTAGGGCTGTTGGATGTGCAGATCGACGGCGCCGGGGATAGTCAGCATTTTCTGCAACAACGACTTGGCATAGGCCCGATTTTTCTGAAGATTGGGGCCCGCAATTTGCACATCGAGCGGCGAGGGCAGACCAAAGTTCAGTATTTGGCTGACGATGTCCGCAGGCAAGAAGGAGAATTGCGCGCTGGGATAGGCCGATATGAGCTTGCTGCGCAGATTACGCTGGTAATCCGACAGCGACGAATGTTTCTTGGCGAAATTGATGAAAATATCCGCATCTCCGGGTCCCACGGGAGCGGAAGTGCTGTACGCAAGATTAATGCCGCTGTACGGTAGCCCAAGATTGTCGACGATGCTGACAACCTGGTCCGCCGGTATCACGCCACGAATGGTTTTCTCGATTTGATCGCATAGGATGGCGGTCTCCTCGATCCGCGTTCCGGAGCTGGCGCGTACGTGTAGCTTGAGCTGGCCGGCATCGACGGTAGGGAAAAAATCTTGGCCGAGTCCGGGCAGCGGGCCCAGAGGGAACGCGAGGATCGCGGTCGCTGCCATGGCAAGGATAAAAAGGGCCGCGAAACGTCCGCCCGCATCAATGCTGACCTGAAGCAGATCCCGGTAGCCGTGGCGCAGGCGCTCGAATTGCCGCTCGAAGCCCTGCTGAAAGCGCACCAGAAAATTCCCAGCTTTGCCTTTGGCTTGCTCGTCGTGCTTTTTCAGCAAGTACTTAGCCAGGGTTGGAATCAAGGTGCGCGACAGCAGATAGGAGGCAAGCATCGCGAAAATCACCGCTTCGGCCAACGGCACGAATAAATATCTGGCAACGCCGGCGAGCAGAAACATCGGCACAAAGACGATGCAGATCGACAGCGTCGAGACCAGCGCGGGCAAGGCTATTTGATGGGCGCCGTCTAAGATGGCAGGTTCGACCTCTTTGCCCTGCTCCAATTGGTAGTTGATGTTTTCAATGGTCACGGTGGCATCATCCACCAGAATGCCCACGGCCAAGGCCAGGCCGCCCAAGGTCATGATGTTGATGGTCTCGCCCAACGCGGACAGACAGGCTATGGAGGCCAGTATCGATAGGGGAATCGAGACAGTGATGATCAAGGTGCTGCGCCAGCTGCCTAGAAACAGCAAAATCATGAGGCCGGTCAGCGCCGCGGCGATCGCGCTTTCGCGTACCACGCCGGAGATGGCCCCGCGAACAAATACCGATTGATCGCTCAAGGCCACCAGCTTCAAGTCCTTCGGCATCGTGGCCCGGGCGGGGCCGAGCTTCTCGTTAATACCGTTGATGATGTCGATGGTCGAGGCGTCGCCGGTTTTCAAGACATTCATCAAGATGGCGCGCTTGCCATCCACGCGCGCGATGCTGGTCTGCGGGGGGTAGCCATCGCGAACATGGGCTACGTCGCGAACGTACACCATGCTGCCATTACTGATCTTGACCGGCAGGTCGTTCATGGCCTCGATTTGTTCAGGGCTCGCGTTCAACTTGACGAAGTATTCCCTGTCGCCGATCTTCTCGGTTCCGGCCGGCAGGATGAGGTTCTGGGAGCCGATGGCAGCGACGACGTCGTTGGCCGACAGGCCGCGTGCGCGCAGCTCCCGGGGATCTAAATCCACCTGCACTTGCCGCTGTTTGCCGCCGAGCGGGTAGGGCAGGGAAGCGCCGGCGACCGTCGCCAATTGAGTCCGTAGAATGTTGTTGCCGAGATCGAATATCTCTTGTTCGGGGATCGACTCACTCGACAAGGCCAGCTGCAATATCGGGACCGTGGAGGCGTTATAGGAAAGGATGAACGGGGGCGTCGTGCCGGGCGGAGATGACTGCAATTGCGTCTGAGCAACCGCAGTGATTTGCGCGAAGGACAACTCCGGCTTCACTTTGGGCTGAAAGAAATACTTAACGACCGCCGTGCCGATAACCGACTGCGATTCGGTGTGCTCCACGTCATTGACCACGGTCTGCGCGGTACGCTCGGAAAACAACACGATTCGATTGGCCATCTCTTCGGGCAGAAGTCCTGTATAGCGCCAGATGACGGCGGCAATCGGAATCTTGATGTCGGGAAAAATGTCCGTGGAGGTATTGAGAATCGCGAATACGCCCAAGAAGACGATTAATACCGCGAGCATGATGAAGGTATACGGACGTCGCAGAGCTAACTTAACAATCCACATTGTCCGTACACCTAAACTTGGCAGTCCTGCAACGGCGAAAGGCCCAAAACGTCGAGCCGAATAACCAACATATCCGGTGGCGGCCCAAAGGAGATATAGGGCGCTACCCTATCGCTCTGTCAGACAGGGTAATGCTACATTCCACAAACGATAAGTAATAGGGGATAAGCATGCGCGATTGGGTAGCCGTAAATCTGAGCCGGCGTGGTTTGCTAATGACGGCAGCCGCCGCGGGCGCAACCCTCGCCATGCCGCGGCTGATCCGCGCGGCGGGTCAATCCGAGAAGGCCATGTACGGTGGCGACCTGACTCAGGTGCGTGCCGCGATCGAGAAGCAGCGTCCGGAAGCCATCAAGCGCTTGCAAGATTGGATTGCCCTGCCTTCCATTGCGGCTGAAAACCGCAATATGCAGGAAGGCGCTCAGAGGATGATCGACCTTCTGAAAGATGCCGGCTTTCAAAGCGCGAAGATCATGCCGACCGATGGGCAACCCGGGGTGTTCGCGACCTTGGACGCCGGCGCCCGACGCACGATCGGCATGTACTTTATGTACGACGTAAAGCAGTTCGACCCCAAGGAATGGAGTTCTCCGCCGCTCGAAGGCGCCATCGTCGACAAGCCGCCCTTCGGCAAAGTCATGATAGGGCGCGGCGCCATCAACCAAAAAGGACCGGAGGCGACCTTTCTCGCCGCCCTGCATGCCCTCAAGGCGGCGGGCCGAAAGCCGCCGGTGAATATCGTGCTGGTCGCCGAAGGCGAAGAGGAAATTGCCTCACCGCATTTCGCGCAAGTCGTGCATCAGCCGGAAGTCCTAAAAGCCCTGTCGAAATGCCATGAAGTGTTCATGCCTTTCGCCTCGCAGTCGCCGCAAGGTTCAGTGCAGATCGCGCTGGGTGCAAAAGGCGCGGTCGAGGTGGAATTGGTGGCCTCCACCGAAAAATGGGGTCGTGGCTCCAAGGACGACATTCATTCGAGCTACAAGGCAGAGCTCGACAGTGCCGTCTGGCACATGGTCAAGGCGTTATCCACCCTGGTGTCCGAAGATGGCAACGATCCCGCCATCGATGGCTGGTTCGAGCATGTGAAGCCGTTGACCGAACGCCAGAAACAATTGATCGCCGAGCAAGTCGCCCACAACAGCGAAGCCGACGTCAAAAAGCTCCTCGGGGTCCAGCGTTGGGTCCGCGACCTTTCATATCGGGATGCGATGGAGCGGCTGGCCTCGCAACCTACGGTCAATATCGAGGGCATGTATGCCGGGTATACCGGTCCCGGCGGCAAAACCATCCTGCCCTCCAAAGCCACCGCAAAATTAGACTTAAGGTTGGTGCCCGACCAGACCGCCGCCGATTGCGAAGCCAAACTCAAAGCGCATTTGGCCAAGCGAGGCTACGGTGATATCGAAGTCAAGATCACCGGTGGATACGATCCGACTCAGACCGACGAGAATTCCTCGCTCATCAAAGCCTCGACCGCGGTGTACAAGCAGCAGAACATGCCGGTCAGCTTGTCGCCCCGACTCGCCGGTTCTTGGCCCGGATATATTTTCACGGGTGCGCCCGTGAGCCTCCCGGCGGGACATTTCGGCACGGGTCACGGCGCCCGCGCTCATGCTCCGGATGAGTATTACGTCATCGAGTCGAGCATTCCGGCCGTACAAGGCATGGCCGAGGCGACCTTGTCGTACGTGATGCATTTGTATGCGCTGGCGGCCGTTTAGTGAAGCGCCCGTCGCGCCGCATTTTGATGGAGGGCGGTGCGCACGCGCCGCCGGCCTCAGCCAAGGTTATTGTCGGCGTGGTCGAAGACGCCGCGGCGTTGCTCAAAGCGAGCGGGGAGATCACGGTCCGCGGCGGCATTGCTACGACGGTCCTCGCGCTGTCGCTGGCTGTGCTGGCTTTGCTAGGCGTCGCCGCGTTCCACTTTCCAGAATATTTGACGACACCGGAGCTGCGCCACCAGTACTCCGTTGATTTCCTGCGGCACGCGCTGTTCGCCGTGTTGCTGATCGCGGGCGGACTGTCCCTCACGAATCTGATCATTGGTCGACGCCGCAATCTGAACGGGCTGGCCTTTTTCATCGTGGTTGTCGCGGTGGCGCTCGGCGGCTCGCGCGTGCCGGTCGGCGACTTTCCGGACAACACACCCTACATCGGTCTCGACTGGTTCATTCTCGACCTGCTGGGATCGACTCTGATATTCGTGCTGCTTGAGAAACTGTTTCCGCTGTACAAACAGCAGGCCATTTTTCGCGTCGAATGGCAGACGGATCTCACGCATTTCACGGTCAATCATTTCCTGGTGGGCCTAATATTGCTCACCGCGAACTTCGTCATACACCACGGATTCGCGTGGCTCGTCCGCAGCGACTTCCAGCAGGCAATACAACACATCTGGTTCATACCGCAACTGCTGCTCTGCATTCTCGTCGCCGACCTGGCCCAGTACTGGACCCATCGCGGCTATCACGAAATCGCTTATTTCTGGCGCTACCATTCGGTTCATCACAGCACGAAGACGATGGATTGGCTCGCAGGCTCGCGCCAGCACATGCTTGAACTGATCGTCACGCGCGTGCTGGTGCTCGCGCCGCTGTTCGTGCTGGGATTCCGCGAATCAGTGGTCAATGCGTATATCATCATCGTGGGGTTTCAGGCGGTCTTCAATCACGCCAACGTACATCTGCGGTGGGGCGTGCTGAAGTACGTGATCGTCACGCCCGACTTTCACCACTGGCATCATTCGGCGGACGATGAAGCCATCGATCGAAATTACGCCGCTCACTATGCGTTTCTCGACTATTTGTTCGGCACCGCTGTCCGGGTCCCCAAAGATCGGCCCTTCCCGAAGAACTACGGCGTGGTCGGCGACTATATGCCGGACGGCTTCGTCAGGCAGCAGCTCTTCCCCTTCCGTGCCAAGCCAAAAGTCGGACCGCAGGACGAGGCCGCGCTGTAGATACGGACTACCACGGCGCGGGCTTATAGTCCTTCAAAAACTGTCCCCACACCTGCACGCCGCTGAGCCGGCCTGCGAAGATCGGATCAAGGATGCGCGCGGCCCCGTCGATGATGTCGAGCGGCGGCGAGAAGCCGAGCTCCGCCTTGCGCGCGGCATGCGCGGCGGGATCCTCGTCCGTGACCCATCCCGTGTCCACCGCATTCATGTGAATGCCGTCCTTGAGAAAATCGGGGGCGCAGGTTCTTGTCATCATGTTGAGCGCCGCTTTGGCCATGTTGGTGTGCGGATGCTTCTCGGTCTTCGTGGTGCGATAGAACTGACCTTCGACCGCGCTGACATTGACGATGTGCTTGTGGCTGCCGAGGGTTCGCAGCATGAGGGGCTTCAGGCGTGCATTGAGCACATAGGGCGCGATGGCATTCACCAATTGCACCTCGAGGAGTTCCGGCGTCGCGACCTCATGCATTCGCAGCCGCCAGCTGTTGACCTCGCGCAGATCGACCTGCTGCAAATCCTCGTCGTAGCGGTCGGTGGGGAACAGCGCCTCGCTTGGCGCATAATCTTCATCGAGATAGCGGCGCTGAGAAAGCGCCGCGCTGTGCAGCAACCCCTCCGCAGGCTGTCGCGCCGCCGTTACGGCCCCCGCCAGGGACACGGCCGGTCCCATCGCCATTGCCCCGTTGAGAGGCGTGCGCGATCCTTCAAGGCTGCGAATCAGATCCTCATGACTCGCGAGACAAGAACGCCAGTCCTGCGGGAGGGCGGCCATGGCCTGGCTTTCATTGATTAGAAGGTGCTGGAAGAATCCCGCGGGCCGCCGCACCGTCTGACAGGCGTTGTTCAAAATGTAATCAAGGCGCGGCAGCCGTTGCGCGAGGTACTGCGTCAAGAGTTCGACGCTTGGGGTATGGCGCAAATCGAGGCCATGGATCTGCAGGCGCTCGCGGAAAGCCGCATAGTCGCGTTCCCTCGAATAGCGGTCGGCCGCATCGACCGGAAAGCGCGTGGTCACGATGACGTGCGCACCGGCGCGCAGCAGCTTTAGGGACGCTTGAAAGCCGATCTTGACGCGAGCTCCGGTGATGAGGGCGTAATGACCGCTCAGATCGGCGCGCTGCTCGCGCTTGGCGTAGTTAAACTCGCCGCACGGTTCGCACATCGAGTCGTAGTAGCGATGCATTTTGGAAAAAGACTTCTTGCAGACATAGCAGTTACGCTCCTGCCGCAGTTTTGCAGGATCCGCTGCAGCCTCGGGCTTGGGCCGCTCGAGCCAGAGGGGCGCGTACACTTTAGAGCGGCGCTGGATGCGCAGGCCGGCGCGCTCAATGACCTTTCGGTCATGTTCCTTGGTGACTTCTCGCTTGGCGCGGCGAAATGCCTTCGCCATTCGCGTGACATCGTGCCGCTCGGGCTTGGCGACCAAGCCGGCCAGCATCAATAATTCGCGCCGCTGCTCCAGGGCAAGATGCGCAAGGTGCGATCGATCGGCTTCAACTGCGCGAAGCACGCGCATGCAGGTGAGAACCTCGTCTTGGGAGAGCGTGCGTAATTCAAGTTTCTGTTGCTGCTGATTCATGGCGGCACTGCTATCGCATACAGAAACTCGACAAACGATGCGGCTGCACCGTCCAATCCCTTGATGGCAGGATTTTTCGAGTCGACCAAGTAGTACTCGTCGGGAGCATGCGCACCGGTACCGTGCCCGAGCCCAAAATCGCCTGCAGGCAGGCTCAACGGCGGACTCGTGAATCGATACCCGGGCCAGGACCCTGGATTGCGGGGCACGACCAGCGGCGGGGTCCCGAGCTTCGTGAATGTCGCGAGCACCGCCTTGAAGAACCGGCTGTCAGGATCGGTCTGGGTGGGATCGTAGCCCCCGCTCATGTTGACTTCGATGTCTCCGAAGCCCTGCTTGGCCAGGTGGGCCTTGAGCTTGGCCAGCGTATCGGCGGCGGTCATATCGGGCACCAGGCGCATGTCGATCTTGGCCACGGCTTTGTGGGGCAGCACCGTCTTGCCCCCAGGTCCGGTATAGCCGCCGACGAGCCCTTCGATGTTGATGGTCGGCTGGGAGAAGAGGCGCAGCAACGAGTCCTGCCAATTGAGGTCATGGATCCAATGATCGACGCCGAACTCGGCTTTTATCGTAGCCTCCGGTACGGCCGCCGCGTAAGCCAGCACCATCTTCTTTTGCGCATCGGAGAGGGGCTTAACCCTCTCGAAGAAGCCTTCAACCGCGGGCGTATGGCCATCCTGCTCCACCAGCGTGTTGAGCGCCTGGACCAGGTGCCAGGAGGGGGAATCCACTTGTGCTTCCAAGCTCGAATGTATGTCCTTCTTAGGGCCGCGGCCCCAGTGCTCGCCGCTTGACACCAATTCCAATTCCACGACGCCTTTAGCGCCGGCGGCCACTTGCACGCTGCCATCCAAGCCTTGACTGGCGTCGGGGAGCATGACGCCGAGGCACGCTTTCATGTGAGGGAAAACCTCAGGACTGTTCACGATCTCGCCAAAATGCGGGGACGCGATTTCCTCTTCGCCTTCGCAGACCAGCACCAAATTGACCGGCAACTTCTTGCCCGCGGCTTTGAAAGCCATCAAGGCGCTCAAGAACGAGTTTTGCGGACCCTTTTGATTGACGGCGCCGCGTCCCATGCACACTGTGCCCAGTCCCGGTTTTTCCACCAGCCGCCCTTCCAGCGGCGGTGAACTCCACTCCTCCGGGATGAACTGTTTCACGTCGTACATGAAATAGACTGCGACGGTGGTTTTGGCGCCCGAATCCATGCGGCCGAACACGCCTGGCTTGCCGGAGGTCGGTATTAGCTTCACGCCAGTGAATCCCGCCTGCTCGGCAAGTTTCGCCATGTACTCGGCACCCTGCGGGTAATTGCGGTTCTCGGCGGCAATGGAAGGCAGCGCAATCCAATCCTGCAGCCGCTTCACGTTGTCCGCATGCATCTTAGGAATCTGCGCCAGCACCGCGGCCTTGTTCGCATTATCGCCGCCGGCGGCCATCGTCGCCGCCGGGGCGGCCGCCAACACGGCGCCCGATAGGGCACCTTGTACGAAATCGCGTCTGCTTAATCCGTCACCGGAATCGGTCATGAAATATCCCTCATTTGATATTGGACGGCGAGCATTCTGACTGAAACAGGCCGGAAGGCGGTACTTGAAATGGCTGCCCGAGCGCTACCGCGCCTCGTTATTTTCCGGAAACCGCAACGTGTCGAACCGGGCCGCGGCGGCTTCCCCCAGTTTCTTCTGCGCACGGATTTCGTTGACGATTTCCAGTGCGGTTTTGGGGCTGGGCGGCAAGTCAGCATCGCTCGGCCGTAACGGCGTGACGCGCTCACCCCAGCGAATCAAGTGCGAGGACAAGGTCAACCCGCCGCCGAACGCCGGCATCAAAACCAATCCGCCGGGGGGCACGCGGCCTTCTTCCACCGCCTCGACCAGCGCGACCGGTGCGGTCGCCGAGCTCATGTTGCCGTATTTCTGCACGGTCAAGAAAACCTTGTCGGCGCGGGCCCCGGCGCGTTTCGCCACCGCATCGATGATGCGCAGGTTCGCCTGGTGCGGCACAACGAGCGCGACATCATCGATGGTCACCCCGGCCCGGCGCATGACATCCAGGCTTGCCTCGCTCATGCCTTGCACGGCTTTGCGAAAGATCTCTTGACCGTCAAAGTCCCAGCGCGTTTGTCCGAATGGCACGCCGAGGTTGGCGTACATGGTGCCCATGCCTCGCACGCGCAGGATTTGCCGCGAGTCCGCATAGCACTGAAGCTTCTCCGCGATGACGCCCGTTTCCTGCTGCGACTCCTTGAGCACCATGGCCGCTGCGCCGTCGCCGAAAAGCACGGCGACGTTGCGATTGTCCCAGTCCATATACTGGGAGATCAGTTCCACTCCAATAACCAACGCATTTTTGACAATGCCGCTCTTGATCATGGATGAGCCGATCGAGAGACCGTACATGAAACTGGTACAGGCCGTGTTGACGTCGAACGATGCCGCACCAGCAGCGCCAATTCGCTGCTGCACGCCGGATGCGCTATTCGGAACCGTCTCGTCATTACTGCAGCTGCCGTAAATGACCAGTTCGATGTCCTCGCCCCGCATGCCCGCGCAATCGATGGCGCGACGGGCTGCGGTAATGGCCAGTTCGATGCCCGGAACGTGCGATATGCGTCTCTCCTTCATACCCGTGCGCGTGGTGATCCACTCATCATCGGTGGGCAGAAAGGTTGCCAGGTCTTGATTGGTCAAAATGGACGGGGGCAGGCATTTGCCCCAGCCGACGATAGCTGCGTGAGTCAACGGCACTCCCCGGTACTCTTTATGTGTGCGCATTGTCGCCCATATGGGCCCAACTCGCACCTGTGGCCCTTAAGTTCAGTCGGCCGAGACGGTGCGCTCCTTGGCCCAAGCGCGCAGGGCGGCCACCTTCTCGGCCATGACGACGGCGAGGGGACGCGTCGCCTGCATCTCGTGCGCGATCATTGCCGCGGTGACCGCCTGTTTCGCGGCATGAGCGCTGTAGAGAGCGGCGACGATGGCCTGTTCGATCTCGGCGCCCGAGAAGCTCTCGCAACGGTTCGCGAGTGCCGCCAGCTCTTGAGGATTCAATGTGAGTCCCCGCTTGCGCGCGTGAATGGCGAGGATTTCCGCGCGCGCATCGCGGCCCGGCAGGTCGACGAAGAAAATTTCATCGAAGCGGCCCTTGCGGATCAGCTCCGGCGGCAGAGACGTGACATCGTTTGCCGTAGCGACGACGAAAATGCGTGCGCGCTGCTCGGCGAGCCACGTGAGGAAGGTTCCGAGCACGCGACGCGATACGCCGCTGTCGCCTTCCCCGCCGTCAGCCAACGACTTCTCAATCTCGTCAACCCACAATACACACGGTGCCAAACCTTCCGCGGATTGTAGAGAGTCGCGCAAGTTCTTTTCGGACTCGCCTTGCCATTTCGTGTAGAGCGCCCCGAAATCCAGGCGCACCAGCGGTACGCCGAGAATACCCGCCGCGGCCCGTGCGGCCAAGCTCTTGCCGCAACCCTGAACTCCAAGCAGCAACACACCTTTGGGCGCATCCAGCTCGGGAGCCGAGCCGTCAAAGGCCGGCTTGCGGGTGGTGAGCCAGTGGCGAAGATTCTGCATGCCGCCGACGTCGGTGAACTTCGCCGTTGCCGGCTCATATGACAAGGTGCCACCGCGATTGAGCAGCTCATACTTGGCGCCGAGCATTTCCGGAAAATCCGACATGGTCAGTGCGCCATGGTCGAAGATCGCATGGCGCACGAGGCGTTCGGCATCGGATGCCGAGAGCCCATTCAGATTCTCGACCAGTGCTTTTAAGACCTCAGGCTGCAAGTGCATGGGCTTGCTCGGATTAGCCGCCGTCCAATCCCGCACCACGCGGGTGATGATCATGAGGCGTTCATTGGGCGAGGGCAGCGCCAGATGCAGACGCGCCGCGAGATGCTCGAGTTCCTCCGGCAGCGTAACTTCGTAGCTCATCAACACCACAGTTCGAGCTACCTGGTCGTATCCCAAGGCGATGTCCTTGAGCAGCCGCACGTTCACCGGTTCCTTGAGGTACGGATGAAAGTCGAGCAGCACGTAGATTCCCGGCATCGACGTTGCCTTGAGATGTTTCAGGAGCTGCTCCGGATCGGCCAACGTACGCTGCGGACCTCCCATTTCGACATCGACGCGTTGCATGCCCTCGGTCACCGTCCATTGAAACACCCCCCAGCCGCGCCCCTGCCGTACTTGCAGGCTCGCATCCCGCACCAGCGTCAGCACGCGCGACTCCTCGCGGGACTCGACCACGATGAGGGCCAAGCGCGAGGCGAGCAGTGTTTGTAGCTCGCGGCGGGGGTCTAAGGGCGCCGGTGGAATGTTCATGGTCGCCAGAATGTAGCAAAAGCCGCTGAAAGCTCGATCAGGCCCGTCACGTTTTTCAAATCCCGCAGGTCTTTACCATAGGCAGCGGCCCGGCGAAATGGCAGCATACCTAAGAAGGACAAGAGGGTGGGGGCACTATCGACCTACTTGAGCGGGATGAACAACTGCAGCGCTTGGAGCATGCTTTCACGCGGGCACGCGAAGGCGGAGGCCGGCTGATTGCCATTGCCGCCGAGGCGGGCGCGGGCAAAACGGCGCTGACCGAGCGTTTTGTCAGCGCTCATGCCAAGGATGCGCGGCTGTATTGGGGAGCCTGCGAAAATCTTTCCACGCCCGAGGTGTTACTGCCGCTTCGCGATATTGCCCGTGCCTCCGGCGAATCCCTCGATTTCGGTGCCGATCACATCCGCGCTTTCGAGGCTCTCCTGCGGCTGCTGTCTCGTGATGCCAGGCCCGCCATCCTGATCATCGAGGACGTGCACTGGGCCGATACGGCAACCTTGGATTTGATCCGCTTTCTTGCACGGCGAATTGCGCGCGCTGGCGCGGTGGTGTTGATCACCTACCGGGAAGAGGAAGTGGACACCCGCTCGCCCGTCCGCAATCTGCTGGGCGAAGCGCCTAGCGGAAACGTCGAGCGCCTCACCCTCGCGCCGCTCTCCCTCGCGGCCGTCACCCGCCTGGCGGCGAAGAGGGGTCGGCGGGGCGAGGAGCTATTCGCCTTGACGGCGGGCAATGCGTTTCTGGTCACCGAGGCGCTCGCGGTCGAAGGCGATGTGCCAACCGATGCCGTGCGCGATGCGACGCTGGCGCGGGCATCGCGCTTGTCCGAATCGGCCCGGGCCGTGCTCGATGCGGTCTCGATATTTCCCCGGCATGCGGAGACCGCGGTGGTCGCCGACTTGGTGAAAGGAGCGATCGACGCTGGTCTCGATCAGTGTGTCGAAAAAGGCATGTTGTCCCTGGAGGGAGGACTTGTGCAATTCCGCCATGAACTCGCTCGCCGCGCCGTCGAAACCTCGATCGCTCCGGGGCGGCGCGCTGCATTCCATCAGCGAGTGATCGATGTGCTGATGCGCCGATCCGATGCGCGCGCCAGCCAAATTGCGCACCACGCGGAGCGGGCGGGCGATATCGCCGCGCTGTTGGAGTTCGCGCATCGCGCCGCAGAAGAAGCGGCGCGTGCCGGAGCGCCGCGCGAAGCCGCAGCGCATTTTGCGACCATGTTGCGCCATCGCGATTCACTCTCTTCGGATCTCTTGCTGGAGGCGCTGGAAAAATGCTCGCAGCAGGCGTATTTGATGGGCGATCCGGATATTGCCATGATTTCGATGACTGAGGCGGCCGAGCTGCGGCGGCGCGCTAAGGACATTCTTGGATTAGGCAGGGACCTCACGCGATTAACGCGCTTCGCCTGGATGTGCGGGCGGCGCGCCGACGCCGAACGCTTTGTCGCGGAATCGATCGCGGTGCTTGAAACAGCGCCGCCGGGGCCCGAACTCGCGTGGGCCTACTCGCATCAATCGCAGCTCGACATGCTCGACTGGCGCATGGATCGCGCCGTTGCCTGGGGGGAGCGAGCCCTGGACTTGGCAACCCAACTGAATGAAAAAGAAATCATCATTCATGCACTGGGTAACATCGGCTCGGCCAAGGTCGACGGCGTGCACGGCGTCGAGCTGGAGAAAAGTTTCGATCTGGCGGTTGCCGGCAAGTATCACGACCATGTCGAGCGTGCCTGCTGCAATCTGGCCTGCATGTGTTATTGGCGGCGCGACTACCAGTCAGCACTCAAGCATATAGACCGCGGCGTGTCGTACGCCGTTGCCCTGGAATTGCGGCATTGGGAAGCGTATCTGCGCGGCTGGCGCAGCATGGTTTTGCTCGATCAAGGAGACTGGACGGCAGCCGAGGACGAGGCCCTGGAAATTTGCCGCAGGACGAACGTCGCCGATATGTATCGCTTTCCGGCGCTAATCGCCCTGGCTCGCTTGCGCGTCCGTCGCGGCGATCCCGATGCCGACATCCCGCTCGCCGCGGCTCGCCATTTCGCGGCCGGTGCCGTGGAACTACAACGCAGCATATACGTCGCGATAATCGTGGCTGAGAAGGCGTGGTTGCTGATGAGCACGGAGGACGACGAGGCCAAGCGCATGCTGATCGAGGTAAAGGTGCGGGCCAAAGAACGCAACACGTCGTGGATTACCGAGGATGCCGCATTGTGGCTCTCGCTGTTGAACGATCGCGCCCCAGGCTTGGAGGCCACCGGCGAGCCGGCCGGCGAAATCTCTAAGTTGTCATCGCCGTTTCGCGAGCACTGCGCGGGCCGCTGGCAGGAAGCGGCCGAGGGGTGGCGCGCGCTCGGCCGTCCGTACGAAGAAGCGCTCGCTTTAAGCGGCGGCGATGATGTCGCGCAGCGTGCCGCATTGGAGATTTTAGATAGGCTGGGCGCGATGCCGGCGGCGGCGCGCTTGCGGCGCCAAATGCGGGCGGGCGGTTCCCGCGCGATTCCACGCGGCCCGATTGCGATGACGCGCGCCAATGCGGCGGGATTGACGCGCAGGCAGGTTGAAGTGCTGGGATTGCTGGGTGAAGCCCTAAGCAATGCGGAGATCGCCGCTCGTCTGTGCATTTCCGCCAAGACCGCAGAACATCACGTTTCTGCCATCATGGCTCGGCTGGAGGTATCCAGCCGCCAAGAAGCCGCAGCGGCGGCCCGCGATCGAGGTCTTTTGGCTGAGCTTAAAAAATAGGCGTACGGAAACCCAAAGATGGGGGTCCCGCCCCATGCGTGGGACATCCTCCTGAAGCACCCTTGAGTCGGTCGCATCAATAAAGGGAGTCAGCCATGTCTCGCATCGGAATTTTTGCCTACGGCATCTTCAGCTACCTGGTCTTCTTTGCGGTGTTTCTTTACGGGATCGGTTTCATTGGCGGCTTTCTCACGCCGACCACTCTCGACAGCGTTCCTGCCACAAGCGCAGGGTACGCCTTGAAGGTGGACTTGATCTTGTTGGCCCTGTTCGCTGTTCAGCACAGCGGCATGGCGCGGCCCGGATTCAAGGCATGGTGGAAACGCATCGTGCCGGAGGCGGCTGAACGCAGCACCTATGTGCTCATGAGCTCGCTGGCGCTGGCGGCTTTGTATATTTGCTGGCAGCCGATCGGCGGGGTGGTGTGGACTGTTCCGGGAGGCCTCGCCCGAAACGCCGTTATCGGATTGTATCTCCTCGGATGGCTGCTTCTTTTGTATAGCACTTTCTTGATTGATCATTTTGATCTGTTTGGGTTGAAGCAAGTGTGGCGTCGTCTCCACGACAAGGCCTATCGCGCCCCAGTCTTCCGCACACCCACTCTCTACAAACTGGTACGACATCCTCTCTACATTGGCTGGCTGACAATTTTCTGGGCGGCGCCGAGAATGACGGTGGCCCACCTGGTCTTCGCGCTGGCCACCACGGCGTACATCTTGATCGCGATTCGATGGGAAGAGCGCGATTTGGTATCCGCCTTCGGGAATGTGTACCTGGACTATCGCGCCCGCACACCGATGCTAATTCCGCGGCTGTGGCCGCGCCGAAGCAACAGAGTCGAGCGTGGGATGAATTGAGGTGGCGCCGGCCGCAGCGTTCACTGACGCCGGCGCCTCTTACGCGCCGGCCGGCAAGGTTTCGCGGGCGGCCGCTGCTTGGCGCGTGCCGTGTTGTCGTTGGCAACCGCGGATTTGTCGCCAGCAACCGAGGATTTGTCGTTGGCTGCAGCGGTCCTGTTCTTGGGCGTGAATGCACCCACCGAGGCATTGAGCGCAACGGCAAGTGCGGCTTCGCCGTTCACCAATTGGCTCCACGGTAATTCGACGCCGTTTCGTTTGCCCTTGAGGGTGAGCTTCAGCGTGGTATTGGTTAAGGTGACCACGTAGTCGAGCCCATCGATGATCAAGGCGCGCTTCAGCGTCGAATGCAGCGGCGTGGTCATCAGCCACCCGTGGGCGGGCCAAGCTGCTGCACAAGCGTCGAATCCTCACCCAGCCAGTCGGCATGCTTCGCGGTCGTATCGAAGTGACTGGATGTTTTGAAGAACTCGTACTTGCCGCCCGCCGCATACGGTTTGGTCTTTTCAACGAGCGCCGCTACGTCCGCGCCGCTCATGGGTTTGAAGGTTTTCACCGCTTCGAAGGCCTGATCGAGAATTTTCGCGCTGTCGATTCCGGTAATGACCACGGAGGTGGGTAGATTCATGGCGTAGTGCAAGCACTCAATGGGTGTAACCGGTGCGCCGCTCTTTAGGAATACCCCGTCTCCCATAGTCTTCATGGCCAGTATGCCAATATTCTCCTTGGCCAATGTCGGGACCACGAGGTGGGAGAAGCTTCTGAAATGGGCATCCATCACGTTCAACGGCATTTGCGCCGTGTCGAACTTGAATCCATGTTGTTTGGCAACTTCGAGCATGTAGAGATGCACCCGAGGATCCTTATGGCCGGTGAAGCCGATGTGGCGGACCTTGCCGGCCTTTTTTGCATCTATCAATGCCTCAATCGCACCGCCATCGGTGAATATTCGATCCGGATCGTCGAAGCGCAGGATTTCGTGGAACTGCACCAAATCGATGCGATCAGTTTTCAATCGCGTCAACGATTCATTGAGTTGCGAAGTCGCCGCCTCTTTAGTGCGGCCGTCGATCTTGGTCATCAAAAAGGCTTTATTGCGATAGCCGCCTTGGGCAAGTGCCGTGCCCATCCATTTCTCGCTGTTGCCATGCCCATAGTCCCAAGAGTTATCCAGAAAATTGATGCCGCGATCGAGCGCCGCCTGAATCAACTGTCCCGCGCTGGCCTCGGTCATCGGCGCACGGCTCAAATGAGCGCCTCCGAGGCCTATCAGGGAGACTTTTTCGCCGGTACTTCCGAGGGTTCGATACAGCATGTCGCCCCGAAGCTCGCCCGGACTGCTCACTCGCAGAAGATCGCGGGGATCCAGCGATACGGAGGTGCCGTCTGAATTAGCGGGTCCCGATGCCGCCGCGATGCCGGTGGCTGCCGTCAGCGTGGCGCCCGCGACACTTGATTTGAGAAAATTTCGGCGCTGCATAAGGGTCTCCAAAATATCTAGGCGAGTTGATGGTTAAATTCTTGGGTTACGGCAGCCCGCATTTGCCTTCCGTGCGCCATGCGTAAGGCGCGGATGGCGGTGCAGGCCGCGCCATAGCCGTTGTCGATGTTGACCGTTGCGATGCCCGGCGCGCAGCTGGCCAAGACGGCACGGAGGGCGGTGTGTCCGCCGGCCGCTACTCCGTAACCCACGGAAGTCGGCACCGCGATGATCATTCCGGGAATGAGACCGCCGAGCACGGTTGGCATCGCCGCGTCCATACCGGCGACGGCGATGACGACGGCGAACCGGCTGATCGCATCGATGCGGCTCGTGAGGCGCCAAAGTCCGGCGACGCCGACGTCGATAAAGAGAGTGCTCGCCACGCCGCTGTAGTGCAGCGTGCGCTCCGCTTCTCTGGCCACAGGGACATCGGAACTTCCTGCCGCGACAATGCAGACCAGATCCTTAAGCGCCTCGCGCGGCTCCAACGGGCCGCCGAAGATGCCCGTGCTCGAGACGGGGCAATAGTCGAGGTAGGCCGCCCATTGTGGATTCACCGCTGCGAATTTCTCAGCGGACAGCCGGGTGAGCAAGAGCGGGTGGGCTTGGGCGTGAGCGGCGGCGAAGATCGCATCGAGCTGCGCCGCGGATTTGCTTTGCGCAAATATGGCCTCGTCGAGGCCGGTGCGGCGGCGCCGATCAAAATCCAACTCGATTTCAGTGCCCTCGGTACCCATGGTACTCAAGGCCGCTGCACGAGAAACGCGCTGCCGTTGCGATACGCCTCGAAACGAACAGGTAAATTGCCGGGGCAATGCGCCGCCGCCAGGATGGCGTTCGTGAGCGCTTGCCTATCGGCCGCGGCTATCAGTCCGAGACTGCCCAAGTCCAATTCGACCACCACCGCGCTGGCCCGAACTCGACAGCGGATGGTCTTGGGATTGAAGCGATCGGTCACCATCCGTTCGACCTGATGAATGAAACCGAGCATGTTGGGATCGATGGGAATGCCGGTTTCGACGCGGCTCGACAGGCACGGGGAGGAGGGCAGCACCGATACTTCGGCTAAGCCCAGATCACGCGCAATCTGCCGCACCTGCGCTTTGCTCATGCCCGCCTCGATATAGGGATGGCGCACGCCGAACCGGCGCGCCGCGTCCAGCCCCGGTCGATACTCGCCCATATCGTCCGTGTTGGCGCCCGAGAGGATTTGACGGTCTGAGCGCGCGCGGATGGCCGCATATAAATTCGTCTTGCAATAGAAGCATCGGTTCACGGGATTGGCGCGGTAGTTGGGATCGTCGAACTCACCCGCGCAAACCTTTGTCAGCGACCAACCGCGCTCGGCCGCCATGGATTCGACTCGGGCCGTAGCTTCCGGCGGTACGGCAGGGGAAATGGCGTGCATCACCGCGACGTCGGGAAGTATGTCGGATGCAAAGGCGGCCAGGGTCAGACTGTCCACGCCGCCGCTGACGGCTATGACCGGCGAGTCGATCTGACGCAGCAGCATTTGAAGCGGGCTATCCATTGCTAAGGGCTGAGTGCTCGGCGCGCTTGCGAAGCGCCGCCCGCGCATCGTGGTCGGCATGCCGCAATACATCGTCCGATTCGGCTTTCGCCGTCCTTCCGCCGGGACGATCGACGATTTTAACGCGCACGCGCTGTCCATCGATTTCGACTTCTTCGATTGTGCGATCAAGTCCAATGGCCTTCACGGTTCGGCAACGCAGGCCGATGGTGGTGGTTTCGCGAAAGCACGCGTCGATCACGGCTTGCGTGTACACCTGGCGGGCAAGCACTTGCAGGTGCGTCATCATGCGGCCTTTCTTGCCGTACACGCACGATTGGGTTGCGTCGAGAACGCCTGGGTGGGCGCGCAAACGATCCAAGCCCGCGGCGAGGTCCTCTCCCGACTGATCGTCAATTTCAAATTCCAGCACCGAGATCTCGCGCTGTTCCGCAGCTGGGGCAGGGCTCT
Organism: Steroidobacteraceae bacterium; assembly: GCA_036401515.1. Lineage (GTDB taxonomy): Bacteria > Pseudomonadota > Gammaproteobacteria > Steroidobacterales > Steroidobacteraceae > Bog-1198. Next base: position 37,405 of record DASWUU010000235.1, read on the forward strand.
TTTCAAAACACAGAACACGCAGGTGATTGCTGATACCGCGCAATGCTCGCGTGCCGAACCCGGTGCCGCTCCCCACCAGCGTCCTCAAGCTCGACGCGCCATGCTGCAAGCCCTCCGGGCCGCAAAGGTAACGCAAGATTGCAGCGCCGGTCGGTGTCACGCGCTCGCCCGCAATTCCGTCATCGAGGGTCTCCATCCCGAGCAGCAGCTGGATAGTCGCGGGCGCCGGTACCGGCAGGAGGCCATGGGATGTTCGAACGCGGCCTGAGCCCAAGGGCGCCGCCGATGCGGTCCATGCTGCCGCGCTCACCGCATCGATAAGCGTTGCGGCTCCGACGATATCGGCCACGGAGTCGACAGCTCCCACTTCGTGAAATGACACCTCGCTAGGATCGACGCCATGCACCTGGCCCTCGGCTTCGGCTAACAGACTAAAGATGCCGAGCGCATGCTCACGAACCGGTGCAGCGAGGGCGGACTCGCGCAGCCGCTTCCGGATCAATCTCCACGATGAATGTTCATGACCGCGGTCCTGATACAGATGAAAGCTGCTTGGAACGGGTGTGTACTCGTTCAGCGCAGCGACCAAAAACCTTCGACCCCGAATGATTCCGTCCGAGTGGGGGAGCAGCGTGGCCGTTACCGGGAAGTGCGCGGCAAGGCAGGCGATGGCCGCATTGACGCGGGGCTCATGTTCCGGAAATGCATCCAACATAGCCGCGATAAACATATCGCCGGCCATACCGCCGAGCAGATCCAGGTGAATTTCCATGAACGGGAGTATCCGAATGCGTGAAGCGCAAGAATTGTGGGAATCGGCGCGGAGCGGAATACGCGTTATGTCCCAAAGCGATGTAGGACTAGATCGTAGTTACCTCATCGGAGCGCCGTGCAGTCCGACACCGGTTGCGAACCGCTGCGCGCCCGGTGCTGTCTCCCACCGAAAGGCGATCCTGGCGCATCGACGTCTGGGGAAAGCTCGACAGGACCCTGGCAAGTTCGATTGCGGCCGACAGTGCTTCCCCGTCAGGGACGCACCGGTTGATCAATCCTATGGCAAGGGCCTCTTGAGCGCCGATCGAGCGGCCGGTCAAGATCGACCAGCGGAACCCCGAAGCGACGGTTAAAGACGCCAAAAATCGCGCTCGCCCCCGCAATCCGCAGGTCCGCCCACAGCGCCAGTTCGAGGCCTCCCGCCACCGCGAGGCCCTCGATGGCGGCAATGACAGGCTTGGACAGGCGCATGCGCGGCGGCCCCATGGGCGAATCGCCGTGCGGCGAGATCTGCGGGGGTGCGCCGGATGCGATGGCTTTAAGATCCGCGCCGGCACAAAAAACCTCATCCGTTGCAGCGAGCACAGCGACATCGAGAGCGGCATCTGAATCGAAGGCTAGGAAGGCATCGACCAGGGACCTGGCTATGGCAGCGTCAACGGCATTGCGACGCTCGGATCGGAGCAGACGGATGACGGCGACTCGATCGACTGCGGTTACAGAAACGGACATGGTGACACCTTTTTGGGGAGGACTTTGACAAGTGCAGCGCATTACCCGGAACATGCAAGTTACGACAGCGGCGAGGCAGGCAAGGCCTGCGCCCTAGACTTTGAAGGAGATCAAATTGCGCATCATGACCCGCATTTCCATCCCATGGATGGCTATTTTTTCGATCGGCGGGAGCCACGTGCTGTTCGCAGCACCAACGGCCGGCGACGCGTGCTCATTCTTAAGTCAGACCCAGGTCAGTGCAGCGCTCGGTGTCTCGGTGGAGGCCGGACACCATATCGGTCCGGGCAACGCCCTGTGTGGGTGGAATCAACCTGATGACCCAAACCATACCGGTAAAGGAGGCCTGCTCACGATCTACCGTACCGTAGGCAAGCTCACACCGGTTGAGCGGTTCGAAAACGGCAAGCTGCCTGTGCAAGGTATTGCAAAGACGCCCGCCAGCGGCATCGGCGATGATGCATATTATATTGATACACCCGGATTGGGCGCCGGGCTGAACGTGAAGAAAGGAACCTCGGCTTTCCAAATCAGGGTGTACGGCTTCTCGGTGGATGAGACCAAGTCGATCGAGAGTGCGCTGGCCCAAGCCATACTCGCGAAGTTATAGGTTAATGACGTGGCATTGCACCATGTCGTAATCGTTGGGGGCGGTTTTGGGGGGCTCGCAGCCGCTCAGGCACTCGCGGGCGCTCAAGTTCGGATCACCATGATCGACCAGCGCAATCATCATTTATTCCAACCGCTGCTCTATCAGGTAGGCACCGCCGTGCTGGCAACTTCAGAGATTGCCTGGCCGATTCGTCTCCTGCTTCGCAGGCGCCGAGAAGTAACTACCTTGCTGGGGGTGGTGACCGGCATCGATACGGAACACCGCAACGTCGTGCTCGAGGACGGTGCCGTGGTGTCATTCGACACCTTGGTTCTCGCCACAGGCGTGCGTCATGCGTATTTTGGACATGACGAATGGGAGCGTTACGCGCCTGGGCTCAAGACACTCGAAGATGCCACAGCCATTCGCCGGCGAGTCTTGCTGTCGTTGGAGCGAGCTGAGCGGGAGGGCGACCTAGAGCGCCGCGCCGCATTACTCACTTTCGCAATCGTCGGCGGCGGCCCGACGGGCGTGGAACTGGCCGGCGCCATCGTAGAACTCGTGTATCAAAATCTCGTGGGGCAGTTTCGGTACATCGACACGCGCAAAGCGCGGGTACTGCTGATCGAAGCAGGGCCGCGCATTCTCCCGAGCTTCGCGCCGGACCTGTCGGCTTATGCGCATCGTGCCTTGGAGCGCTTAGGCGTCGAAGTGCAGCTGAACAGCGCCGTAACCGATTGCAACGCGAACGGCGTTGTTGTGGGAGGCCGGCCGATTGCCGCTGAGGTCATTCTGTGGGCTGCCGGCGTTCGCGCATCGCCCGCTGGGGCGTGGCTTGGGGCGCCTGCCGACAACGCCGGCCGGGTGAAGGTGGCTGCGGATTTAACCGTACCGGGGCATTCGGAGATCTTCGTGATTGGCGACACCGCGACCATCAATGTCTGGAACGGAAAACCGGCTCCCGGTATTGCGCCCGCCGCCAAGCAACAAGGGCTGTACGTAGGACGCACGATCAAGCGCAGGCTGGCAGGAGATTTTCAAGTGCGGCCATTTCGGTATCGGCACTCCGGGGATCTCGCGACCATCGGCAAGCGCTCGGCGGTCGTCGATTTCGGCTGGTGGAGAGTCAGGGGCTACATTGCATGGTGGGTTTGGGGTCTGGCACACATCTATTTCTTGATTGGTTTGCGTAATCGGCTGGCCGTGGCTTTGAGCTGGCTTTGGATTTATCTCACGGGCAGCCGCAGTGCGTGTCTTATCACGCAGGTCGACCACAACAACAATACGCCTCGGGTCTAGAAGAGCCTTTTCTCGTGGCAGCTGCAAAAGCAAAAGCAAGGACCGGAAGCCGGCGCAAGACCGGCGCGATCAAGCGCGCGCGTGGCAAGCTCGCTCCGGGCGCCGGCGCGCGAGGATTGGACGCCGCCCAAGTAGCCATTGCACCTGATAGTCCGGAAATAACCGAGGTGGTTTCCTTGTTGCAAAACTGCGGCGGCGCAGTCATCGGCGCTTATCGCGACCCGTTGGGCGGTAGGCCCTTGGTTCTCGCCGTGCTTCCGCTCAACGCCGTGCAGCCCACACCC
>DASWUU010000236.1:0-55224 GCA_036401515.1 Steroidobacteraceae bacterium
TACCGGTTGATTTTTCGTTGGTCGCAGGAAGAGTATTGCAGAGAACGAAGCGTAGGCCAAACTCGGTCATCGGCGCCGCGCTTCGCGGGGAAGGCACGTGGTTGCATCGTGCGTTGCTTGAAGCGACGAGTGATCTCGAAGTTACCCCGGCAAATTCGCTGGTAGGTTTCCCAGTACAAGATGGTCAAAACTCCCGGGTTTCGACGTGGCATCGACAGATTACGACATCTTTTTGTCAATTGACAAAAACATGTCAGAATATGTCGATGAGCGCACTTACTGATCCTTGGCATTTTCCTCGCCCCGACCTGGCGCAGTCCTATCTGCGAGGTTTTGATCTCGGGTTGACGTCCGCGCGCGGCTTATTTGCACGTCGCCGCATGGGCAAAAGCGAATTTCTAAAGCACGACTTGCTTCCCGCCGCCCTGCACGATGGCTACTTGGCAGCCTACACCAACCTCTGGGATTCCACAGACCATCCAGGACAGGCACTGGCGACGGCTATTCTGCTGGCGACTCAACCCAAGGGACTGGGCAAGTTCTGGACGGACCTCAACGCCCCTATTCGCAAACTCAAAGGCGGCGGCAAGCTGCCGTTGGGCATCGAAGGTTCTATCGAGCTGGACTTGGATGAAAAGGAGAAGGCAGCGGTCCCCGCAATCCAAGCTGCATTGCAGTCGGCAGACAAGGCCAAGAAACGGTTGCTACTGGTCATCGACGAAGCACAGGTACTTGCCGCGCCGGAACACAAGTCAGTCGCTCACGCGCTACGCGCGGGACTGGACATTCGCAAGCCCGGCATCAAAGTGCTATTCGCAGGATCCTCGGAGGCGGCGCTACGGGAGATGTTTTCGCGTGCGGCAGCCCCGTTCTACAACTGGGCTCCGCTCGAACCATTCCCGCTGCTGGGACGCGAATTTGTCGCTGCCACGGTCAAACAACTGGCCACCGTAGCCAAGCACCCCTTGAACCTGGACGACGCCTTGAAGGCGTTTGCCGCCCTTAAGGAAACACCCGAGTTCTTTCGTTGGTACATCGAGCGCTATCTGATTTATCAGCACCAGGGGCCTGAACAGGCACTGCGATATATCCAGGCGCGAATACACGACGACACGAGCTACACCAAGACTTGGAAGGAGTTGAACCGCGCCGACCGGGCGATACTGTTGCTGGCGGCCCGCGGTGTACAAGACCTTTACGGGATCCACGCGCTCGAGCAGCTTAAGGATCTGCTCGGCTCTCCCAGCGTGACGGTCAGCGCTCCACGAACGTCACTACGCCGACTTACGAGTCCCAAGCAGCAACTGCTTGCGCGTGTGGATCACGGAGCCTATCGTTTCGAGGATCCGGAATTCCAAGCCTGGGTAACTACTCGGCGGACCGTAGATTAAGCGCATTGCAAGAAAAATCCGCTTCAATGTTCTGCCATAAGCGGCTGCCGTTACTGCGCGGCGGAGGCATTCCGAGCCGAGGGATTGACCAATATTTTCTCAACTTTCCCCGGCGTCATACCTACCGCGAAGGCTGCACGCTGCGAGACGATGCCGTCCTTGAGATCTTCGAATTTCGCACTCCAGTCATCGAAAACTCGCCATCCGATATTTATGTGGTCGACGCTAGCCAGGAACACATGCGCCTTGAAGACATATGGTATCCGAAGTGGATGGTCCTGCTGAAAGTCGTCGGGTGTTCGAGCCGTGTCACCCGGTGGTATCGCTTGCGCACCGTCCATCGATGTTTCAATCGCTTCGAATTTGCCATGCTGAGTTTTCGAAAGAGAAGCGAGGCTACTCTCGCGCGCCTTTGGGCCATTCTTTTGTACCGACTCAGCGAGCGCAAGCGCGGCCTGTTGCAGTTCTGAACATTCCGGACCTGCACATGCGTTGCCAGATGCAAACTTCGTCTTGCGGCTGAAGAGGGGAGCAAACGAACCCCGGATACTGCAGGAGCCGGCAAATTCACCTCTGTGCCATGTGGCCACTGTGAGGTTCGACGTTAGTCCCGGTCTCCGTCTCCGGACTCCTGAATATATATTCAATTGGCGTCGCTGCTTTTTTGCAATCGAAGCTTTGCGCTTCAACAAATGAAGCCGCCAGACACAATGTCGCCAAAAAATAAATAAATCGCGTCCATTGGGGACAGAAGGTGGGTGCTTTGACTTCATCATCACATCCGTGTTTGAAATACGCTCGTTTCGATCTCTTTGCCGTTGGCATCGAGGATATTTGCTCACGGAATTGTGGCAAACCTCGGGCGTCGAACTAGGCCGAGTTCACTACCCTTCATAGCCAACCGGGACAACATACGCCTCAGTGTAATTTTCAAGGTTGGTCCGCATCACAGTTGCCTTTTAGAACCGACGCTAAGCCGCGCCGGCACCCGACCGACCGCTGTTGGCGTGGGCGGACGTCGCGATGACGGGGACCAATTCGGAAATGCGGGGTGCGAAACCGAATTAAAATCCCGGATCGTCAATCAGAGGCGATTCACGCGGTTTTCCCGCTGATTTTTGCATGAAACACACCGCCCCATTGGGAAGCCAGCTCCGACTACCTGCCTCGGATCGTCTGAAAGAAAGAACTTAGACGGAATTCCGGTACCGTTATGGGCCGCAGGGATAGTCTAGGGTTGATGCTGCGCCGCCAGGACAGAAACCTCAATCTCGATCGGCATCGAAGCAATGGCACCGCGGAGAGGGGTCACGTAGCATGCATTACGAAGCTTCATTTGTAGTCGCATTCTCACCCCCGATTTCTCTGAGATTTTTCGAGGGCACGAGATCGCCATGACCTTTCCGACCGGGGGCACGGCAGCAGCCTTCTTGGCGTTCGCTCTAGTTATCACTGTCGGTGCCCAGGCACTTGCACAGACGCCAGCCCAGACCCCGGTACAAACGCCGACCGAGGCGACGCCACTATCGGCGGACAATGAGTTCTACGCCCTCCGCGGGCCCGCTGAGGCAGGGGATGCGCAGGCGCAATTTGCACTGGCGAACCATTATTTCGATGGCCGCGGAGCCGCCCAGGATTACGGTCAGGCCGTGACCTGGTATCTCTACAAGAGCGCCCTGCGTTACTACCATCTGGCCGCAAACAAGGGCTATGCGCAGGCCGAGTACAACCTGGGGGCCATGTACCAGAGTGGCCTCGGGGTCAAGCGCGATGATAAGCAGGCCTTCGAGTGGTTCCGAAAGGCGGCGGACCAGAACCACCCGGAAGCCGAGAATGAAGTCGGCTACTCGTACCGATGCGGGTGCGGGGTCGGTCGCGACTATGCGCAGGCTTTGAACTGGTATCGCCGCGCCGCCGACCACGGCAACTCCAATGCCGAAACAAATCTCGGCTTTATGGCGGAGAAGGGATGGGGGCAGCCTCAAAGTTACGATGAAGCTTTCTCCTGGTATTACAAAGCTGCTGATCATGGCAACGCAGGGGCAATGGATAACATCGGCTTTAACTTCCAAAATGGCGTCGGTGTGGCCGTCGATTTTGCCAAGGCCTGGTCGTGGCTTTATAGAGCCGCCCTGCTGGGAAGTGGCTCGGCGGAGAATCAGATCGGTTGGATGTATCGGCACGGGCAAGGTGTGACTCAAGATGATGCCATCGCCGTGTGGTGGTACCGGCTTGCGGATGCCCAGGGCATCAGCGACGCCGACTTGAATCTTCGCGATGTTTGCAACGACCATGAGCAACGCGGCGACGAGCTGTGCGACTTGGCTGTTCCTGTGCACGACCTGGCGCTCGAACTGGTCCAGCGCCGCACGACCATCAAGGATTTGCGCGCCAAAATTGCAAGCCTAGAGACCGACGCCCTGCAGGACGACATGCATGCGAACCATTTGGCCAACATCGGCACGGACAGCCCGCACGCAAAAGATAACGTGGTCGGAAGAGGTCTCACTAAGTTCTTCGATGCGCTAGGAAGGGCCGCTGGTACCCCATCCCGTCTCCTGGCCCCAAAGGCACGCGAAGACGCCGCGCGCCTGCGTGAACAGCTGGCGCAACTCGAGAGCCTGGAGCAATCTGCGGCTAACGTCCCCGCCCCCTAGCGTCCCTCCGCGTGCAGACGCGGAGTACCACGAGCGCGCCCCGCAGACGGATGATGCGCCCTTGACGCGCCTATATATGCGCCGTAGTATATATACATGCGCGTGCATGTACAGGTGTTCCAAGCTTTGGCCGACCCAGCCCGTCTTCGCATCGTCGAAGCAATGAAAACTAGGGAGTGTGCCGTCGGCGATATCGTCGAGCTCATGGACATCGACCAGTCCGGCGTATCACGGCACCTGCGCATTCTTGCGGAAGCCGGGATCGTACAAATGCGCCCGGATGGACAAAAACGTCTGTATTCGCTGCGTAAAGAGGCATTCGACCAGCTTGAAGGCTGGCTGGCGAAGTATCGCCGCCACTGGGAGGCGCGACTCGACCGATTGGGTGCCGTCCTCGAACGACGCCGGGGTGACAAGACGGATCCACGGGAGAAGTCATGATGACCACCACGACCACAGCCGCACGAGCCCAGTTCTCCATCGAACGCAAGTACACTGCCTCCATTGTTGATATCTGGGCGCTTTGGACGACCAAGGCGGGCATCGAGTCTTGGTGGGGTCCGGAAGGATTCGATGTGAGCGTTACTTCGCTCGACCTGCGGCCTGGCGGCCAGCTGATCTATGTGATGACCGCTACGGCGCCGGATCAGGTGGCATTCATGAAGCGCGCGGGAATGCCGCTCTCCACGGAATGCAGAGTGACTTACACCGAGGTCACGCCTGCCAGCCGGCTGGCCTACGAGACCCGCACCGACTTCGTGCCGGACGTCCACCCTTACGACGTTGCCACTCTCATTGAACTGCGGACTACGGCCGACGGTGTAAAACTCACTGTCAGCTTCGACGCCATGCACGACGACGTTTGGACCGCGCGCGCCCGCGCTGGCCACGAGAGTCAGCTACGCAAGTTGGATGCCCTATTGGCCACCAAGGGCACAGGTGCGCCTTCGTGAGGCCTTGGGTTCGCAGCGCCGGTGCTGTCATCGCCGGCTTTCTTGTCACAGCGATCGCTTCCACCGCCGCGGACGCCGTAGCTCATGCGATAGGCTTATTTCCGGGTGTGGCCCAAGCCATGTCCGATTCTCAGTTCGCCGTGGCCTCGGCGTATCGCGCCCTTTTCACTGTCGCTGGCGGGTACGTCACTGCCCGCTTGGCGCCCAACCGGCCCATGCGCCATGCGTGGATCTTGGCGGGGATCGGTCTTATCGTGGGCCTTGCAGGCGTGGTCGTCTACTTCATCATCGGTGGGGCGAAACTTGGTCCTGCCTGGTACGCAATCTCGATCCCCGTTGAAGCAATCCCTTGCGTCTGGCTCGGAGGCCGGCTCGCTGCTCACGGCGTGCGACCGCGCGTCGCCAGGCAACACAACATTTCACACTAAAGACGAGCGTCCACTCATGCAAAAGATCACGCCATTTTTGTGGTTCGACGGCAAGCTTGAAGAAGCGGTCAAGTTCTACGCAACCGTGTTCCACAACGCTCGCGTCGAGAACGTCAGCCGGTGGAGCGCACACTTCGTGCTAGATGGTCAGGAGATTATGGCCCTCAATGGCGGCCCACAATTCAAGTTCAACGAAGCGGTGTCATTCTACGTCCGATGTGAAACGCAAGATGAAGTCGACTACTATTGGCACAAACTCACTAACGACGGTGGCGCCGAAAGTCAGTGCGGTTGGCTGAAAGACAAGTTCGGCCTGTCCTGGCAGGTGATCCCAAATGCGCTCGGCCAATACCTCGGCGATCGAGATCGCAAGAAAGCAGTCCGTGTCGTGCAGGCGATGCGCAATATGAAGAAGATCGACATTGCAGCGCTCGAAGCGGCGTACGCTGGCTAAGTCTACCCTTCAGTAAACTCCATTGAGCGAAGTCGCTCCGACGGCTTGCGTCGTAGACGGGATATGAAGATCGCAATGACCGCTATCGGGGAAACGGCACGATTCGACCGAGGGTCGGCCTTTAGCCGATACCGACATCAGCCAAATTGTGGCAGCCATTGATCGCACCTCCTGCCTGATGATCTATTTCCAACGGATCGCGCGCCTTCGATCAGCAGGCCGGCCCCTCTACCCGGCTTTGGCATTTCGGGCAACGATCTCCTTAGCAAGTGCGCGGTCCAAGACATTGGGATTACCGTCCGAATCGAAGGAACGCCTGAAATTAAAAGCGTCCGGTTCAGGACCATTGGCGTGTAGTCGCTCCAGCCTCTCTGTCGATTCGATGAAGGTCGGCACGTGATCGTCCGCGACCCACCAGATGACGTAACTCGGGAATTCCGGTTTCCGGAACCACTGGGCGCGCAGAGTCAGCGCTTCGCCATGGAGGTCCGCATAAGAGAAAGCAAACACCGACTCCAGGCTTCGCCAGAGCGTCAGCGTGCGCGCGACATTCGGGTGCAGCTCGTCAGGAAGGAAACGCGGGCAGACAAGCTCTCCCCAACTGTGCCGGTCCGTATCTGGATCGAGATGGGAGCGGTCGATGAAACCCTCGCTCCGCTCGGCTACCTCGTAGGTAGCCGGGATCCGGTCGATAAAGCCTTTCGAACGCGAATGCGTCCGAGGTTCGTACAAGACGCCAAATGTCATAAATGCGATTCGTGCCACGTTGTGTTCTCTAATTGTTAGACGCGACGCAGTCAGCGGGGCAAAGCCTAACGACTTTACGCGACGCGCGCTGGAGCATTTCTTAAGCCCATAACGCCGATATGGGGACCGCACGAAGATTGTCGGCGAAGGAGAGCGTTTGAACGCCATCATACAAAACGATCCCCTGCACAAATGCAGATCCAGCAGCGCTGGCCACACGTTCCAATCCCAGGAAATCACGCCGGGTGACCGACGCGGCGGATTTCACCTCGATCCCGACGATCTCACCCGCCGAGTTCTCAAGAACAAAGTCGACCTCCAGTTGGTCGCGATCACGGTAGTGAAACAACATGACCCGCTCCTCCGTCCATGCCGACAGCTTGAGTAGTTCCGAGAATACGAAGCTCTCGAGCAATGCGCCGAATACCATTCGGTCGGCGCGCAAGCGAGCTAGGGAATACCCACGCATTGCGGTTAACAGTCCCGAATCGATGAAATGAAGCTTCGGTGTCTTAACTAGCCTCGACAGTTCGTTGCGAAACCACGGCTGGACGCGTTGAACGAGATAGAGCTGTTCCAGTACGCGCACATAGTGGTCTGCCGTCTTGTGATCGAGTCCAACGCTGCGGCCAATCTCCGAAAGGTTCGTCAACTGACCCGCAAATTGCGCCGCGATCTGCAGCACGCGCGGAACTTGATCAGGCTTTGCCAAATTGGAAATTTCAGGAAGATCGCGCTCGACAATCGATTTGATGTAGGCGCGGTACCAGTCCTGGCGGCGGCGTTCACTATGTCGCTTGATAGCCTCTGGATAACCTCCCGCCGTAACCCAGTCCGAGAGCTTCTCCCTGGATAGCGCTTCTGCCGTATCGGGAACCGCACCTCGAAACGCTTTTGCTATAAATTGTGGATGTTTGATACCCAGTTGCTCGCTACGGCCTAACGGGTACAGCGGAACGATTTCCACGCGGCCGGCGAGTGATTCGTGAATTGTCTTGACGGTCAACAAATTCGCCGATCCCGTCAACAAAAAGCGTCCAGGCCGCCGGTCCTCGTCCACACTCTGTTTGATCGCCAGCAGAAGGTCGGGCGCGCGCTGCACCTCATCGATTACTGCGCGATCGAGGCCGCGAATAAAGGCGACAGGATCGCTTTTGGCGGCAGCCAATGTGGACTGGTTGTCGAGCGTAACGAATTTGCGGCCCTGCTTGACGAAGCGGCGCGCGAGAGTAGTTTTCCCCGACTGCCGCGGGCCGCTAATTGCGACGACTCGAGTGTCACGCAGAGCGGTGCGGATTTGAGGCTCGGCAATGCGTAAATACACGTTTGCTTGGGAAATACCTTATTTGAGGCGCTAGCCTAGCGGCTAATTGGGAATCAAGCAACGGCTAAATGGGAATCTAGTGCCGGCTGATTGGGAATCCAAAGCCGGCTATCTGGGAAAGTGGTGGGCCCGCTCGGACTCGAACCGAGGACCAAGGGATTCACTTCTGCCCCGCCGTTTCCGGAGGGAGTGGACTATCTCTTCACCCACGTGGGGTGCGGGACGCTCTAGCCTGTCATTAAGCGCGACTTGACGCGCTCAGGTAGTCTCTGCACCTTCCGGCGGTGCACCGCCGGCTTGGCTCAGGGTTGCCATCAGCTTGAAGCTGGTCAGGTTTCCCTGAATTCATCCCGTCCACTTCGCACCTTGCGATGCGAAGGCACCATTTTGATGAGTCCCCTGCTCTAACCAACTGAGCTACAGGCCCGACGGCGCGCATCTTAACACGTGAGCTTCCCAAGCCAGCAGGGAGTGCCTTGGGTTATCGTAGCGCGCCTGTGAAAACGCCAGCGCTACCGGATTTACCCATCAATGAGGCCCTTCCGGCACTCCAGGAGGCTTTGACCAGCCGTCGCAACGTGTTGCTCGAGGCTCCGCCAGGCGCCGGTAAGAGTACCGTCGTGCCGATCTTCTTGCTGGGCAGTCCTTGGCTCGGAGCTCAAAAGATCCTGATGCTGGAGCCGCGCCGCCTTGCAGCGCGCGCGGTGGCGAACCGCATGGCCACGCTGTTGGCGGAGCCGGTCGGACGCACCGTCGGCTTTCGAACTCGCCTGGAGACGCGAGTCAGCCGCGAAACCCGTGTCGAGGTGGTCACGGAGGGGATTCTCACGCGCATGCTGCAAGAGGACTCTGAACTCGCCGGTTTCGGTTGCGTCATCTTCGATGAATTTCACGAACGCAGCTTGAATGCCGATTTGGGGCTTGCACTCTGCATCGAGAGTCAACAAAACCTGCGCGAAGATTTGCGGCTGCTGGTGATGTCAGCCACGCTCGATCTTGAACCCCTGGTGCGCTTGCTCGGAGATGCGCCGGTGGTGTCGGCAAGCGGTCGCAGCTACGCGGTGCGCACCCACTATGTGCCGCGCCGTAACGAGCTTCATCTTGAGCTGCAAGTCGCGCACGTGGTGCGGTCTGCTTTGCGTGATCACGAGGGCGATGTTTTGGTTTTTCTGCCGGGCGCCGCGGAAATCCGCCGCGTGCAGCGCAATCTCGAGGAGTCGGATCTCGACCGCTCGATTCAAGTGATGCCGCTGTACGGCGAACTCGATGGGGCAGCGCAAGACGCCGCGCTTGCGCCCGCCGGACCCGGCCGACGCAAAGTTGTGCTCGCGACCAGCATTGCGGAGACCAGCTTGACCATCGAGGGGATTCGGGTCGTAGTGGATTCGGGACTGCGCCGCTATGCGGAATTCGATCCCGCCACGGGCATGAGCCGTTTGGTGACGGGCAAGGTGTCGCAAGCCGCGGCGGATCAACGCCGTGGACGTGCAGGCCGCGTGGCCGCAGGCGACTGTTACCGCCTTTGGTCGGAGGGCACGCATGCGTCCTTGAATGCGCAAACGCCGCCGGAAATTCTTCATGCCGATCTCGTCCCCCTCGCGTTGGAACTGGCCTGCTGGGGTGCAGCCGATGCCGCCGCCCTGGCATGGCTCGACCCGCCCCCCGCGGCGCCGTTGGCTCAGGCGCGCGACTTGTTGCGGCAGCTCGAGGCAATCGAAGCTGCGGCGAGAGTGACTTCGCATGGGCGCAAACTCGAGAAGCTGGGCATGCATCCGCGGCTTGCGCACATGCTCGTGAAGGCACAAGACGTCGGCGCGGCTCGACTGGCCTGCGATCTCGCGGCCGTGTTGAGCGAGCGCGATATTCTGCGGGCGGGTGCGCAGGCGCGCGATGCCGACCTGCGTCTTCGAGTCGCGGTCCTGCGCGGCGACACGCGGGAGGTTCCCGCAGGGATTAACGTGGATGCCCGTGCCAAGGCGCAGGCACAACGGAACTCGAGCCTATGGCAGCGGAACTTGCATAGCGCGCGCGACACCGCCGACGTCGACACTTCGACAGGAATCCTGCTGGCGTGGGCATACCCGGACCGCATCGCACGAGCGCGCGGCGCCGGCGGCCGCTACCTGTTGGCCAATGGGCGCGGCGCTCACTTCGCAGAACCGCAAGCGCTTGCGAAGTCCGAGTTCATCGTTGCTGCTGAACTGGACGGCGCCGACCGCGAAGCGCGTATTTTCCTGGCCGCACCCATCAGTCTCCAAGACCTGGAAACGCATTTCGCAAACCTCATTGCCGACAGAGCCGACATTCATTGGGATGACCGCGCCGGAGCCATCAGCGCCAAGCGCGAACGCATGCTCGGTGCGCTGGTGTTGGAATCTTCCGATATGCGCAATCCCGACCCGCAGGCCATCCAAGACGCGCTGCTTGCGGGCCTCAAGCTATTGGGAATAGCCGCCCTGCCGTGGACCAAGGAACTGAGGCAATGGCGGGCGCGAGTCATGTTAATGCGCCAATACCAAGTACCGAGTCCTGCGCCCTGGCCGGACTTGAGCGATGAAGAGCTGGAGAGAACTCTTCCGGAGTGGGCGCCGCCATGGATCACCGGTTTCACACGCCGCGAACATTTTGCACGCCTGGACTTAAGCAACGCCCTGCATTCTTTCCTATCGCACGCTCTGGCAAGCAATCTGGAGAAGCAAGCACCGACACATTTCACCGTGCCCAGCGGCTCAAGCATACCCATCGATTATACGGACGGTGATAATCCCACCCTGTCGGTGCGTCTGCAGGAGTTGTTTGGGTTGAGGGAAACGCCGGCCGTCGCTGCCGGCAAGGTGCCGCTGCTGCTCAAGCTGTTGTCCCCGGCCGGGCGGCCTGTACAGATCACCAAGGATTTGATGAGTTTTTGGAACCGCGGTTATCACGAAGTCAAAAAGGATCTCAAAGGCCGCTATCCGAAACATTATTGGCCCGAGGATCCTTACACGGCGCAGGCCACACGACGCGCGCGGCCGCGCGGGGCGTCGCCGCGCTAAGATTCGTATCCCTTATCCTCATAAATTTAGCCAAGGAATTTCTCTTCATGCGTCAAGCAGCATTCGTTGCGATTACCTTACTGAATTTGAGTTATTCCGCGCTTGCGGCACCGACGGCCTTTGCGGCCCCGACAGACCCTGCTGCGCGAGCCTCCACGGTGTCGATCGATCCTCAAGCCGCCGCGCGTTTCGCCGGCTTGGCATTGAAATGCCTGCACGATGAATATCCCAGTCACATCAGTCTGACGATGGAACGCGATTCCGATGCGCGTCCGCCTCGTGAATTGACTCCCGCATTCTATGGCTGTTACGACTGGCACTCGGACGTACATGGCCACTGGCTGCTGGTGCGTTTGCTGCGTCTGATGCCCAATGCGCCGTTCAGTGCTCAGGCGCGCGCGGAACTCGCCCGTAGTTTCACGGCGGCGAACATCGCCGGCGAGCTCGAGTATCTGAAGCATCCGGGCCGAGCCTCGTTCGAGCGCCCGTACGGGATGGCGTGGCTGCTGCAATTATCCGCGGAACTGCGCGAGTGGGACGACAGCCAAGCGAAGCAATGGTCGGCGACCCTGGCGCCGCTGGAATCGGAAGCCGCAGCGCGTATCAAGACCTGGCTTCCCAAGCTGCACTACCCTATTCGCATCGGCGAACATGATCAAACCGCATTTTCATTCGGGCTGATCTACGATTGGGCCGTGATATCCGGGGATGCGGAGATGCGCACGATCCTCAAAGATGCGGCGCAGCGGTTTTACGAGAAGGATCGCGCTTGCCCGCTGAGTTACGAACCTTCCGGCGAGGATTTTCTGTCGCCGTGTTTGGCCGAAGCCGATTTCATGCGCCGTGTACTGGAACCCAAGGCATTCGCCGGCTGGCTAGCCGGTTTCCTGCCCGGCATTCCTCGAAGTGGCGCCGCCGCGTGGCTCAAACCCGGGGTCGTGACCGATCGGTCCGACCCTAAGCTTGCTCACATCGACGGTCTTAACCTAAGCCGCAGTTGGATGCTCGCAGGAATTGCACATGGCCTGCCTCGAGGGGATGCAAGGGTGGCGGCGCTGCTCGCCGCGGCTGCGCAGCATCGGGACGCCGCTCTGCCGCAGGTTACTGGAGAGCACTACGAGGGCGGCCACTGGTTGGGCACTTTTGCGGTATACCTGACGAGCGCCGCGGGATTGCACTGATACAATCGCATCATGCCGCATAGGAAAGAGCGAACAATCATGTCGGATCATAGCGAACTCAATCGGGCCGCCTTCACCAAGATGACAGAGAGCACTCAGGCGGATTGGAAAAAAATCGCGACAGCGGCGATGACTTTCAACGGCGAGCTGCCCCATCGGGTCCTCGCGCATTTGCAGATGCTGAAAGGTGACTGCGGAGGATTCTCGGTGGACCGGCTCGAACACTCGTTGCAATCGGCCACCCTGGCTTACCGGGATCAAATGGATGAAGAATATGTGGTTTGCGCGTTGCTGCACGACATGGGCGACATTCTCGCTTCAACCAACCACGCCGAGCTTGCGGCAACCGTATTGAAACCCTTCGTCTCCGAAGAGAACTGGTGGCTGCTGCAGCATCACGGCATATTCCAAGGCTATTATTTTTTCCATCACCTCGGGTTGGATCGCGACATGCGCGAGCAATTTCGCGGCCACCCGAATTTCGAGCGCACGGCGTTGTTCTGCGAGCGCCATGACCAGAACGCGTTCGATCCCCACTACGACACCATGCCGCTGGACGCATTCGTGCCTATGGTGCAACGGGTCATGGCGCGCCCCAAGCGCTCGATTTACCTGCGCGAGGATCAACCTACCCTCGAGGAACCGATCGAGGCCTAGGATTTCACCGCCGCCATTTCCGCCGCGTCTTGCTCCACGGCGATCACCGCCGGCGTCCGCCAGCCGCTGCGCACGCCCCAGAAATAAAACGCCAGTGAGGTTATCGCCACGCACAGCTGATCCCAGCCGTAACCAATGTACCCGTGCCCTTCGAATTCTTTACTTCCCGCCCACGACAACACCGTGATGGTGACGAGATAGGCGAACAGCCACCAAGCCCCACGCACTTGCCGGCCAAAGTCGCGCCACCGGCCCTTAGCTTGATAGTACAAATAGACCGGCAGCGGCAAAATCAACAGCAGCATGATTTGGCCGGTGTGCGGCCAGCGCGCCCAAAACAGCATCAGCGTAGCGAGCACGAACGCGATGGGTGCGAGCACGGGCAGCCCCGGCACGCGCAGCGGCCGATGCAGCTCGGGCGCCGTACGGCGCAACACGATGACGCTGATCGGCACCACCAGATAAGTAATGATTGTGGCCACCGAAATCACGGCCGCGAGCTTGCCCCAGCCGCGAAAGAAAAACAGGAACACAAAGGACACGGCGAGGTTGAACCACATCGCCGGTCGCGGGATTCCGTATTTAGGATGCACACGGCCGAATATTTCAGGCACGGTGCCGCTGCGTTCCATCGCATAGACCATGCGGGCAGTGGTGGCGGTATAGGTGATGCCCGTACCGCTGGGGCTGACAAAGGCATCGGCATACAGCAGCAGCGCCAGCCAATTGAGATTGAGCGCCAGCGCCAATTGCGCAAACGGCGAGCTGTACTCGAGTGCCGCCCAACCCTCGGACAAATGTTCCGGCGAGACTGATCCTAAGAAGGCCACCTGCAACATTAAGTACACCACGGTGCTCAACGCAATGGAGCCGAATATCGCAAACGGCACGCTGCGCCCGGGGTGGCGCGCCTCGCCGGCCAGATTTACCGGGCTTTGGAAGCCGTTGTAGCTAAAGACAATGCCGCTGGTGGCAACGGCGGTCAAGATGGCAGCCAGATTGCCCACGTGCTGGCCGCCGTGAATGCCGACCTGAAAGTTCTCCCAGTGAAACTCCGTGCATACCAGGGCGATGGCAGTTGCCGCCGGCACGATGAGCTTGAAGAAAGTGATGGCGCTGTTGGTATTCGCGAAAACCTTGACGCTCCAGAAATTGACCAGAAAATAAAAAACCACCAACACCGCGGAGATCGACAACCCGGCAACGGACAACTCTCCCTGCCCGTTGCGGGCGTGCACGTACAGCGCCTGCGCCCAATGCCATGGCCAGGAGCTCATGTACTGCACCGAGGCCTCAGCCTCGACGGGTATCACCGAGACGATCGCGATCCACGCCGCCCATCCGGCGACAAAGCCGACCAGCGTGCCATGCGAATAGTGTCCATAGCGCACCGCGCCCCCGGACTCCGGAAACATGGCACCGAGTTCCGCGTACGTGAACGCGACGAACAAGATAACCACGGCACCGATGATCCACGCATAAATTGCACCGGGGCCGGCCAGCTGCGCGGCACGCCAGGCGCCAAAAAGCCACCCGGACCCGATAATGGAACCCAAACCGGTAAACATCAGCGCGATGGCGCCGACCTCGCGACGGATCGCACTCTCATTGGACATTTTTGATCTCCTTGCCGGACTGTAACGGCTTTTCACCGCTTCGCGCTACGCTAATGCAATCGCATGGCCTGTTCGGCAAGCAACGCTTGCCTGCGAACGTGACTTTCGCGAATTGTTGGCCGTTTCGTTATATTGAGGCACCGTCGCAACTTCGCGCCGCACAGGGAACCCTATGGCCAGCTCGGCGAAACTGTTTTTACGGCGTGCCTGCGTCCTGGCGATAAGCGCTGCCGCAGGGCTGGCCGTGTCGGCAATAGCCGGCGCTGCGGCGCCCGGCGCTTCGGCGCCCGGGGCTGCGGCGCCCGGGACATCGCAGCCCGGGGCGAAGGCAAAATTCGTGGTGTCGAGCGCGGATCCCAAGCTCGTCGCCAGCGTTCCCCTGATTTACACGGCCAAGGCGTTTGGTTGTTCGGGCGGCAACCTATCCCCCGAACTGCATTGGTCGGGAGCACCGGCTGGAACCCAAAGTTTTGCGGTGACGTTGTTTGACCCTGACGAGCGCAGCACACCGTCCGGATGGTGGCATTGGGTACTCTATGATCTGCCGAAAAATACCGACGCCCTGCCGCAGGGCGCCGGCGCGGAACACAGCAGTGCGTTACCGTCAGGAGCGCTGCAAGGCCGTACGGATCTGGGTGAGGATGCCTATCACGGACCCTGCCCCGCTAAAGGCGATCCGCCTCACCGCTATGTATTTACTGTCTATGCGTTGAACGTGGCGAAGCTTCCGGTACCGCCCGATTCCAGCGGAGGCATGGTCACCTCCATCGTGCAAGAACATCTGCTGGGCAAAGCGGTGCTGATCGCCCACTACGGGCGGCCATAAGGATCAAGCCGCGGCTTCGTCCTCGCAGCCGTGCGCGCAGCGATCTCTTTCGATTTGCAGCGTGGCATGCTGGATCTGAAAGCGGCGCTTCAGATCCGGGGTCAAAGAAATCAGCAGCGCATCTTCCGCTGCTCGGTCAGGCACCACTAAGTGGGCGGTTAGAGCAACGCTCGTGGTGCTCAAGGCCCAGATGTGCAGATCGTGCACATCGGTCACGCCTCGCTGGCGAGCGAGATAGGACATGACGGCGGATGAATTGACGCTGGCGGGAACGCCGTCCAACGATAACGTCAGTGAATCGCGCAGCAGCCGCCAGGTGCTCAGCAGTATCACCGCCACGATCACGAGGCTGACGAGGGGGTCGAGCACGGCCCATCCGGTAAACACAATCAGCAAGCCCGACAGCAAAACGCCGGCCGATACGGCCGCATCGCCGAGCATGTGGATATAGGCGCTTCGCCGGTTGAGGTCGCCGTGACTGCCGGCGTGGAGCATCCAAGCACTGATGCCATTTAACACAATGCCAATTGCGGCCACCGTCATCACCGTTCGCCCCGCCACGGGCGGAGGCGATCCCAATCTGCTCGCAGCCTCCCAGGCTATGGCACCGCACGCCAAGAGCAGCAACACTGCATTTGCGAGCGCCGCCAGCACGGAAGAACGTCCTAAACCATAGGTAAATTTGCCACCCGGAGGCCGGCGTCCGAGCACCAACGCCCCCCAGGCGCACACCAGCCCCAGCACGTCGCTCAAGTTGTGCCCGGCGTCCGCAATCAATGCCACGGAGTTGGAAATGAAACCGAAGCCGCCCTCGACCAATACGAAAATCAGGTTAAGCGCCACTGCAATGCCCATTCGAAGGTTGACGCCGCCGGCGGGTATCCCATGCGCATGGCCATGAGCATGATCGTGATGCGCGTGATCATGGGTTTCATGGTCGTGGCCATGCTCGTGGTCGTCTTTATGTTGCATCGGCTTCGTATACCTCCAAATGCTGGAATGTCTGCATGCGCCACAGCTGTGGGAAAAACACACGCGACCACAAAACCGTCACTAACATTGTGGCGACACCGCCTAACACAATGGCGGGCACCAGCCCGAACCAAGCCGCCGTCGTACCTGACTCGAACTCTCCAAGTTCATTGGACGCACCGATGAACACGGAGTTGACTGCACTGACCCGGCCCCGGATCTCGTCAGGCGTCTGCAGCTGCACCAGCATCGAGCGGACGAATACGCTGATCATGTCCCCCACACCCAGGACGACTAATGCGATCATCGCGACCCAAAACACATGGGTCAGCCCCAAGACCACGGTTGCCAAGCCAAATGCGGCGACGCCCCCGAACATCGTAGCGCCGACATGCCGCGATATGGGCCTGAACGCCAGCCAAAGCCCCATGATGCCCGCGCCCACTCCCGGCGCGGCCCGCAAATAGCCGAACACCTCGGGGCCGGCATGCAGTACGTCCCGCGTGTAAGCCGGTAACAGGGCCGTCGCACCTCCGAACAATACCGCAAATAAGTCCAACGATATGGCTCCTAGTACCGTTTTGCGATGCCACACGAAGCGCAGCCCTTGCAGCAGGGTCCCCCAAGACAGGGAAGAGCGGGTGGATACCCGGCGTCGCTGGGCGATAAGGGCGACCAACGCAATGGCGATTAGCACCAGCGCCGTGGCAGCGCCGTAAACCACGGGTGCACCGCTGTTGTGCCCAAAACGGGCCTCCGCCAGCGCGTACACGATTCCGCCGACGCTGGGACCGACGATCACCGCCACCTGGTTGGCCGAGGAGTTGATGGCGAGCGCACTGCTCAGTGTTGCTGCCGGCACGATGGTGGGAATGAACGACTGCGACGCGGGGACTTGGAAAGCGCGCGTCACACCGAGAATGGCGAGTACTGCGAAAATGGGTAGGGTACCGGTTTGCTGCCAGGCAAAATAGAGCAGCAATAGAGCGCATAGGGCATAGGAGCAGTGGCCCAGCAAAATGATCAGGCGCCGATCGAATTGATCGGCGACATGCCCGGAGAAAAGCACCAGACATAAAAACGGCAGAAACTGCGACAGGCCAATCAGCCCAAGATCGAGCACGCGTCCGGTGATGTGGTACACCTGCCAGCCCACTGCCATGATGAGCATTTGCGTTGCGATGGCAGCGAAAAACCGGGAGCCCAGGTACAGCGTGAAATCACGATTCTTAAAAATCGCGTATCCGTTCGGCGCTCTTCGGTCACAGTCCAAGGTCACTCAATGAAGGATGATCATCGGGGCGGCGTCCCTGCGGCCAGCGATAGTGACGCTCGGTCTCCGCGATCGGCAAGTCGTTGATGCTGGCCAAACGCAGCCTCATCAGCCCGTGCTCATCGAATTCCCAATTCTCGTTGCCGTAACTGCGAAACCATTGGCCGTTATCGTCGTGCCACTCGTAGGCGAACCGTACCGCGATCCGATTCTCTCGAAACGCCCAGAGTTCTTTGATCAGCCGATAATCCAGTTCCCGCGCCCATTTGCGGGTGAGAAATGCCTGGATGGCATCGCGCCCCTGCAAAAATTCCGCGCGATTGCGCCATCGGCTGTCGGTTGTGTAGGCGAGCGCCACCCGAGACGGATCGCGTGTATTCCACGCGTCCTCGGCCAAGCGCACTTTCTGGCAGGCGGTTTCATAGGTGAAAGGAGGCAGGGGCGGTCGGCCCACGGGAGTGTCGGCTTCGTTCTGCGGATTCATCAAAAACGCCGCGAAATGTACAGTGTGCCGATTTCAATCTTGTAGAACGTTTCCGGCCGGGGGCCCTGCACATCGCTGGCGAGCACGTGATCGCGCGCCAGATTTTGCCCGTAGCGAAAGTCCAGATTCAAATCCCAGGAGGGGAGGACATCGCGCCACGCAGCGCCAACGCCTGCGAATAGCGAGGTCGCCGGGGTCTGGACGTTGTAGCGAGCGACGCCGGCAAAAAAACCCAAGGCCAAGGGACCGTCGAAGCGGTGTCGGTAATCGATGGCCCGCAGACCGATGAGCGTGTGGCCGTCGACTTGGTCGACTTCCCCTCGGACGCCAAGATCATTTGTCTCCGAGACGGCGCGCCGCGCGCCGAGGCCGAAGTGCGGTCCGAACTTAAGCTTTGATGTCGTCACGGGTATTCCCGGCTCCAGATCCGTGCGTACCGTGTTCGCATTGACGCCGGCATCCACGAACACTTCGGCGCCATGGTGATCCACGTCATGCGGGTCATCGTCATCGCTCTCATCGGTGTATGAAACATCGTCGCGGGTCTTCGAATCGCCGCCGTAACGCACGAACCCTGACAAGCGGCTAAAAGACTTTCCATCCACGTCCCGCCCGCCGAAGGCTTCCCCGCCGAGCGTAAGGCCCTTCCACGGGCGCGAATAGCGGATGGAAAAATCGTAGTAATGATGGTACGGAAATGGGCTAGGCGTCGTAACGTAGGTACGATTATCCCCGCCGTAATAGGTCTGATTCGCCAGCGTGCGCACGCGCTCTTCCAAGTAGCCGCCGAACGGCGGCATCCAACCGACGCGCAACATCTGGCTCCTTGCCCCGACTCCATCGTTAAAATTGCGCTCCTGCGCGCCCCAGTTCCCTTCCACTATTTCGTGGTTGCTCGTTCCGTTCAGAAAAATATTGTGCACGTACCAGATGTTCGACCATTCCGAAATTTCGTAGGTGAAATCGAAATAGCGCAGCACGCGCGGGAAATCGATGCCCGCGGAAATGGCAGGACTGCCCAGCAGGTAACTGCCGCCGTTGGAGTTGTCTTCTCCGGCATATTGAAAGTACACGGCAGCCGGAGTCTTGCTCGGCAAGATGAAACGAGTGACATAGGATGCCTGTTGGTTGCCCTGGGTTTGCGATAGGCCGCTCGGCTGGAAGAAGTCGCGCAATAGAAAACGCGCCGAGGTCGGCTGGCCCTCGCCGCCGCCGTATTGCAACAGCCGATTGACCCCCAAAGACCATCCCGGAGTCGGCTCGATCGAAAACTGCGCACCGAACAGCTTCGGGGTGCCGGTGACTTCGACCCCGTTGAAGAGAATCGGTTGGGATGCCATGCGTTCGAGAAAAAATTCGTACTGGAATCCCAAGCGCGTCAGCGGCTCGTAATTCGAGAGCGTCACCGACGCTAAAGTGGGCGATTCCGTGCTGATCAGCGTGCTGCTGTCCGTCATGGGGGATAGCCAATGATCTCGGTAGCCGATATCCAGCTGCGCCCAATTGGTGCCGAGGCTCACCATCGAGCCCGTAGGCGTGGTCCGTCCTTTATAGGCAATGCCGCCCGCGCTTATCAGGAAATAGTCGCTCGGCTGCACAAATGCCAGCAGCGATAACTCGTACTTGCTGTTTACCGGCAATCCGTGCTGATCGGGCACGACCAGCGCATCCTTTTCGTGGGTGATGGCCCCCGTTACGCTGGCATGCGTCACGGCGTAATCGCGCGAATAGCGCTCGAGATATTTCTCTACCTTGGTGCACAGGACTTTGTCGACTTCGCACGCCTGAGGCAGCGCCAATCTCACCAGCTCCACCGAAAACGGACGTTTCAGGATGGGTTCATCGGCCAAAATGAGCACCCGCTCGACCTGGCGCTCGATCTCCGGTTCCAGATTCATCGGCAGATAAGCGGTCACTCCGCCGGCTGTACTTGCATTTGATGCCGCGAGGCAGAGGCCGGAAATCGCGAATGCATATCTCAATGGTCCCATGAATGATCTCGATATTGATGTTTTCAGCGAACCGGCGGCACGATCACTGTCGGCGCGCGGCAAGCGCCGCGCTCAGCGTCGGCGGAACAGGCTCGCGGATTTAAGGTCCGATCAAGGCAAATATGCACTTCGCGCAGCCGAGGGTTACCCTGGCCGCTGCAGGTGACGACAATGGAATCGGAGGTTAAGCGAGGATTGGCGCGCAAAAAAGCCTTACCGATAGCGTCCGGCGATTCTTCGACGGGCTGGCGGACGTCGGAAAATTCAGCGGGTATCGCGACGCTGTTGTAGGCGCGGCGCACCAAGCCAAAAAAATCCGAAGGATCCAAGCCGCTGCAAGTGCCGTGCGCCGACCACTCGTGGTAAACGAGGCCCCGCGCCGGCATCAAATCGGAGATGCCGGTCAGCACACTCTCGGGTACTTGCTGCGGCACGTTGCAATTCTCCGGCCATCCCTTCTCATTTTGCGGCCACAGTCCGTGAACGATGAATCCGAAGCGGCGCGGACCGCCGCATTCGGCGGCCCCCGGATTGCCTAAACAAAACGCCGGCGACCAGGACAACGACAACAGGTAGTAGTCAAAGGTGCCCGGTTCATTCGCAGTGCCCGATCGGTGGTGGCGGGCGCTCGCGCTGCCGACGAGCGCCAGCAGCGAAAGCATAAGCGCAGCAGTCTTCATATAACGCCTCGCTTAGCCGCCGGCGCGCAGCGACTGGATGTCGAATCCGCCGATGCCGTTCAGCCACGTGTCCTTGTCGCGGATAATGGCCTGCGCCGGCAATGCGGGCGTGCTGACCGTCATTCCCTGAAGCTTACGAACCGCCGTGCCGACGGCAAAGATCTCGACCAGACTGGATCCGAGCTCGACGATATAAGTCTTGATGCCGACCACTTCTTCGGCGCCCAAGGCGGCGGCTTCGTTTTTGATTCGCTCGAACACTTGTTCGCGCGCTTCGTAGATCAGCTTGGTCAAATCACCCAGCTCGCCCCGCACCAAACTTTGAAATGCCGCTCTGATCCCGCCGATGGCGCCCAGCGAATAGACGGAAGTCGAAATCAGCAGCTTGATCGGCGCGTATCCCAGCTGCGTCATGCCCCACAGTTCCTCGCCGGTCATATCGCTGCTCACTGGGGCGCTTCGCGCCTCTGCAGCGAGTTGAGGGTGGAATGCGGCGGTACCGGCCATATACATCTCGTGAAAGCCGGCAAAATGCAGCACCGTGGTCCGCACGCCGACGACGCAGTTGGCGCCAACCGCTTTCGCATGCGTGACGAGCCGATCGAGCGCGTGATGGCGTGTCGCATTGAACACATCGCTGAATTCCGTAATCTCGCCGCGCACCAAGGTTTTGAGGGTGCCCGCGATTCCGCCCACGGCACCGACCGAATAGGCGATGTTGCCGAAGACAAACTCCTTTGGTTCATAGCCTGCATCCATGTGGCAGTACAACTCTTGAGCATCTCCGGCGGTGGTGAACAACGCCGTGCCTGGACCTCCGCTGACGCCGGATCCGACGAATAAGAACTCGGAATTGCCGCTGAGGCTGCGCAATTCGGAAGTCACGCCGACCACCCCGTGCACCTGCTCGCGATTGGCTTCCTCCCGCATGCGGGTGTAGGCGGCTTGTCGGCCCTCATGAATCATCCGCGTGACATCGGGAATCTCGCCTCCCACGATGCCGCGAAATGCAGAGCGCACGCCTCCTAAGAATCCCATGGACTGAATGCTGTTGCCGATGACAACCCCGCTCGGGATGAGGCCCTTCAGCCGCATGCAGTAGATTTCATTCCCAGAAAGACCAGTCAACTTCGGGGCATTGAGCATGGTGCGATCGTAAGTTATAGGAGGCTGGCTGTCGACGCGGCATTGCGATGGGCTTTGGATTTCCACGTGCTCCAAAGAATCATTGCCAGCAACGCGATTTGAAAGGGCAGCCGCAGGATCAGCGCCCAGCGCGGAACGCTGAAAGCTTCAGCATGCTGGAGCATATAGACATTGGCAGGCGTCACCGCGATGGTCAGCAGAAACAGGCCAACTCCGGCCGCGCGGCGCGTAACGGGAATTAAAACGCCAACAGCCCCCAGCAGTTCGAATACGCCGCTCACCAGCACTGCGGCTCGGGGCCAAGGGATGGAGGGCGGCACGATGCGCATTTCCGCTTCGGTCAAGGCAAAATGGGCCACGCCGCCGATCGTAAACCACAGAAACACCAAAACCAGCGCCACGCGTTTCAATATAGGCATCATGGACACCGAAGAGGCGTCGTTAAGACCGGTGTTCATCACTGTCAAAGCCCTCTGAGGCATAATCAGGATCGCTGAGTCGCCGCCGCGCGCGCCGCCTGCGGCGCCAAAAACGTTCGAATCTTGGCGCGAGTCCTGCCCACTCAGGGCGCAGCCATATCGGATTCTCCGGTCCCTCATCGAGCAGCGCGAGTATAAGCGCGCGCGTCTCGTTGGTTGTTTCTATAACGGGCGCAGGGACATTGCGCCACAAAGTCACGACGCTGATGCCGCGTTCGAGTCCTGATTGCAGCATTATTTCCATGTGCGCGAGCGCCGCGCCCCACTGCGCATTGCCGGCCTCTTCAGGTTGGGCCTGCAGAATGATTTCCATCAACGCGCGCGCCGCCTGCTGCGGGTTGTCCGGGGCTGCGCCGGGTATCGCGACGCCGGGCGTCTCAATCCCGGCCGCAGCCAGCAACGCTTGCGATTCAAAGGATGCGCGCACCTCGGCTATCAAGATCTGCAGCGCGGCGCTTAAATCCAACGGACGAATATCGACCTCATCGGCCGTTGCGACGAGATTGGGCGGCGCTTTTGCACCTTGCTCCGAGGGCGTGACGACGCCCGGCGTGGTGGCGCCCGAGGCGACGCCCGAGGCGACACCCGAGGAACCGGACTCCGGCGCGGGTATTTTTGTGATGTCCATGAGGCGGACTGCTTACCCCGCCGGCAGGTGCCGATTAACCAGCTCGACCATCCGATTCGTCGCCCCTCGAAACAAATCTAGCCCCAAATCCGGCAAGTCCACGTAGATGGCGCTGGCTCTGAGCAACGGCTTCACGCGCAACGTTTGCTCGATGAGGTCGTCATGCGGGGCGAACACGGTCAGGGGCGATTTTAGGCTTTTCAATTTCTTTTCGATGTCGTAGCCGCACGCGGCGCGAAAGGCCGCCCCTGGATTTGCCGCGATGACGTGTTCCACGAAACGCCGATGCACGTCGGCAAGATCATAAGGGGGCTCGCGGGAGGCGAGACCGCCCCGCCACGCGGCGAGCACGTGCCCTCCATCGCTTGCCGGACGCAGCGGCTGTTCGCTGTATTTTTCCATTTGCCGTTGCTGCTCCTCGGCGGTAAACAGGGGCATGCCCACCGCCACGAGCCGGCGCACCTGGGGGCCAAGCTGATGGGCAATCTCGATTGCCTCAACGGACCCGGTATGCACCCCCAATAAATCGATTGGCCCTTGCATGCCCGCCGCTTTCAGGCCGTCCACGGTCGCCAGCGCATATTGCTCCAAGGACAGCGCCCAAGGCGGCGCGTCGGAGAAGCCGTAGCCCAGCCGGTCCGGCGCGTGCGTCGGCCTTTCCAATTTCTCCTGCAGCGCTTGCCACATCGCGCCGGAGAGCGGCGACATGTGCAGCAGCACCAAGGGCACGCCTCTGCCGTCATGGCTGCGCAAATGCAGTTGACCGAAGCGAGTCGGGTAGATACGGCGGATCATCTAATGCGCATCCAAAAACGCTTCTATCACCGGCGCCACCGAGTCCGGACGTTCGATGTGCAGCATGTGCCCGGCGCCGGCGACGCGGGCAACTTCGAAGCCCGGATAGGCCCTACGCAATGCCTCCTGCGTGCCGTCATTTCCCAGGCGCTTCAAATAGTCGGACTCCTCGCCGATCATCATGAGCGCAGGCGCACGAATCCCGCTCCAGGTCGCCTCGGCGTCCTCGCGCTTATAAAGAATCGGATTCACCCAGTGATGGCGCGGGTCGGCCGCCAGGCGTACGCGCAGTTCCCCATCCTGCGTTCCCCAAATGCGCGCGATGAAGGCGGCTGCGCCCAGCGGGAACCGCGGGTAGCGAAGTTGAATGATGGCGGTTAGCTGCTCAAAGGATTGGTAGCTCTTTTCGATCGCCGGTCCTTTGATTTGATCGAGCCACTTGCGCATTCGCGCCGGCGCCTCGTGCGGAGCGGTACGCGGAAGTCCGAAGCCCTCCAGATTGACGAGGCAGCGCACCCGCTCGGGCCTAAGGCCTGCATAGAGGTTCGCGATATTTCCGCCCATGCTGTGGCCGGCGATGTCGGCAGGCGAGTCAGGTGAAATCTGATCCATCAAGGCATCCAAATCCCCCAAATAATCCGGAAAGCTATAACCCTCTTGCGGCCACTCGCTGCGGCCGAATCCGCGCCAATCGGGCGCAATGACAGACCGTTCCTGCTTGAGCGCATCGACGATGAATTGAAAAGTTTCGCCCGCGTCGAGCCAGCCGTGCAGCAGCAACAGCGGCGGTTGCGGCCCGGGCTCCGGTCCCCAGCAGGTCACATGCATCGCAAGACCCCGCGCTTTTAAGGTCGCGTGCCGCGGCTGGCGCAGCGCTCGGTAGGCGGTGCTATCCACTTCGGGACCACATGGTCAGCCGGCCAAAAAAAGCTTGTATGCCGCGTTCTCGGTTTCCTCCGTGTACGCGTACTGCAGCTCGTTGAGGTGCAATAGAAAATCGGTCGCGGTTTCGGCAGGAACTTGAATGCCGGCGAGCACCCGACCGTGATCCGATCCGTGATTGCGGTAATGGAATAGGCTCACGTTCCACTGCATGCCGACCGCCTGCAGAAACTTGAGCAGCGCGCCCGGACGCTCCGGAAATTCGAACCGGTACAGCCGTTCGTCCGCCAGGCCGCGCGCGTGGCCGCCCACCATGTAGCGCACATGCAGCTTAGCCATCTCATTGTCCGTCATGTCGCGCGCGGTGAAGCCGGCGGCAGTGATCAGCGCCAGCAGCCCGTCGCGCTCGAGTTTCCCCTGGCTGAGTGAAAGGCTGACGAACACCTGCGCGGCCTTGACATCGGAGTACCGGTAATTGAACTCAGTCACGCTGCGTTTCCCTAGCAGCTCGCAAAAGCGCAGGAACGATCCCGGCGCTTCCGGCATTTGCACGGCAAACAGCGCTTCGCGTTGCGCGCCGATGTCCGCACGCTCCGCGACGTAACGCAGCCGGTCAAAATTCATGTTGGCGCCGCAGTTCACGGCGATCAGCGTGCGGTCCGTGCAATTTTCGCGCGCCACGTACTTCTTGATGCCGGCTACCGCTAATGCCCCCGCCGGTTCGGCGATAGAGCGTGTGTCCTGGAAAATATCTTGGATGGCCGCGCAGATCTGATCCGTGGTGACGAGCAAGACCTCATCGACGTATTGGCGGGCAAGACGAAATGTCTCCTCGCCCACGCGCCGCACCGCAACGCCGTCGGCGAACATGCCTACCCGCTCCATCGTGACGCGCTTGCCGGCGCGCAGCGATTCGAACATGCCGGATGAATCTTCCGGCTGAACGCCGATGATCTTGATCCGCGGGTACAGAGACTTTGCATACGCAGCAATGCCCGCGATCAGGCCCCCGCCGCCGACCGGGACAAAAATCGCGTCGATCGCATCGCCGTGGCGCTGGCGCAGGATCTCCATAGCGATGGTGCCTTGGCCGGCGATGACGTCGGGGTCATCGAAGGGGTGCACGAACACCAGATTTCGTTGCCGGCCCAGTTCAGTCGCATGTTCGTAGGCGTGATCGTAATCATCGCCGTGCAATATGATCTCGCCGCCAAGATCCGCGACCGCTTGCACCTTGATATCCGGGGTCGTCAAGGGCATGACGATGAGTGCAGGGATTCCCCGAGTTCGCGCGGCCAGGGCAACGCCTTGTGCGTGGTTGCCCGCGGATGCGCATATGACGCCGCGCTGCGCGCTGATGGCCGACAATTGGGCGATTTTGTTGTATGCGCCCCGGATTTTGAACGAAAACACCGGCTGAAGGTCTTCACGTTTGAACAACACGTGGTTATTCAGGCGCCGCGACAGCCGCGGTGCGGTTTCCAACGACGTTTCAATGGCCACATCGTAGACCTTCGATTTGAGAATCCGGTCGACGTAGTTTTCTTGGATGAGCGGCATCGATGGCTACCTTAGCTGAAGCGGCCGCCTAGCGGTATTACCGGCCATACTGTGAGATGTTCCACACCCCGTGGGGAGGGCACGCTCTTCCCGGGGCTTAATTCGGTACCATAGGGCATGCGCGCAATCAAGACTTGGCTTTACTTGCTGCTGTTGTCGGCCTCGCCGGCAGCCTTGGCACTGTCGGGGAACACAGTCGCTACCGACAACGTCAAAGCGCGGCTGGTGAGTGAGGTCGCCGCCGTAGGGCCCGGACAAACTTTCTGGGTCGCATTGGAACTCGATATCCGCGACGGCTGGCACACCTATTGGCGCAATCCCGGCGACTCCGGTCAACCGACCAGTCTTAAGTGGGAGCTTCCGCCCGGATTTACGGCGGGCGAGATTGTCTGGACCACGCCGCATCGCTTCGAGATCGCGCCGCTCGTGAACTACGGTTACGCCAAGCACGCCGTGCATTTGGTGCAGATCAGCGCGCCTAAAGACTTGAAAGCCCAGGAGGGCACACCGGCGACATTGGCCGCCAAGGCCAGTTGGCTGGTCTGTTCCGATGTGTGCATACCGGAAA
The DNA here is from genome assembly GCA_036401515.1 of Steroidobacteraceae bacterium. Lineage (GTDB taxonomy): Bacteria > Pseudomonadota > Gammaproteobacteria > Steroidobacterales > Steroidobacteraceae > Bog-1198. The sequence goes on from DASWUU010000236.1 coordinate 26,728, forward strand.
GCGCGGATTTGCAGTTGAAATTGCCGCAAAGCGCTCAAGCGGGCAGCCTCGATCCTAAGGCATCGGCTCTGTTTACCACGGCTCGCAGCGAGTTGCCCACCACGCAGCCGGCGCTGACCTCCGCCCGAATCCAGGGCGACCAGCTGATCATCAGCTTGAGCCGAGAATGGGGCCCGATACTCTCGCAGATCAAGACGCTGACGTTCTTCCCCTACGCCGAGGGCAGCATCGAGTATGCCGCTCCCCAAAAGCTGACGCGCAACCAGGATTCGGTCGAGCTGGCGATTAAGATTGGCTATCAGCCGCCGAAGGCCGGAGCCATTCGCGGCGTCCTGGTTGCGACCGAACAAAACGCCACCCAGGCCGATACCGTTCCTATCGAAATTTCCGCCGATTTTTCCGGCGCCGGGGCGGATCAGGTCAAAGCGGGCCCGCGTTTTGCGCCGGGCGCCGTGGCGCCGCTTACGCAAACAAACCAGGAGCCGCAACATTCGCTTGCTGCGCTGATGCTGCTCGCCATCGCGGGTGGTTTGATCTTGAACCTGATGCCCTGCGTGTTTCCGGTGCTCTCCATCAAAGCCATCAACGTGGTCGAGCAAGCCAAGAAAGATCCCGGCGCGGTGCGCGTCAAGGGCTTGGTGTTTGCCGCCGGCGTGATCAGCTCCATGCTATGCCTCGCCGCCGTGCTGCTGGCGCTGCGTGCCGGCGGCGAGGAAATCGGCTGGGGTTTCCAGTTGCAGTCACCGCTGTTCGTCACCTTGATGATTTACTTGCTGCTGGCGGTGGGCCTCAATTTGTCGGGCGTGTTCGAAGTTGGCGGCGGCCTGGCAGGCGTCGGTGACGGACTCACGCACGGCGAAGGCTACAGCGCGTCGTTTTTCACCGGGGTATTGACCACGCTGGTGGCAACGCCATGCACGGCTCCATTCATGGCGGCCGCGGTAGGCGCTGCCCTGACCCAGTCATCGATCAACGCCTTGTGCATTTTTGCGGCGCTCGGATTCGGGCTGGCGCTGCCGTACGTGCTGTTGTCATTTGCGCCCTGGATGCGCCGCGTGCTGCCGAAACCCGGCGCGTGGATGGACACGCTGAAACAAGTTTTTGCCTTTCCGATTTACGCATCCGCGGCGTGGCTGCTGTGGGTGCTTTCGCACGAGACCTCTTCTTTCGGGCTGGGCGCCGCCTTGGCCGGCACGGTGCTGATCGGGCTGGCTGCATGGGCGTATCAAAAGTCCTCCTCGAGCTCGGGCGGCGGCAGGGTGACCGTGATTGCCACAGCCGTCGTAGCGATACTGCTGGCCATTATTCTTCCGGTGCGCTTCGCCGACGTGGCCTCTGCTGCCCCTGGGGCTGGGCCCGGTGACACCGCGCAAGCGAGGCCGGGCGCGGATGAGTGGCAGCCCTATAGTGCGGCGCGCGTTGCCGACCTCCGCGCCGCGGGCCGGCCGCTGCTCGTCAACTTCACCGCAAGCTGGTGTTTGACTTGCCTCGTCAATGAGCGCAACGCGTTCTCCGATTCGGCTGTTCAAGAGATTTTTCGTGACAAGAAAGTGACGTTGATGAAAGGGGACTGGACCAATCGCGATCCTGCCATCACACACGCGCTCGCGGCTTTCGGGCGCGCCGGCGTGCCGCTCTACGTGGTTTATAATTCAAAGCCGGGATCGGAGCCCTTGGTTCTGCCGCAAATCCTCACGGCCAGCGTGGTGCAAAACGCGTTCGCCGACGCACCTGTAAATTGATCACGACAAATTGATCCCGAGGTGTGCTTGAATACCTGTCTGTGGATCACGCCACCACCATCTCCGTAATCGATTTCCGCCGCCAAAGCATGGTGCTGAACTGGCACGCCCTCGGCGGCACTTGGACGGCCAACGACATGCCGCCGCCTTTGGTTCATGGCATTGCCCTGATCCGTCCTGCAGGACCTAACATCTGCATTTACGGGCAAGGTGGTCGGCTGCGGCTGCAAGTCGGGCCCAACCAATATGCGCTGTCGGAGAACTCGCCCGGAATCATCTGCACGGGTGGAATCTTGAGCTTCGGATTTCGGCGCCGCTTTACGGTCAAGTCGAGCAGCGGCGGCGTGCTGTTTAGTCATTCCTACTGGACCAATCGAGGCCGTGATTTTTACAGATGGCTGGCCGGCAAAGCCGAGGATCCGGATTGGCGCATCAGCAGCGGACGTCAATGGTCCGACGGCGTCGCGCCCGCGATCTTGCGGCCTAATTAGGCATCAAACCCGAGAGTTCTGCAGGCGTTAAATGGCGCCACTGGCCGGGCCGTAGATTTCCCAAATGGACATTCATGATTCGCACTCGCTGCAGGCGTTGCGCCTTGTATCCGAGCGCCGAGCACATGCGGCGGATCTGCCTATTCAATCCTTGCGTGAGGATGATGCGAAAGCATTGATCATTGACGCGGGTGACTTTGCTCGGTTTGGTCACCTCGCCCATAATTTTCACGCCCTGCGACAGCATGCGCAGCGCGAGATCTGTAATGGGCCGATCCACCGTCACCACGTATTCCTTTTCGTGGTTATTCTCCGAGCGCAGGATTTCGTTGACGATGTCGCCGTTGTTGGTCAGCAATATCAGACCTTCCGAATCCCTATCCAAGCGGCCGACAGGAAAGATCCGCTCGGGATACTTGATGTGATCGATGATGTTGTCCTCGATGCGGCTCTCGGTGGTGCAGATGATGCCAACCGGCTTGTTCAAGGCGATATAGACGGGTTTCTTTTTGTGCCCGATCAAATCCCCGTCGATGCGGACCTCGTCGCCCTGCGCGACCTTGGTGCCTAACGCGGCGGGCTCGCCGTTGCAGGTGACGCGGCCTGCTTCGATCCATTTGTCCGCCTCGCGCCGTGAACACACGCCGGTCTCGCTGATGTATTTATTGAGGCGCACAACCCCTCTCACGCACGTCCCGCGAGAAATCCGCCGATTTGCGCGGCCAGCGTTTTCGCCCCGGCCTCAAACAGATCATCCGCGGCGTGCAGGGCCAAGGTGGGCTGTTTCGAGGGGGACCTTCCCGCGGACGGCGCGTCCACCAAGACCAGCCGACGAACCAGATCCGGACGGGCGGCAGCGAGTTCGAGCGCGACCTGGGCACCGCTTCTAACACCCAGTAAGTCGATTTGGCGCAATCGCAGGTCATGCGCCAAGTCAGAGATCGCGCTGGCAGCGTCGGCCACGCTCGCGCTCGGCGAGGGATCCGACTCGCCTAGACCGGGCAAGTCGGGCGCGTAGACCGAGCGCACATCGGCGATCTGGGGCAGAAAGCGCGCGAACATGCGGCTCGAACCGGGCGCGGCATGTAAGCACACCAGCGTCACCTGCTCATCGAAACCGCCCGTGGTAGGAAACGCAGTACGCACGTGCAGTTGCCCGAATCTGCAGTCAAAATAAGCACGTCGAGTGCGCACCGCTGCTACGGGCAAGGTGGATTTTGAGGTCTTGGCCACGCTTAAATCTCCGATTCAATAATCCGCCGCCAAAGGATAATAAAACTCGGGCGTCCCTGTGGAGCGCCTAACAATTGTTGTTGCTTTTGCGCTACATTAACTTTTCACACTTCTTTGCATTACCACTAGCGTAGACGACGGCGCGAGGCTAGAGTGTTGCTCGGACGCAATTGGACTTTGGGAAGTAAAAAAGGCCGATCATCGTCGGGCGCTCCTTAAGACGGCGCTGCGAGAGGCATGGGGACTTAAAAGCCGGGCGAAAGCCCGGCTTTTTTCATTCTGCAATTCGATCCCACACGCGCGACACGATAAATCCGCTGGAACGCCCGCCTTGGAAGTTGACCTCTTCGATCAAGCGTTGACCATCCTCGGAAATGCTGTAGTGCTCCTCGAACGGCGGACGGTCTTCCCCCAACTCACCGCTGCGCACAATCAAAGTCTTTTCCAGCCACCCGCACCTTGGCGGCGGAATGTCGCGTGCGGCCGGCAGAGGAGCATCGCGGTCCGACGCATTGCGGTGATGTCTGGAGGGTTTTTTCCCCTCCTCAGGCTGGCAGACGCGGTTCTTGCCATCCGAGGTGAAGGCGACAATGCCGCCGACTTGGCGGACGTCGAGTTGTTTGCCCGGAAAACGCACCGCCTCGCTCAAGGCCCCGATAGGCGGCGTTGCCGGCGCCAAGAAGCTGGGAGCTCCTATGCCGCCGCCGCGTCCGCCGCGTCCGCTTCGTCCGCCACGGCCGCCTGAGTCTTGTGCACTTCCCGCACCGCCCGCGGACTGATTAGCGGTCTGCAGCAAGTGCATCGGATCATCGCTATCCGCTTCATTGAGTTTCCAGTGGCCGCTGAAATCCAGACCGTGCGGGGGCGCCGAGCTTAAGCGGTCGCTCGCACAGGCGCTCAAGACGGTGATCGCCGCAAGGACAGCCAAACGCATAACGGACCCCCCAAGACTCTCAGGCGGGGATCTTATCTCGAATTAACCGACGGAGTGCTGCGCTCGCCGCGCACGCAGATCATTTGGACCGCATATCCAGACCCGGCCTTCGAAGGGTTGGAAACAAACCCGCATGATTTCGGTGCGGCGCATGGTTTGCGATCCGCAGGCGATCTTTCCGTCGGCGAGATCGGCTTGGATTAAATCCACCAGGGAAGCACTGGGCTCACCGGCGTCGGTGGGCGGCAAGGCATGCGCCAGAATACGCGCGTGAACCTCGTCGCGGCGGGTGGTGTTGCCGAGCACCGCGCGCTTGAATTTGTCGAGCACCACAAGAACGGAGCTCAATGTGTTGTCGGTCACATCGCTGGGGCGCCCCGTTTCGCCGATGAACTTGAGGTGCAGCATGCCGCCCACTCCTCGGCCTTCATCGTGCAGGCAAAGCGCCAACGCTCCATGCAAATCGGCAACCATGAGCATGGGCTCGGGCGAGACGTGATAAGTGTCCGGCGCAACCGATACTTCGGTGAGATCTTTAGGCAAATGGGGACCCTTAAGTTACCCCGCGAATGCTGCGCCGAACCTTGGGATAGCTCTGCTAAGCAAATCACGGTTTTTACCTATTACAAAAGGAACCATTGCGCGGATTGACAAGGATCGGCACTCACTGACAAAGAGCGGCAGTCATAAGCTCATATCGCGTGGTAATTGGCGGGGTTGAAGCGGGGCGGCGTATCGTGATGACATGTATCGGTACGATCTCACCGACAAAACCCTGGTCAATGAACGCGTCGCGCAGTTTCGCGATCAAACGCAGCGCTTTCTCGCCGGAACTCTTAGCGAAGACGAATTTCGCGGCCTGCGGCTGCGCAACGGTCTCTATATCCAGCGGCACGCCCCCATGCTGCGGGTCGCCATTCCGTATGGCCTGCTCTCATCCCTGCAGCTTCGCACGCTGGCGGGAATCGCGCGCCGCTACGACCGCGGCTACGGGCATTTCACCACGCGCCAGAATATCCAGTACAACTGGCCCAAGCTCGAAGAGGTCCCGGACATTCTCGCCGAGCTCGCCGAAGTCGAGATGCACGCCATTCAAACCAGCGGCAATTGCATCCGCAACATCACCTCGGATCACTTGGCCGGCGTCACCGCCAACGAGCTCGAAGACCCGCGGCCCTGGTGCGAGATCATCCGCCAGTGGTCGACGTTCCATCCTGAATTCACTTACCTGCCGCGCAAATTCAAGATCGCCGTCACCGGCGCGCCGCAAGACCGCGCCGCATCGTTGGTTCACGATGTCGGCGTGCACATCGTGCGCGGCCCCAACGGCGAGATGGGCTTTGAAATCCTGGCCGGCGGCGGTTTGGGGCGCACGCCCATCATCGGTCAAGTGGTCCGCTCATTTCTGCCGCGCGAGCATTTACTGTCCTATTTGACAGCGATATTGCGCATCTACAACCTCGAGGGCCGCCGCGACAATTTGACCAAGGCGCGCATCAAGATACTGGTGCGCTCGTTGGGCATAGAGGAATTTACCCGGCGCGTTGAAGCTGAATGGGAACTGCTGCGCGATGCAGGTCCTCGCGTCGAGGATGCCGAAGTCGCCCGCATGCGCAGCTTTTTCACGCCCCCCGCCTATCGCACGCTCGCGGATAGCCAACCGGACGCCGGCAAAGAGACCGCCTTTCGCGCCTGGTACCGTTACAACACGGCGGCGCACAAGGTACCCGGCTACCGCGCGGTGTACATCTCCCTGAAAAAGCCCGACATGCCCCCGGGCGATGCCACCGATGCACAGATGGAGCTCATCGCCGATCTTGCTGATCGTTATAGCTTCGGCGAAGTGCGCGTGACTCATACCCAGAACTTGCTGCTCGCCGATGTCGAACAAGACCAGACTTATGAGCTGTGGCAAGCGCTCAAGGGGGCAGGTTTAGCGACGCCGAACATCGGAACCTTGACCGATATGATTTGTTGTCCCGGACTCGACTTCTGCAGCCTGGCCAACGCCGGTTCCATCGATGTGGCAAAACTCATCAACGAGCGCTTCGATGACTACGACTATATTTACGATCTGGGTGAAATCGACGTCAAGATGTCTGGCTGCATGAATGCCTGCGGCCATCATCACGTCGGCAACATCGGGATTCTCGGCGTGGATAAGGGCGGCGAGGAGTGGTATCAGATCACCATCGGCGGTGCGGCCGGCGTTGATGCATCCTTAGGCACGGTTATCGGTCCCTCGGTGGCGAAGATGCAGGTGCCTGAAACCCTTGCGCGGCTCCTGGATGTATACGTGGAACTGCGCCAACCGGAAGAACGCTTTCTCGAGACGGTGCGCCGCCTCGGTGTGAAGCCATTCAAGGAACGGGTATATGCCGCGCCGCTTGCTGCGTGATGGCCAAATAGTCATCGATGAGTGGCTGTACGTTGCGGAGGCCGTCGCGCTAACGACCGTGCCGCTCATCGTGCCCTTCTCGCAGTTCCAGACGGAGCCGAAGAGCTGGTTGGCCCGCGCCGGGCGCTTGGGCGCCGGGCGCGGCGGCGCCGAGCACTTAGGCGTGCTGCTATCGCCGGCGGACAAGGTGGAACAGCTGGCACCGTACCTGGGCCATCTCGCGCTGGTTGCCGCGGAGTTTCCGGGACCTGGCGAAGGACGCGGCTACACCCAAGGGCGGTTGCTGCGCGAGCGCTGGAACTTCAAGGGCGAGCTGCGCGCCACCGGTTACGTGCGGCGCGATCAGGTGTTTTTCATGGCACGCTGCGGCTTCAGCAGCTTCGAGCTGCCGGAAAGCGAGCTTGAGGCCGCGCACACCGCTTTCTCGACTTTCAGCGCTGCCTACCAGGCCTCCAATGATCAAGGCCTGCCGCTCAAGCTGCCGCGGGATATACCTGCCAACGCCTGAATTTCATACCCACTTTCTGGCCTAAGCTGAAGCGCTCGGCCTCGAAGCGTTCGCGGCCGATTTCCGCTTCGAGCGGCTCATGGATGGGTTGCCCGTCGGCGCACAGATCCAACCGCACGATGGGCCCGATCACGCGCATGGCCACGACCGTCGCCGGCCATCCGGTGCCGACATCGCCGATTTCAATCTCGTGCGGCCGGATCAGCGCGACGTTCTTCGCGCTCCCCGTTTGCACGTCGGCCGCCGCGGCAATGTCGATGGGTCCCACATAGGCGCGCCCATTGCGAAGCTGCACGGGCAACTCGTTGACTTGCCCCAGAAAGCGGTGCACGAACGCGGATTTCGGCAAGTCATAGATTTCACCGGGAATGCCGACCTGCTCGATCTTGCCTCGATTGAGCACCACCACCGTGTCCGCCACTTCGATGGCTTCCTGCTGATCGTGCGTCACGATGATGCTGGTAAAATGTAACTCGTCATGGAGCCGGCGCAGCCAGCGCCGCAGCTCGTGGCGCACCTGGCTGTCCAGCGCGCCAAAAGGTTCGTCCAGCAACAAAACCCGCGGATCCACAGCCATGGCGCGGGCCAGCGCCACGCGTTGCCGTTGCCCTCCGGAGAGCTGCGCCGGATACCGGTCATGCGCCCACTCCAGCTGCACCAGAACCAGCAACTCTTGCACCTTCTTGCGGATACCTTCAGCGGACGGACGCTCGCGGCGTCGCTTCACCTTGAGACCGAACGCCACATTTTCGAACACCGTCATGTGGCGAAACAGCGCGTACTGTTGAAAGACGAAGCCCACCTTGCGATCGCCGATGGGCCACAAGGTCGCGTCCTGGCCATCGAAAAGCACTTGGCCCTCGTCCGGCGTTTCCAGCCCCCCTATGATACGCAGCAGCGTCGTCTTGCCTGACCCCGAAGGGCCGAGCAGCGCCATCAAGGCGCCCGTTGGAACATCGAGATCGATATTTTCGACCGCGGCATATTCACCGAATTGCTTCGTGACGCCGCGCAACGCAATGCTCATGTATTGACTCTCCTCGTTCTAACGCCGCCCAGCCTATCGCGCGGCAGGTGGGTCGCGCGGCGCAGCTCCGGTTGGCGCCATTCCATGAAGCTTTTTCCCGCCAGCGTCAGCAGTGCGAGCAATGCCAGCAGGGAAGCCACGGCGAATGCCGCCGTGTAATTGTATTCGTTGTAGAGAATCTCGACGTGCAAGGGCATCGTATTGGTCAATCCGCGAATGTGCCCCGAGACCACCGATACCGCGCCGAATTCTCCCATGGCCCGCGCATTGCAGAGCAAGACTCCATAGAGCAGACCCCAGCGGATATTGGGCAAGGTCACGCGCCAAAAAGTCTGCCACCCGGTGGCGCCCAAGGATAGTGCCGTCTCCTCATCCTCCTTGCCCTGCGCCTGCATCACCGGGATCAGCTCGCGGGCGATGAAAGGAAAAGTGACGAAAATCGTCGCCAGCACAATGCCCGGCACCGCGAATACCACGTGGATGTGATGGGCTTTTAGACTTCCACCGAACCAGCCGTGCGTGCCGAACACCAAAATGAAAATCATTCCGGCAATGACCGGCGACACCGCAAACGGCAAGTCGATGAGAGTGATCAGCGCGCTCTTGCCTCTGAAGTCGAATTTAGCGACCGCCCAGGCAGCCGCCACGCCGAAAACGAGATTCAACGGCACTGCGATCGCAGCCACCAACAACGTGAGCTTTACGGCGGCCCAGGCCATCGGCGCGCTTATCGCCATATAGTAGGCGGCAACTCCTTTTGAAAACGCCTGCACGAATACCGCGAGCAACGGCAGCACCAGAAACACGCAGAGAAACAGCAGCGCCGATGCGATGAGCAGCAGCCGGGCCATCAGCGCTCACCGTGCCGCGAAGAAGCCCAATTCTGCAGCGCATTGATGCCGAGCATGAGCGCGAAGGACAGCACCAGCATGACCACCGCGATGGCGGTAGCGCCCGCATAGTCGTACTGTTCCAACTTGCTGACGATCAGCAAGGGAGCAATTTCCGATTTCATGGGCATGTTGCCGGCGATGAAAATGACCGAGCCGTATTCGCCGATGGCGCGCCCGAAGGCGAGCGCGAAACCGGTCAGCAGGGCCGGCCACAAGGCCGGGAGCACCACGCGTAAGAAGGCTTGCAGCGCAGAGGCGCCCAAGGAAGCGGCCGCCTGTTCCACTTCTTTGTCTAATTCCTCGAGCACCGGCTGCAGCGTGCGCACGACGAACGGCAGGCCGATGAACGTAAGCGCCACGATGATCCCCAGTGGCGTAAAGGCCACGGTGATTCCTAGGGGCTTGAGCCAAGCCCCTAGCCAGCCGTTAGGGGCATAGAGCGCGGTCAAGGCGATTCCCGCCACGGCGGTCGGCAGCGCAAAGGGCAGGTCTACCATCGCGTCGATGAATCGTTTGAACGGAAACGTGTAGCGAACCAGCACCCACGACACGATGAGCCCAAAGATGACATTGATGAGGGCTGCCACCAGGGACGCTGAGAAGCTCAATCGCAGCGAGGCCAGCACGCGGGGCGCGGTGACGACCTCCCAGAAATGCCCCCAGCCCGAACCCAAGCTGCGAATGAACACCGCTGACAGCGGAATCAATACCAGCAAGGAGAGATACAACATGGTGTATCCCAAGGTGAGGCCGAAGCCGGGCAGTAAGCGCCGCGGCTTGCGTCCATCGAGTGCCCCCGACGCAATCGTTGCCATGAGAAAAGTTCTAGCGGCCGTAGATCCTGTCGAAGGTACCACGGTCTGCGAAGTGGGTGGCCTGCGCCTTGGTCCAGCCGCCGAACAGATCATCCACCGTGACTAGCAGCGGGATCCTCTGGAATTGATCCGCGAATTGTGCCGCCACGGATTCATCGCGGGGGCGGTAAAAATGCTTCGCGGCAATCGCTTGTCCTTGAGGCGAATACAGATACTTCAAGTATTCCTCCGCGACTTTGCGTGTGCCATGCTCGTCGACGTTCTGATCGACCAAGCTCACCGGCGGTTCGGCGACGATGCTGACCGAAGGTGCCACGATTTCGAATTTGTTGGGTCCCAGTTCCTTGACGGCGAGGTACGCCTCGTTCTCCCACGCGACCAATACGTCCCCGATGCCGCGCTCGACGAAGGTGGTCGTCGATCCGCGCGCCCCCGAGTCCAGCACCGGCACATTGTGATAGAGCTTCTTCACGAAAGCTTCGGCGCTGGCATCATTCCCGCCGGGCTGCTTCAGCGCCCAGGCCCATGCGGCCAGATAGTTCCAGCGGGCGCCGCCCGAGGTCTTGGGGCTGGGCGTGATCACCGCCACACCCGGGCGCACCAGATCATCCCAGTCATGGATGTTTTTAGGATTACCCTTGCGCACCAGAAAAACAATCGTGGAAGTATAGGGAGCGCTGTTGTTCGGCAGCCGCTGCTGCCAGGTGGGCGGAATCAACTTGCCCAGCGTCGCCAGAGCGTCGATGTCGTAGGCTAAAGCCAAAGTCACGACATCGGCTTCCAGGCCGTCGATGACCGAACGCGCTTGTTTGCCCGATCCACCGTGGCTTTGGTTGACGGTGAGGGTGTCGCCCGTCTTGCTCTTCCAATACGCGGCGAAAACTTTATTGTATTCGTCGTAAAACTCCCGCGTCGGATCGTAGGAGACATTCAGCAGCTTCACGCCGGCGGCCACGCTGAGGCTTGCGCCCAGCGTAAAAAACAGCAGCGCGCCTGCCCATATCGCCGCCGTTCGAGCCACCTAGAACGCCACTTGGAAGCGGGTTAAAAAAGCGCTCTCGTCCGGGCGATTCTTGCCATCAGGAGCGCCGCCGTCGAAATTCGTCTTGGTGTAGTCTAAATACCAAGCGACGTTCTGCGTCAAATACCAATTCATTCCCAGCGTCCAGGCCTTCGCCTCCCGCGCTTGAACGCTCGAATCGGCAAACCACTCCACCGTGCCCGCCGGGCCATAGAAAGTGGCCGGGTCCAATTTCAATTCGCTGACCCGTGCGGCAAACTCAAGCGCGCCCCAGCCTGGGCTGTCGAGCGCGAACGGCCGGTTGGGCACCAATGTTCCGAATGTCGCTTCTTCGCCGGTCACGAGAAAATTTGCCCCCACTTGCCAGCTGTTCGGATCCAGCCGTGCGCGCCGCGTCAATGCCTTGGCACCGGTGCCGAAAGTGCGCGACACGTCTTGAGATTCCGCGACGTACTCGGTCAGCAAGCCGAAACTCCTGTAATAGTAGTATGCCTGAGGCGATACGCGCAGGCGTTCACCCTTGGCAATCGTCGGGCCCGCGGTGTTGGTCGCCGGATCGTAGCTGAAAAAGTTCCGCTGCGTTTCGGTCTTGTAGGTCGGCAACAACGTATTCGTCGCACTCCCCACTTCCTTGACCCAACCCACGGCAACTCCCGCGCCCAAATTGCGAAACACCGAGTCGGTGGTGAGGAATGGCTGCGCGAACAACCGGGCTACCCAATCCTTCCTGTCATTGTTATCGACATCCGGCGTGCTGTTCGCGTCGGTGCTCACGCCGTCGACCACTCCGTTGAAATAGCCGACTTGATAGGTCAGCGTGCCTGTGGGGAACGTATAGGTCCCGGATACCTGCAGGCCGAGATCTCGATTTGGCACGATATCGCTCGGCAGCCCCAGCTCGATAAATCGATTGTTGGGCGATAGTTGCAAGCGCTCGAGGCCAAAAGGTTCCTTGAATTTTCCGGCCGTCACGACGAACAGGGGGTCGAAACGTGCCGCGACAAAGGCGTCTTGAATGACGGTCTTGCCGCCGGCGAAGTCGGGGTTGAAGCGAAAGTCGAAAATATTCGCAAAGGTTCCTTCAACAATGGGCCGTGCCCGGCGCAGCAACCACGTGTCGCGCGAGCCCTCAGGCGTCAAGTTGTCATTATAAAAGCGGCCGTCGAAATCAAACTCACCGTGGAAGCGGATCTGATTCGCACCGTCGGCCGACTGAAATGAAAAGCCACCGGGGCCTGCGAAAATCTGCGGAGTGGATTGCGTAGCGGACCCGGCTTGCTGTTCGGTCACGGGATGACTGGGCGGTGCTCTGGCTTGGGCTGGCGCCGACGGTACCGGCGCTGCGGGCGGCCCCGGAGGCTGTCCTGCCGGGGGCTGTCCTGCCGGGGGCTGACTCGCTAGGCCGCTGGGGCTGGCGGCTGCCGCCTGGCTTGCTTGTAGCGATTCCAGCGCCCGCTGCTGCGCCTGCAATGCCTGCTCGAGAACTGCGATGCGTTGTTCGAGTTCCTCGACGGTTGGCTTTTTCGTACCGGCGACGGGATCCTCAGCAGCAGCGTGCGCCGCGGAACCGAGCAAAATGGCCATCAGCGCCAGCGCGAACCAGAAATACTCGCGCCCAAAGCGTCTCGCGTTCCCCATACTCTCTCGCCCGCAGCAGCCGCAGTCCGCGGCGCAAACAGGCTATCGAGGGGGCACCCCGACCAAAACTACCTTCGCGTCATCTGCATATACGCTCACGGCATGTCGCGAACAGGGATGAGAAGGTCTTTCAAGGTCTTGTCGACTTCTTCCTGGGTTTCCAATTTCTCGACTTCCCGCACCAGCTTGCGGGGAAGGTGCGGGGCGAGCAGCTCAATGAATTCATACATGTAGGCGCGAAGCAGTGCACTTCGGCGAAACCCAATCCAGGTTGTGTGCCCCTCGAACAAATGCGCGGCATCCAGCACCAAAAGATCCGCGTCGGCCACGGGATCAATCGCCAGCCGGGCCAGAATTCCTACGCCCAATCCTATACGCACATAGGTCTTGATCACGTCCGAGTCACGCGCCGTCAGTGCCACATCCAATGACAGGCCGGCGGTCTCGAACAACGCGGGCAGCGACGAGCGGCCCGAAAAGCTGAACACATAGGTGACGATCGGATACTCGGCTAATTTCTTCAGCGTCAGCTTCCCGGCTGAGGCGAGCGGGTGGCCCCGAGGTACCACCACCGCGCGGTGCCAGCGATAAACGGGCAAACGCACCAGATGCGGAAACAGTTCTTCCGAGCCGGTGGCGATCGCGAAATCGACTCGATCGCGTGCCACCATTTCGGCGATTTGCTCAGAGGTGCCTTGATGTAGGTGCAGCCGCACCTTCGGGTATTTGGTGCGAAACGCGCGTATTACCTGCGGCAGCACGTAGCGCGCTTGCGTATGAGTGGTGGCGATGGACAGGGTGCCGCCGTCGGCTTTTCGCATCTCGGCGGAGCTGCGGCGAATATTTTGCATCTCGCGCAAGATGCTGCTGGCGCGCGAAATGATCTCTTCACCGGCATCAGTGGTGCGAGTGAGCGCGCGCCCCTCGCGCTCGAACAGTTGAAAACCGAGTTCTTCTTCCAAGAGTTTCAGTTGCCGGCTGACACCGGGCTGCGATGTGTGCAGTTGCCGCGCAGCCGCGGTGATGTTCAATCCATTTTCATGGACGGCTACGAGATAGCGCAATTGCTGAAATTTCATCGGCTGTCGGCCTTAGTTTAAGTTAAGTCTTTGAGCTCTAGCATATAAGGTTAGCTCGCATTACGAATAGGCATGTACTCATGCTCCGGAATTCGTTTTGCACGCGCGCGCTGCATCCTATAGTTCCGCATGGCCGAACTCTCCAGAGCTTTGCACGAACGCGCACAAGACAGCGTTTTACAGCTGCAAAGAGCGCTCGTGGAGTTCAAAAATGTCTGCTACGCCAATAGCTTAGGCCCTGAGTCCATGGTCCTGACCCACTTGATCTGGGCCACTGAAACCGATGCGGATGCAGGCCGGCTCGATGAGATCGAGATATTCAGCATCGACACGGGGCGTCTCTATCCAGAAACGTATGACCTTATTGAACGCGTTCAACGGCACTTCGGACGCACCTTGCGCATCTACTATCCGGAAGCGCAGGACATGGAAGGCTGGGTGAGCACGCATGGCATCAACGGTTTTCGCGACGGGCTCGAGCAACGCCGCGGCTGTTGCAATATCCGCAAGGTTGAGCCATTCCGCCGCGCCGTCGCAGGCCGCGGAGCCTGGGTCACGGGGATACGCCGCGGGCAATCGGCGAGCCGTGCGATGGCCGCACCCGTCGAATGGGACAGCGAATACGGCTTGCACAAGGTGAGCCCCTTGCTCAGCTGGACCGAGAAGGAAATCTGGGAATATATCCGCAAGAAGCGGCTGCCTTACAATACCTTGCATGATCAGGGGTTTCCGAGCATCGGCTGCGCGCCCTGCACACGTGCCATTGAGCCCGGTGCGGATCCCCGTTCTGGAAGGTGGTGGTGGGAGCGCAGCGAATCCCGCGAGTGCGGCTTGCATCCACGGCGCCAGATGGGATTCGCCAAATGAGCAGGTAGAATTCGGCCAATGAATTATTTTCCCGTGTTCTTCGATCTTACGGCGCAAGCCGTGCTCGTCGTGGGCGGCGGGGAAGTGGCGCTGCGCAAAGTGGTGCTGCTGGAGCGAAGCGGCGCCGCGGTTACTTTGGTCGCTCCGCACGTGCACCCTGAGCTTCAGCAACGCGCGGCGGCCGGCAAGATCAAACTCGTCTTGCGTGAATTCATTCCGGACGATCTTAATGGCGCGCGTCTCGTCATCGTCGCTACCTCGCGCCGCGCCGTGAATCGTTGGATCGCCACTTTAAGCGAGGCGCGCAACATTCCGGTGAATGTGGTGGATGACCGCGAGGCCTCGCGATTCATCGTTCCTGCCATCATCGATCGCGACCCCGTGCTCGTGGCGATCTCCACGGCAGGCACGTCGCCGGTTTTGGCTCGGCGCTTGCGGGAGCGGGTGGAGGCGCTGATACCGAAAAAAATCGGTGAGCTGGCCCTATGGCTGCGGGCCTTGAGGCACAGTGCGCGGCGCCGCTTGCGCAATACAGATGAGCGGCGGCGTTTTTTCGAAAACATCGTGGATGGGGCGGCGGCTCGCCGTTTCGTCGAAGGCGACGCTCAGGGTGCGCAGCGCATAGCGCAGCAATTGTTGGCAACAACCGCGAGCGCGGCGCGGGCCGCGGGCGAGGTGACGCTCGTCGGGGCAGGACCCGGAGATCCGGAACTTTTGACACTGAAAGCGCTGCGGGCTCTGCAAGACGCCGATGTCATCTTGCACGATAGGCTCGTGCCCGAGACACTTCTGGATATGGCTCGCCGTGACGCCGCCCGCATTTGCGTCGGGAAAGCGGCCGGCAGCATCGGCAGCTCGCAACAAGAGATCAACTCACTGCTAATCGAGCACGCGCTTCAAGGCAAGCGAGTGGTGCGCCTGAAGGGCGGCGATCCTTTCATCTTCGGCCGTGGCGGCGAGGAACTGGAGGCGCTCAGCAAGGCGAAAATCCCATTTTCCGTCATCCCGGGCGTCACGGCCGCCTCGGGCTGCGCCGCCTACGCCGGAATACCGCTGACGCATCGAGACCATGCGCACAGCGTCACGTTCGTGACCGGGCATGCGGACAAGGACGGACGCGAACCGGATTGGCGGGCCCTGTCCCAGCCCGGCACGACCGCGGTGTTTTACATGGGCCTCGCGCGATTGGACCATATCGCGGCTCGGCTCATTGAGCACGGCGCCTCGGCAAGCTTGCCGGCCGCCGTCATCGCCCAGGGAACATTGCAGGAGCAACGCGTCATCACGGGGACTCTGTCCACGCTCCCCGGTCTGACGGCGCAGGCCTCCATGCAGTCCCCGGCGCTCCTGGTGGTGGGAGAGGTAGTCTCCTTGCACGACTCGCTCGCATGGTTCCATTCCGCAATACCGGCCGAGGCGTCTCGGTCGGCGTAATTGCTTGCGTCATTGCCGATTGCTAGGCGATCGCCTCGAGAAATCCGCGCTCCGAAAGCCAAGACCTATTGAATAGGCGCGATTGATACTTTGCGCCACCGTCGCACAGAATCGTCACGATGGTGTTTCCCGGGCCCATTTGTTTTGCCAGCGTCACCGCGGCAGCCACGTTGATTCCCGAGGTGCTGCCCAACAGCAAGCCCTCTTCGCGCACCAGCCGATACACGAAGCGCATAGTTTCCGCGTCGGAGATGCGCAATGCATCATCGATGGGCGCGCCTTCGAGATTGGCGGTCACGCGACCCGTGCCGATACCCTCGGTAATCGAAGAACCGCCATCGGTCTTGAGTTCGCCATCCTTGATGTAGTGGTACAGGGCGCTGCCGGGAGGGTCCACCAGCACGATGCGCACCGCGGCGGATTGGGATTTCAGATAGCGCGCGGTCCCCGCCAATGTCCCGCCGGTGCCGGTGGAAGCGCAAAAGGCGTCGATCTTGCCGCCGGTGTCGCGCCACAACTCCGGCCCCGTGGTGTGAAAGTGCGCCTCGCGGTTCGCGGTGTTGTCGAATTGATTGGCCCAAATGGCATTGGGCAATTCTTGCGCCAAGCGGCCGGCCACTTTCTGGAACTGGTTGGGATTGCTGTAAGGCACCGCGGGCACCTTGCGCAGTTCCGCGCCGAGCGCCTCGATGATTTGGTATTTTTCCGCCGCTTGATTGTCGGGCATCACAATGACGCATTTGTAGCCGCGCGCATTGCAAACGTGCGCAAGGCCGATGCCGGTATTGCCGGCGGTGCCCTCAACCACCGTGCCGCCGGCCTTCAGCGTGCCTCGCCGTTCGGCATCGAGCACGATCCATTTCGCCGCCCGGTCCTTGACCGAGCCGCCCGGGTTCATGAATTCGGCTTTCCCCAAAATCTCACAGCCGGTTTCTTCGCTGACGCCCCGCAGGCGGATTAGCGGCGTGTTGCCGACCGTGCCGACAAATCCGTCTTTCCAACTCGCCGGCCCATCGTTCTTCACCCGCAAAATTTACGCGATTCGCGCGCCGGAGTGCAGCAGTACTTAAAAAAAGAATCCCCGGACTAGCCGGGGAATCGAGTGGAACAGGTGCTGGGGTAAGAACCCCGCACGTCCATGAGTGGCAGATACGCCGCACAAAAGTGCCAAAACGTTCAACCTTGTTGGTGTCGCCCAGTGTTGCAACTAAGTAACGCTGGTGGGAACACAAACCATCTTCCTCCACTGCATCATAGGCTTTAGTCTAGCTAAATCCAATAGTTAAACGATTTTTAACCGACTTTGCTGCGCTATGTCAAATGTGTTGCCAAATGGTGACAAAACAACAAAGGCTTGGGGCGGCTGCGGGGGTTGCCCCGTGCCCAGGGGCCGGGGTAAAGCGCGCGAGTTTGCTTTTAGGCGTTCCTTGCGCCAAATTTAAAATTCCAGGAGAGCCAAATGAAATATCTACACACGATGGTGCGGGTCACGGACATCGAGCAGTCGCTGAGCTTCTACCGCGACGCGCTCGGCTTGAAAGAACTATCACGCAAAGATCATACGCAGGGCCGCTTCACGTTGGTCTTTCTGGCTGCCCCGGGCGATGAAGAGGCGCAGGTCGAGCTGACGCACAACTGGGATCCGGAGGAATATTCGGCGGGGCGCAATTTCGGGCACCTGGCTTATGCGGTCGATGACATCTATGCCGCGTGCCGGCGCCTCATGGAACATGGCGTCACGATAAATCGGCCGCCGCGCGACGGGCGCATGGCCTTCGTGCGCTCTCCCGACAAAGTATCCATCGAATTGCTGCAAAAGGGCGCGGCGCTCTCGCCGGCGGCCCCGTGGAACACGATGCCGAATGTCGGCCAGTGGTAAGTCCTAGAACATTTCCGATGCGTCCGGGGTCTTGGCCTTGACCTCGGTGCGCGAGCTAATGTAATCGCCGGTGATCATTTCGCTATAGCCATGACCCGGTCCCACCATGGGATAAACGCCGGCATCGCGGTCGATGATGACCTCGAGAAATGCAGGTCCTTTAAAATTTATAAACTCCGAAACGATCCGAGGCACATCGGCCTTCTGGTCCAAGCGCACGGCGTATTTGAATCCATCGGCCATGGCAGCCTTGACAAAATCCTTGGTATGCAAGCTCTTATCGCTCGCGCTCATGCGGCCCTTATGAAAGAGCTTCTGCCATTGGCGCACCATGCCGTCGCCGAAGTTGTTGAGCACCACGACCTTGATGGGTAAATCGTACGTGGTGACGGTTTCGAGTTCGCCGATATTCATGCGGATGCTGGCATCGCCGTCGATGTCGATCACCAAGCGATCGCGCTGCGCGAATTGCGCTCCCACCGCTGCCGGCAGCCCAAAGCCCATGGTGCCCATGCTGCCCGAGGTCAGCCACAGTCGCGGGCTGCGGAAATCAAAATACTGCGCGGCCCACATCTGATGCTGGCCTACGCCCGTGGTGATGATGGCCTCACCCCGAGTAAGCCGGTTGATTTCCTCAATGACGAAGTACGGTTGGATGTAGGGACTGTTGCGATCGTAGTTCATGGCATATTTGGCCCGAAGATCATCACAATGCCGATGCCACGCCGACCAGTCGCGCTGAAAGTTCTGCGCTCTGCCGTACTCCCGCAGGCGCAGCAGCGCCTCGCCCATCAAGCCCACGTGATTCCAATGAACGCGTTTGACCTTGTCGATTTCCGAGGCATCGATGTCGAAATGCGCGATGAATTTGGCGCCGCTTGCAAACTTGGGCACGTTGCCCGCGACACGGTCATCGAAGCGCGCGCCAACCGCGAGCAAGCAATCGCAATCATCCACTGAATAATTGGCAAACGCGGTGCCGTGCATGCCGAGCATGCGCATCGACAAGGGATCGAAGGTATCGACCGCGCCTATTCCCATCAGGGTGGTCACCACGGGAATCTGAAATTCTTTCGAGAATTCGCGCAGCGCGTAGGCTGCACCGCCGTTGATGACGCCGCCGCCGGCATAAATCAGCGGGCGATTTGCTACCTTGAGTGCGGCGAAGAAATCGGCGCAGGCTGCTTCCGGCACCTTTGCAGCTTCCAGTTTGCTCATGCGCTGCCGGTAACCCGGGACGGGCAAGCGGCCGGACCCATGAAATACGCCCTTCCAGTTCTGTACATCTTTCGGCACATCGAGCACCACGGGGCCCGGCCGTCCGGTACGTGAGATCTCGAAAGCCGTGCGCACCGTGGCTTCGAGTTTGGTGGGATCGGTGATCAGGAACACGTGCTTTGCCACCGCACCCATGATGCTGGGCACAGGGGCTTCTTGAAACGCATCGGTGCCGATAGCGGTGGTCGGCACTTGGCCGCATATGACTACGATGGGCACCGAATCGGCCATGCTGTCGCGCACCGGTGTCACCGTGTTCGTGGCGCCCGGGCCCGAGGTGACCAATGCCACCCCCACTCTACCGCTGGCTCGGGCGTAGCCTGCCGCCATGAAACCCGCCCCTTGCTCGTTGGCCGGCACAATGAGGGGCATGGCCGCCTCATGATCTTGGTTGTAGCGAAACACCGCGTCATAGATCGGCAAGATCGCGCCGCCGCTATAGCCGAAAATCGTGTCCACACCCTCGTCGGCCAATACCTGAACAAGCATGTCGGCGCCGGTCATCATCGTCCCTGCCAGGGGATGGGTGCCTGGGTTCAACATGTCGTGGCGGTCTTTCACACTTAAAGACTAGCAGTTTTAAGCTCTGGCGCCCAAGTGCTGCCTTCCCGTATCCTTCGAGGCGCTATGCGTCATGTCATCGCAATCCTTCTACAGAATGAAGCTGGCGCGCTCACCCGCGTCACCGGCTTGATTTCGGCACGCGGATACAACATCGAATCGCTGTCGGTCGCCCCCACCAACGATCCCACCGTCTCCCGCGTGACGTTGGTGACGATGGGTTCCGACGCCGTCATCGCACAGATCAACGCGCAACTCCTGAAGCTGGTCGACGTGGTCGCAGCCGAAGACATGACCAGCGGCGATCACTTGGCGCGCGAGTTGCTCTTGATCAAGTTGCAGCTTGCAGCGCATCACATTGAATCCGCCGGGTCTTTGGTGCGGCGTGCCGGCGGCAAAGTGCTGGCCGCCGATCCGTCAAGCTACATCGTCGAGCTTGCCGGCACGGAATCAGAGATCGGCGAATTCATTGCCAATATCGGCGCATTCGGCGAAATCGTCGAAGTGGTGCGAAGCGGCGTTCTTGGCATTGCGCGCAGCCATCCCCGATTGCACCTGGTCAAATGAGCGGCAAAAAACCCGTAGACTCGAAAATTCTAAAGCTTCCAAGGGATCTTAAAACTAATGCCTGAAATTGAACTGACGCCCGAACATGCCGCCGATCCGAATTCTCGCCGCGTCGGGATTCTGGTCGGCGTTGTCGGAATTTTGTTGTCCATGGTGACGATTGCCTCGCATCGCGCACATACCCAAGCGGTCATTCACCGCACCGAGTCCAACGATCAGTGGACCTACTACCAGGCAAAGAAGATCCGCGAGAATACCGAGGAGGTCGCCCTCACATTGATGAAGGCGCTGGCCTTGGACCCTGCCAAGACCGAGGCGCTGGCGGAAAAGCTCGAGACGGCCCGCGCCAAATACGCCGCGGATGCGGAAAAGATTCAGGAAGAAGCACGGGGGAAGGATAAAGAAACCACCGTGGAGGAGCATCGCGCCCTCTATTTCGACCTCGGCGAGGGCTTGCTGGAATTGGGCTTGGTGCTGTGCTCTTTGTATTTTTTGGCACGCAAGCTCTTCTTCCCGGTATTGGGGGTGGTGGCGAGCATCGCAGGCGCGATCATGGGCGTACTGGGGGCGCTGCTTTGAGGAGACTGCTCCCCTTCATTGTCCTGGCCGCATTGGCGGCCGCGCCCTCAGGCGCTCAGACACCGGGGTCGGGGGCACGCGTTGAGGCGCGCTCGAAGGATTTGCTGGCCGTGGGCGTGGTTCACGACGACAAGATGCGCATTCATGTCAGCCGTTTTTTGGACAATGCACCGGTGCGCGATGCGGTCGTGACCGTCGTGTTGCGTGGAACGGCGCACCCCACCACGGCCGAGACCGATGGAAGCTACGCTTTAGAGAGCAAGGATCTGACGCTGCCAGGGGCTGCGGCCGTGGAATTTCAAGTGAATCAGGGCGCGGCACGCGAAAGTCTCAAGGGTACTTTGGACATCGCGAAGGGGACGGAGCAACCCGAGCAGAAAAACAGTGCTCGCCAGCTATGGTGGTGGGTGCTCAATTTCGCCGTGTGTTTCGGCGTTTTGTGGTTGATCTCGCGTCGCCGCAAGGCTTCGAAAGCCTAAAAACTCTGCATGGTTTGCACCAGGAATTGAAATCTTTGGATGCCGGCGATGGTGTTGAGCGGGAACGCAAAATCAACGTGCAACACATTCCCCAAGCCCGAACGCGTATTCCCTAAGCGCAGGCCGAAGCCCACGTCCTTGAGCAGTCCCGGATCGCTGTTGCCGATGACACCCGTGCCCCAAGTTCGCCCGACATCGCCGAACACGGCGCCGCCCACGCGCACCAAGCGAAACGGATACCAATCGGTGTAAAACCGCTGCTCTACGGTTAAGAGTCCCCTGGAGGTCCCGGATTCGAAGCGCAGCGGATATCCGCGAAGTCCATTGTCTCCTCCCAGCAGCAGCTGCATGTCAGGATCCAGCGCAGAAGTCGTTGTTCCCGAGAGCGCGGCATAGAGCAACCAGTTCTGACGCCATCGCCAATAATATTTGGCGGCCGCGTCAGCGATCAGATTGCGCACCGTCCCACCCTCGATGCGCGTTGAGAAATCGCCCGTCAAGAACAGTTGTTGTTGCACTGGTAATTCCAGCCCGCGCAGCGCTTTCACCGTGAGCATGACGGCATTGCGATCGGCGCCAAAGACATCGCTGGAATAGCCGATCTCCCCGCTGACCTCGGTGCCGAAATACAAATCTTCCGTGCGACCGATTTGGTTTTCGTCGCCGATTTTCTTGTACGCGTCCTGCAGAATATCGAATCCGGTGAAAGGATAGGAAAGCGTCCTGTCAGGCGGCAGAATCTTGGCGGCCACGGTAGTGAGCGGCGCCGGCTGGAACAGATTGCGGTCATAGCGCATGCCGAATGTCCAGCGCTTGGTCCAGCCATCGATCAAGCCGCTGGAGAGGCCGCCGCTCAACTCGTAGGAATTTTCGCTGTCCTTGAATTGATCGACGATGTTGCCCAAGTTGTAGCGTGAAATGGTCCGATCGAAGCTGATTGACGTAATTTTCGTGCTCCAAGGCGCATCCAGCGAGTAAAACGGATGCGCCACCAGCACCGAGCGCTGCGAGCCGTCGCTCGAATCCGAATAGGTGAGCTGCGAAGTCCACCGCGATCCCAGCACATTGGGGTCGATCCAACCGACCGTATTGCTGGTGCGATCAACCGTGCTGCCGCGTGATATCTGCAAGGTCTTCCCCCAGCCCAGAAAGTTGGTGTCTTGCAGGTTGAATTTGGTGTCGTTGGTGCCGCCCGAACGGGAAAAGGAGACCCCGGGGCTCAAGGTCCAAACATCGTTGGTAATGACCCTGATATCGACCTTGCCGTCGGCGAAATGTACCGGGACGATGCGCGCGTCGTACACGTACGGCAAAAGGCGCAAATTGCGCTCGGTCTCCGCGAGCCGGCGCGCGAGATACTTATCGCCGCTCCCGAAAAGCAATTGCGCTTGTATCGTGGCGTGCTTCGTTCGTATGTGCAAACGGTCGGCGAGGCGGAACAATCCGTTCCTTTCGCGAGGATCGCTCTCATCGAAGATATTGCGGGTGGCAATTTCCACCTTGCCGATGATGGCGCCCGCCGCTTCCAGCTGCTCATCGCTAGGCACGTCGGCCGGCCGCGGTTCCTCGATCCGGGTGTGTTCCAGGTCCGTGAGCTTGGCGGCAATTGCCGGTTGAGTGATTGCCCCGCTCAGGGCGGTGAATGCGATCAGGCACCCGCCGCGGGACCATTTCATCCTGTGTGAGCGCTATAGGGCGGCGTTATCGCTCTCGCCTGTGCGAATGCGTAGGACCCGCAGGATATCGGTAACGAAAATTTTGCCATCGCCTACCTTCCCCGTCTTGGATGCACCGACGATGGCCTCCATAACTTGGTCGACGAGCTCATTTTTGACGGCGACCTCGATACGGGTCTTGGGCACGAAGTCGACCACATATTCCGCGCCTCGGTACAGTTCAGTGTGCCCGCGTTGCCGGCCGAATCCTTTGACCTCCGTCACGGTCATGCCAGATACCCCGATTTCGGACAGGGCGGCGCGCACGTCATCCAGCTTGAAGGGTTTGATGATTGCTGTAATCAATTTCATTCTCAGACTCCGGTCAGGGGCCGTCTGCGTAATACTATTACGATTCTGCCGGGGGCACACAATGATCTCAACAATCCCGATCTTAGGCGGCGGCCAGGGAGGCGCCCAGGCCGCCGATACCCCCTGGGCGCACTTCGGCCGGCGCGTGCGGGCCGTTTAATGCCGCACATCACCTTCATCGAGCCGGACGGCTTCCGGCGGGTCATCAACGCGCCCGTCGGCATCACCCTGATGGAAACGGCCATGCAGAACGGCGTGCAAGGCATCCTCGCGCTATGCGGCGGCGCTTGCGCTTGTGGAACCTGCCATGTTTATGTCGATGCAGCGTGGCTGGCTCGCCTCGAGGATAAGGAGGAGATGGAGGAAGGCATGCTGGAGTGTGCTTGGGAGCCGGGCGAGAACAGCCGCTTGAGTTGCCAGATCCATATCACCGCGGATATGGATGGCCTGGAAGTCACTGTCCCACAGCGGCAAGGAGCGACGTAGTCCATGTACGGTATCGCAGTTCACGGCGGCGCTGGCACCCTGCCGCGCGAGGAGTTGTCCGCCGGGGCAGAGGTCAAGTACCGCACCGGCTTAAGTGAAGCAATCGAAGCGGGATTCGCGCTATTGGAAAGCGGCGGCAGCAGCTTGGACGCCGTGACGCGCGCCGTGATGCTGCTCGAGGACAACCCGTTGTTCAACGCCGCGAGAGGTGCCGTCTTCACGCTCGAGGGCCGCAACGAATTGGATGCCTCTATCATGGATGGCGCTACTTTGCGAGCCGGCGCGGTGTGCGGAGTTACGCGCATTCGAAATCCGGTGGCGCTCGCCCGCGCCGTGATGGACAAGTCGGAATACGTCATGCTCGTGGGCGCCGGAGCGGAAGAATTTGCTTTGACCCAAGGATTTTCTTTCGTGCCTGAGAGCTACTTCCATACCGCTGAGCGCTGGAAGCAGCTTGAGCGCATTCGAACAGGCGAGGCTGGCCTATCCCCTCTGACCATTTCGCATATCGGCACCGTGGGCGCGGTGGCCGTCGATGCAGCCGGAAGGCTGGCCGCGGCCACTTCCACCGGCGGCATGACCGGCAAGCGCTATCAGCGCGTCGGCGATTCGCCGATTATTGGCGCGGGCACCTATGCGGACGATCGCTCCTGCGCGGTCTCGGCAACGGGACATGGCGAGATATTCATTCGCGCGGCGGTGGCGCACGACATCTGCGCCAGGATGCGTTTCGGCGGCCGAAACATCGCCTCTGCGGTGCGCGAAGTGGTTCTTGAGGAATTGCCCGCCTTGAGGGGAGAAGGAGGCGTCATCGCCATCGATGCAAACGCGAACATCGCGATGGAATTCAATTCCGAGGGGATGTTTCGCGCCAGCCGCAAACAGGGAGGACAGGCGAAAATCGCGATCTATCGCTGACAGGTGCCCGCGCTAAGCACTGACCGGGTGACGGCGTTTCTCGAAGCGGCCGGTCCTCAACGTGTGGTATTCAGCTTCCAGCACGATGACTCGATTTCTACCCTCTTCCTTGGCGCAATAAAGCGCCTCGTCCGCCAGCTGAATCAGCCCTTCCAGGGTGCGGTTGGCTGCCGGCAAAACAAACGCTGCTCCGATGCTCATGGTGAGCCGGCCGGCGACCTTCGATGCGTCGTGGGGAATGTTCAGCTCGGCGATGGATCGCTGAATGCGAGTGAGAACCTCGGCAATGTATTCACGGCTGGCCTCGTACAATACGATTGCGAACTCCTCGCCGCCGTAGCGCGCGACGAAATCCAGCGGGCGCCGCGCACACTGGCTCAAGCACACCGCCACGGCGCGCAAACATTCGTCGCCGGCTTGATGCCCATATCGATCGTTGTAATCCTTGAAACAGTCGACGTCAGCCAACAGCACCGCTATGCGTTTCTCCTCGCGTACCGCCTGCTGCCAAACTCGCGTAATGTGCTGATCGAACATGCGCCGATTCTGAATACCCGTCAGGCCGTCGCGCGCCACCATTTCACGCAGCAGGCAGGCTTCCAAAAAACGCAAGCGGCTGGTTTTTTCGTGCATGTAGGTGACCGACGCACAAAACAGGTTGGCGGCGACCAGGCCTAAGGCGCTGTAGCTGAACTCGCGGCCCGGCAGTACCAGCGCCGTGCCGGCGGCGAGATACACCAGCATCACGATCACATTCACAGCGACGGCATGGTAGAAAATCAGGCCGCTCATGAAATAGATGAATACGATGCTCAAGATCAGCGAGGGAGTGAGAATCGAGATCCCGCCGAGCGAGGCGATGATTTGAATGCTCGCCAAGCTCAAGCCAAACACAGTCATGGTAATGATGGTTAGAGGCGCGTGGATTCGGTGCCGCTGCGGCGAGAAACTCGAGGCAAGTCCGATGAGCAACACCGGAATGATGAGCAGGATGTCGATCTTGCTCGGGATGCGATTCAGTTGAGGCCCCAGCACCATGGCATCCATCGCCGAAAAGGCGATGATGATGAGCGTGGCCAAGCACAGGTTCACGCGCGTGTGCAGAAGGTTCTCGTCGAAATTCCGCAAGCGGAAATCGGCCTCGAGCTGGCCTTCGAATGTCAGCCAGGGAAATCCCGCGCGCAGTTGACGCGCGTGCGGCGAATTCGGCAGATCTTCGTTGGATAGTCCGTTGGCAATGCTCATGCTTACACCGTAGCGGCCCGGCGCATCGCGCTCAACGACCTGGGGCACTGTTTTAAAAGTAAAAAAACCCAAGTGGTCTCGATCTGTGGGAACTGCGCGGCTCAGATTATGTCAAATTCGAGGCGCGTTCACCGGATGAGTTGCCTCAATCCGCGAGATAGTGTGCCAAGTAGGTGTCGAAATCCGCATCGTCGGCGGCCTCAATTCTCCGTTGAGCCTCGAGGGATTCCCGCGCCTCCGCTGCGAATTCGGCCAGTCGGCTTTCGTTGGGAGGATACAAGCCGAGGAAGTAGTCCTTGTGCTGCTTCGACATGCGCAGGGCGAGCTGCAGGAACGTCTCGCCGGTTTGGTGCATTTCCGCAAGCAGCCGCGCCGAGGGCGTACGTTCGACATCATCGATCTTCGCGCGCTGCTGCTCGAGCGCCGTTGAATAAGGCCGCGCGGCCTCGCCGTGATCGAGCATTTCGCACAAGCCCTGCATGGACTCGAGCAACTCACGGGCCCATTCGATCATGCGGAAATCACGACCTTCCCGGCGCAACATCAGATTCGGTTCCCGACCGCGCCGCGCCACCAGTTGATGATTCGCATCCAAGTCATCCTGCTCGCCGGCGCCGATCGGCGCACTTTCCCGCAACAGGCATAGGGCCAGAAAGGCTTCCAGGAAGCGCAGCTTGTTTTGATTCACACCGACAGGATCGAACGCGCTGACGTCGAGAGCGCGCACTTCGACGTATTCAACGCCTGCCCGAGACAGTGCCTTGGTCGGCCGCTCGCCCGAGCGGGCAATGCGTTTCGGCCGAATATAACTGTAATACTCATTCTCGATTTGCAAGATATCGGCGTTGAGTTGCCGGTAAACGCCATTGACCTTGACGCCGATTTTCTCGTACGGCGGATAGGGGGTGTGGATCGCCTTCGACAGGTCACGCACATACTCAGCCAAACTGTTTACCGATACGCTTAACGTAGATTGATTCTTATTGCGGTAACCGATATCGCTCATGCGCAGCGACGTGCCGTAGGGTGCGTATACCGTATCGGCGTCGAGGGCAGGCAGCGTATTTTCCCGGTCCGCGAAAAAGCTGTTGGAAACGGCAGGCGATGTGCCGAATAGGTACAGCACCAGCCAACCGTAGCGACGGTAGTTGCGCAGCACACCGAAGTACTGCTCCGAGATGAAGTCCTGGCGCGCCAGCTTGGATTGATTGACCGTTTCTAGAACGCCCCACAATTTTTCACTGAATGAGTAATTGAAGTGCACGCCCGAAATTGCCTGCATGATGCGCCCGTAGCGCGCTCCCAATCCGCGGCGATAGACGGTCTTTAGCTGCCCGATATTGGAACTGCCGAACTGCGCGATCGGGATGCTGGCATCGCCGCTTATGGCGCAGGGCATGCTGGTTGCCCACAGCAACTCCTCGTTCAAGTGCCTATAAACGAACTGGTGGATATCGCACAAGTATTGCAACAGTTCCCAAGTCTCGCCGAACGGCGGGGTGACCAGTTCGATTAGAGATTCCGAAAAGTCGGTAGTGATATGCTCGTTGGTGAGCGGCGCTCCCAAGGTCTCCGGATGGCGCGTCTGCACGATTTTTCCCTCCGGGGATACGCGCAAGGACTCCTTTTCGACGCCTTTGCGGCCGCCGCGCAAGACCGCGCGCTCGCCTGAATTGATGAGTCCGGCCAGGCGTCGCTCGAAGATTTTGTCCACCACGTTGCGCAACACTATCCTCGATGCTGCTCTTACGGCAGCTCTACTACGACTTCGATCTGTACGAGAAATCCGGGGTCGACTAGCCGCTGCACTTGGACCCACGAGGTCGTCGGCAAGCGCTCCTTGTTGTAGTACTCGAAGCGCAAATCCGAAGCTTTCAGCATGGCGTCCATATCTGTCGTGTAAATCGTCTCTTTGACCACTTCATCGAAATCGGCCCCATGCGCCTCGAGCGTGCGGCGGATATTGGCGTAGGCCGCGCGCATTTGGCCAGCCATATCCCCGGGCGCCACCAATCGCCCGCCCGCATCGGCGGCGACCGAGCCCGAAATATACAGCGTTTTATCGACGAGGACGGCTTGCGAATAGCCGAAGTCCTTCTCGTAAGGATTCAAGTGAAACACGCGCTTGACCCGCAGGGGAGGAGATTCCGCCTCGTGTTCGCAGGCGCTCAACGCAAGCATTGCCAGCGCGGCCAGCAGCCATGCGCGGCAAGCGGGGCGTCCAGGATCAGGGTTTGAAGTGCGGCCCGGATTCAGCACGGGAGCGCAGCGCGCGAAGCATTTTCGGCAGGTCTTTTCGCAGCGCAGATCGGACAATCCAGTGCGGCACCCAGAAGCCGGGAGCCAAGTCGACCATGTAATGTGCAATCGTATAATCCCCGTCGCTCTTCAATTCCCA
>DASWUU010000237.1:0-12281 GCA_036401515.1 Steroidobacteraceae bacterium
CGCGGGCGGCGATTTCAGTCATGGTCGCCGCCTCGTAGCCCTTCTCGGCGAACACCGCGGCAGCCGCCTCCAAGAGCTCGGCAACGCGTTGCTTGCCGCGTGCGCGTTTAGGCGCACGCATACCCATGATTTCAGCATCACGCGTGCGGGTGTCCTTCTCCGGCGATTTCGCCGATGCAGCACGGACGCCCGTGGACCAGCCCACCGACTATTCCGCCCTGCCGCCGGGCTGGGACGAGTTCCCAGAACCGCTGCAGCCCTCGGATCTTTCGATCACCAAACGCCACTGGGGCGCCTTCTATGGCACCGAGTTGGACTTGCAGCTGCGCCGCCGCGGCGTGCGCTGCATCGTGCTGGGCGGTATCGCCACCAACGCGGGCGTTGAGTCCACGGCGCGCAGCGCGGCCGAACACGGCTATGAGCTGGTAATACCCGAGGACCTGTGCAGCGGCTTGAGCGCCGATGCGCACGCGTTTAGTTTCAAGCACATCCTGCCGCGCCTCGCCCGCATTATTACCTCGGGGGCAATCACGCTCGATGAAAGCAGGCAGCGATAGTCCGGCAACCGATCCGCGGTGGACCGCCTCGTGGCTACGGCCCCTGCAGTGCGCGGCTCTGCTGGCACTGTCCGCCCTCCTCTCACTGCTTTGGGGCGCCGCCGGCCTGCCGGCGGGCCTGCTGCTGGGGCCGATGATCGCCGGCATCTTGTTCGGCGTGAACGGCGTGCGCCTCTCCGTGCCGCAGTGGCCCTATCTGGGCGCCCAAGCGCTGATCGGCGCAATGGTGTCGGCCAGTATCACGTCAGCCATCATCAACGCCTTCGGCCATGATGCGCTGCTTTTCACCACCGTCATGGCCGCGACCCTGTTGGGTGCTACGGCGCTCGGCTGGCTGATTAGCCGCTCGGGACTCATTCCGGGGACCACTGCCATCTATGGCACCTCACCGGGGGGTGGGAGCGCCATGGTGATGCTGGGTGAGGCCGAAGGTGCGGACGTGCGCCTAGTCGCCTTTATGCAGTATTCAAGAGTCCTGCTGGTGGCGCTGGCCGCTGCTCTTGTGGCGCGCTTTTGGGTAGGCGCGGTCGGCGCTGACACCCCTGTCGCATCCTGGCTGGCGCCGGTGCATTGGGGCAATCTTGCCGCTGTGCTGGTGCTTGCCGCCCTGGCTCAGCAAGCCGCGCGGCTGCTGCGCCTGAAAGCCTGGGCTCTACTTGGGCCGATGCTACTACTGTCAGGGCTGCATGCGGGCGGATGGCTCGTGATCGAGATTCCGCGCTGGCTGCTCGCGGCGGCGTACGCACTGCTCGGTTGGCACATCGGCTTAGGGTTTCGGCGCGATGCCTTGTTCCATGTTGGGCGAGCGCTGCCGGTGGTGGCCGGTGCAGCGCTCTGCTTGATGGGTTTCTGCGCACTGCTTGCCTGCTGCTTGGTACGCGTGGCCCACGTCGATGCCCTTACCGCTTATCTTGCCACCAGCCGCGGCCTTGACTCGGTGGCCATCATCGCCGCCTCGACACCCGGAGTGAATCTGCCCTTCGTGCTGGCATTGCAATCGACGCGGCTGTTGTTCGTCATCGGTTTCTCGCCGCTGATCGCGCGACTCGTGGTGCGGCATTCGAAGCATCTGTAAGAAGCTCAGCGCTAGCCGGCCGTCGTGGTGAGCGCCTTCAAGAATTGATAATAGAATTCAAGCCCGGTGTAGTAGGCCTCTATTTTCACGCGCTCATCTCTGCCGTGCGCCCTGTCATCGTCGCGCTCGATAGCAACTCCGCTAATCCCGTAACTGGGTATTCCGGCGTTCATGGTATGGATGCTGTCTGAGGCGCCGGCTTCCATGATGGGCAGCACCGTGGCGCCTGGCCACAGTTTTCCTGAGACGCTGCGCAGCGAGTTCATGACATCCTCTCGCAGCGGCGGCGGTGCCATCGCTTTGCGATCCGAACCGTGATCCATCAACTCGCCATCGTCGCCACGGTAGCGGACACTAAGCTTGGGATCGTTGAATAATTTGACCAGACTTAAGCGGATTTCTTCCTGCGAGTGTCCGGGGAAAATGCGGCAATTCACGTTCGCCTCGGCGCGTCCCGGGAGCGCGTTAGGCGCATGGCCGCCGCTCAACATCGTGGCCACGCAGGTAGTGCGCATGATGGAATTGGAGTGTGTGTCCTGGGATAGGCGCTCAATGGCCTTGGGATCAGGAGGCGTCGCCAAAATGGCCCGCATATCGGCAGCCGTCTGTGCGCTTTCGATCTTGGCTACCTGGGAAAAGTACTCGCGCGTGACCGCATTGAGTTCGAAGGGGAACGGGGATTTTTGCAAAACCGCGAGCGCATCGGCCACGTGGTAAATCGCGTTATCGGGCGTGGGTAGGGAGCTGTGACCGCCGGGATTGGTCGCCAGCACTTGATAATCCGCATAAAGCTTCTCTGTCGCTTCGAAACCGACGATCAGCGGCTTATCCGGCCGGACCTCTCCTGAATCCGGATTCAAGGCGTACTCCGCATCGATCAGAGCGTGGTGATTCTCGAGCAGCCACGCAACGCCGTTCGACTTGCCGCCTTCTTCGTCAGCGGTTAGCGCCAGAATGATGTCGCGGTCCGGAACAAAGCCCTCTTTTTTCATGCGGATGAAATCGGCGACGGCGATAGCGTCGCTCTCCTTCATATCCTGCGTGCCGCGTCCGTAGTAATACCCGTCCTTCTCGACGAATGTGAAAGGATCCGTGGTCCAATCCCTGCGCTGCGCCTCGACCACGTCCAAATGCCCGATGATCAGGATCGGCCTGAGTTTCGAGCTTGCCTTGCCGCGGTAGCGCGCGACCATATTGCCCTTGCGATCATTGGGACCGAGCACGACGACATCTGCCTTCGGAAATCCTGCATCCAGCAGCCGCTGCGCCATGGCTTGCGCCGCCACCGTGGTGTTCCCCACGGAATCTGTCGTATTGATCTCAATGAGTTGCTTGAAGATGTCGTGCGCATCTTTGCGTACAACCGTCTCGATCTCGGATGGCGCTGCACAGGCGGGCTGCGCGCACAGAAACCACGCACCGGCAAGGGCGCAAATGACGGCGCTTCGATTATTCAAGAACTATCTCCCGTAGCGTTGAGAAATTCCGCTCAAGCCGGCCCATGCTATCGTATGTCGCGTTGATCCGTATTGCGCTTTGGAGATCGCAAATGCTGAAGAAAAAGACTCGCGCCGTGAGCCGGGCGGCCGCAGAAGCGGCGGTTCAGACTCTGCTGCGTTGGGCCGGCGATGATCCAAACCGCGAGGGTCTGCGCGATACGCCGAAGCGGGTCGTGAGTGCCTATCAAGACTGGTTCTCAGGTTATTCGACTGACCCCGGGGCGTATTTGCGCCGAACCTTCGAAGAGGTCGAGGGCTACGACGAAATGGTGGTGTTGCGCGATATCTCGTTTGAATCCTTTTGCGAGCACCACATGGCCCCCATCATCGGACGTGCACACGTCGGATATTTGCCCACCGACCGAGTGGTCGGCATCAGCAAGCTCGCTCGAGTGGTCGATGGCTTCGCCCGCCGCTTCCAGGTGCAGGAGAAATTGACGTCGCAAATTGCCGCATGCATCAATGAGGTGCTGAAACCGCGGGGCGTGGGCGTCGTTATCGACGCCGTTCATCAATGCATGACCACCCGCGGTGTCCACAAACGCGGCGTCTCGATGGTGACCAGTAAAATGCTCGGTACTTTTCGCGCTGATGCGAGCACACGCGCTGAATTCTTGCGCTTCATTGCCATTGAGGGCAGCGCTCAACGCTAAGAGCGCTCAGATCTGACTAGTTGCGAGGTTTGAGAGCGCGCACCGGCATCAGTTCGACCGAGAAACTGTAATGGTGCTTCTCGCCGGGCTGCAGCGCCCCGACACCGACAACTTGACGCGTAATCTTCTCGCCTTTTTCATTGGTGATCGCAATCACGACGCAATATTCGCTTTGCTCGCCGCGCCCCGGATGATGAATGGAACCCTGAATACGCATCGCCGAAACTGCTTTCGATTGCGGTTCAGCATTGCTGGTATTAAAACGCAAGTGGTGCTGGCAGCCCGGGCAGATGTTCGCACTCTGCAATACCGTTGCCTTGCAGTGCGGACATACCCTGGTCGCGCCGAGGGGTGTACTCGGGCGAGCGACATTCATGCTAGCTGCCGTTCACTAAGCCCTTAACCTTTCCCTTCTCGTCTTCCCAACCGAATTCGACATGCCCGCGCATGCGCGATCCGGCTGCGACCGTAATGGACCCAGCCTTGACGTCCCCGACAATGACGCCACCTTCGAGCACATCGACCCGTTTGGCGGATTCGATATTGCCTTGCAGTTCGCCGCCGACTACCACGATTCCGGCGAGCACTTGACCGGTTAAGTGAGCGCCGCTGTCCATGGTGAAGTTTCCATCGATGCGGACATCGCCCTTGAAGCGACCCGCCATACGAACGTTGCCGGTACCCTCGATCTTGCCCTCGATCGACAGATTGGCGGCAATAACGGATTCACCGCCCTCGACAGCCGTTTTAGGGGTAGGACGCCGCGACGAAACGGCCAATCCCGGGTCGTTGACAGTGCGGTCCGGTGGACTTCGATCCACGGGAAGGGCCGACGAAGCAACGGATGGACCCGCAGGGCCGGGTGTGGGTTTTTCATTCCAAAGCGCCATAGATACCTCTCCGCTGATGAGTGGCTAAAGCCTACACGCTAACGCCGGGAAATGTCATCGGCCTAATGTCTTTTATTGGAGACGGGTCTTTCTGCGGCCATGCGGCATTAGTCGTCGATATAATGAGTCTTTACTTAAGATCAGGGGTGTGAACCTTTGTTTCAATCACTTGAGCGATTGGTCTCCGATTCCATTCTTGCATTGATGGCGAAATATCGGGCAGACCCCTTCCAACAAAAAGTCGACCTGGGTGTAGGGGTTTACCGCGATTTGTCCGGCAACACGCCCATATTGGACTGTGTCCGCCAAGCTGAAAGGGAAGTTTTGGCGGCTCAAACCACCAAATCCTATATCGGGGCTGCCGGCCGCGAGGAGTTCAACAGTGCGGTGGAGGAACTGGTGCTCGGCCCGGCTCACTCGACGCGTCGCGACCGGCGCGCCCGGACACTGCAAACACCCGGCGGATGCGGTGCACTGCGAGTGGGCGCGGAATTGATCAAAGGCGCAGCCCCCGACGCTCAAGTGCACCTGAGCGATCCCACCTGGGGCAATCATGCTCCCTTGCTCGGCGGCTGCGGACTGAAGCTCGGGCACTATCCTTACTATGATGCCGCCACGCACGAGCTGCGCTTTGACGCGATGCTGGAGCGCCTGCAGGCAGCGCCCACCGGCAACGTCGTGCTGATCCACGCAGGCTGCCATAACCCCACCGGTGCGGATCTAGAGCCTGCTCAGTGGCAAGCGGTCGCGCAACTCTTGCAGAAACGGGGCTTGGTTCCTTTCCTGGATCTGGCGTATCAGGGCTTCGGCTCCTCGCTCGATGAGGATGCCGCCCCCGTGCGCATGGTCGTGGAACAAGTGCCCGAGGCGCTCATCGCAGTCTCGTTCTCTAAGAATTTAGGGCTATATCGAGAGCGCGTCGGCGCGTTGATCACGGTCAGCGAAAACGCCGCCCGAGCCGATGCAGTACAAAGCCACATGCTGCAGATTGCCCGCAGCATCTACTCAATGCCCCCGGACCATGGCGCGGCGATCGCCGCAAGAATTTTCTCGGACTCGCAGCTTAAGAGCGGATGGATCGCCGAGCTCGGCGCCATGCGCACGCGGATTCAGGAAATGCGCAGCTTGCTGGCGCGCAGACTTCAAGAAGTCAGGGGCGACGACAACTTCGGCTTCATCCGAAGGCAGCGCGGCATGTTTTCGCTGCTGGGGGTGGCTGGCGACGCGGTGGATCGGCTGCGAGAAAAGCACCACATTTACATGCTGCCGGACAGCCGCATGAACCTGGCCGGCATCTTGCCGCAAAACGTGACCTACGTTGCCGAGGCGTTCGCCGCGGAGAGCGGTTAGGCTTAGGCCAACGCCTGGCTCAAGGCGGTAACCTCGGCTGCCGAGTCCTGCATGACCGACAGCGTCTTCGTTTGGTCCATGCCGAGCCGCTTTGCGGCTTCAAGCTCTTGCAAAGCCACTTCCAGGCCGGCGATGTCCGTGCCATAGGAAACCATCAAGATGGCGACGCCGATGACATCCGTCAGGTCGGGCACGCCCGGTTCGGTTCGGGCGAAATCTTCCTGGCCTACCGCGCGGGCCATGGCATCGGAGAATTTCCAGTTTTCTAAAATAGCCTTGCCGATCGAGGTGTGCCAGTCGTTGATGATTTCATTCAGCGAGTCCTGGCTCGCGAAAAGCTGCGGATGATCGATTGCCCGCGTCAGGATATAAAGCTTACCCATTCCGTGCATCATTCCCGTCAGCATTGCCTCGTCCGGATTCACGCGAGTGCAGGTCCGCGCCAGCACATAGGCATACGCAGCGACGTAGGTGCTGCGCTCCCAAAGGTCGTTCAAATAAGGCGCCAAGCTCTCGAGTTTGTTGGCTTTGCGGATCTGATTCATCGAAAAGGAGATCGAGGCGCTACGCACCATGTTATGCCCTATGCGGGCGATTGCCGTGCGCAGGTCGGTGACGGTTTTTCCGCTGCGATTCATCGACGCTGAGTTTGCAATCCGCAGCAGACGGGCGGCGAGCGCGGGCTCCGAACCGACCACGCGCACGACTTGCTCCGCCGTGGTGTTCGGGTCGGACAGGATACGCCGGATCTGCATGGCTATTTCGGGAAACGATGGCAGATCGACATGGCCTTTGGACAGTTCCTCGGCCAGGCTGCGGATAAAATCAAATGCGACGTTAGTTGAAGACTGCACAGGATTAATCAGTCGACCAGTTGGGATGAATCTTGAGGCCGCCGGCCCTTATTTCTTGGACGTCAAGGGACGGCTGGCGAAGCGCTGCTGGATCTCGCCGTTGCGCGAGCGCTCAGTAA
Organism: Steroidobacteraceae bacterium; assembly: GCA_036401515.1. Classification (GTDB taxonomy): domain Bacteria; phylum Pseudomonadota; class Gammaproteobacteria; order Steroidobacterales; family Steroidobacteraceae; genus Bog-1198. Next base: position 6,998 of record DASWUU010000237.1, read on the forward strand.
AGCGGCCCGCACTGTACCGGGCCACCACATGGCGCCAAAACGCCACCGAACCTGGGTGGCGCATATATTCGACGATTTCCCAATCGCCCGCGAAACGATCGAAAATCAACGTGGCGGCATCTCGGCCGATGCCCGATCGCCGATGCCGCATCCGAATAAAGAATTCCGACATTCTGTAATCGGCAGCCTTTTCGCCGGCGGCCGGGATGCGAGGCCGCGTGACGAGGGCGAAACCCACCGAATCCACGCCTTGGAGAATCAAAAGCGGATGCGATTGATCGTTGGAAAACCAATTGGCAAAAATTTCATCTTCGTGCGGATTGTTCGCACCGATGACGGAGAACACACCGGTATTTAAATCTGCAAGAGATTCGATGTATTCGCCGTAGACACTCTGGATCCATAGGCGATCCTGCTTTGAATGTCTAACATCGCGGATACTGACGGGCAACGAAACTTACCTGAACGTTCAAGACACAGCCCGGACGAACATACCTCAAGGCAGCCCGTCCGGGCTCGTGATATCAGCTATCGCGCAAGCTTATTGCGGCTTCGCACTTGACGCAGCGCTCGCAGCGGCGGCAGCTGCATCGGCAGCGGCGCTTGCGGCAGCAGCCGAATCAGCAGCCGAGGAGGCAGCCGCGTCGGAACCCGGCGCTGGGGCGGGATTCACAGTCGTGTTTTGAACCGGGGCTGGAGCCTCGGTCTTGCTGCCGCAGGCACCCAGCATGAATGCAGCGACAAAAGCGGTCAGAGCAAGTTTAGTCTTCATCTATCGATACCCCAGAAATTTAAGGTAAAAAAATTTAGGCCGAGCGTTGTTTTTGGGCATCACCCAAACGTCCTGGTCGATTTTAGAGTGTTTCCGCTCACTTTCATACCTCTTTCGAGAGCGCGCGGGTCAACGTGCGCGGGGCCGCAACCCCCGGCTAAAGCACTCACGCGCCGCGCATCTGGAGCATAATTTGAATTCGGGCAACAACGGAGGATATGTGAGCGATTCCAGTCTCGATGAGCTGTATGCCCCGCACCTGGCCGCGGTCATGCGGCGTACGGACCGCTCGCTCGAGCTCAGCGGTTTTGACGCATTGGCCATTCATGCTGGGCGCCCGCCGGTCCAATTTCTGGACGATCAAGACTATCCCTTCAAGGTCAATCCGCAATTCAAGGCCTGGGTGCCGATTACGGATAATCCGCGCTGCGTTCTGCTGTATGCCCCCGGTGCTCGGCCCACCGTCTTGTTCCACCAGCCTAACGACTTCTGGCACAAGCCCGCCAAGTTGCCAACGGCGCCGTGGACCGCCGCGGTGCATTTAATCGTGATGAATGATGAATCCGAGGCGCCAGCACATTGGGCCAAGCTGGGTCGAGTCGCATTCATCGGTCCTGAAGCCCTCGTGCCGGACGCGGATCCAAACTGCATCAACCCTCAAGCGTTGATGACACTGCTCAACTATGAGCGCGCCGTGAAGACACCTTACGAGTTGGCTTGTCTGCGCAAAGCAAGCGAACTCGGAGCGCTCGGCCATGCGGCGGCCTTCGCCGCCTTCAATCGAGGCGGCTCCGAATACGATGCGCACATGAGTTATTTGGAAGCTTGCCGCCAGCGCGAAGAGGAGATGCCTTACAACAATATCGTCGCCTATAACGAGAACGCCGCTGTGCTGCATTACCAGCATTTGGCGCGCGTGGCACCCTCATCCCTGCGCTCGTTCTTGATCGATGCAGGCGCCCAATACCGCGGCTATGCCGCGGATATCACGCGGACCTATGCGCGCGGCGGCGGGCGCTTCGCGGATCTGGTGCAAGCGATGGACCGGGCGCAGCTGGCACTCTGCAGCGAGATCGTCGCCGGTAGTGACTATCGCGACGTTCATCTTTCGGCGCACCGGATTTTGGGCGATGTCCTGCAGCAAGTTGGCTTGACCAAGCTGCCGGGCCAGGCAGCGCTCGAATCCGGAGTGACCAGCATTTTCTTCCCACATGGCATCGGGCATTTGCTGGGGCTGCAAGTTCATGACGTCGGCGGCGTCATGGCTGACTCGGCGGGGACGACGCGCGAGCGGCCCAAGGGTCACCCATACTTGCGGCTTACGCGCATGCTCGAGCCCGGGGTAGTGGTGACGGTCGAGCCCGGCATCTACTTGATAGAATCGCTACTCGCAGCGGCACACGCCGATGAGCGGCGCTCGCATATTGACTGGGCCGTGGTTGAAGAACTCAAGCCCTTTGGCGGGGTTCGGATCGAAGACAATGTGGCCACCACCACGCACAAGCCCGAAAACATGACCCGGGACGCGTTCGCTCGGGTCGCGGAGGCAAAAGGAGCAGCCGCTTAAGGTTTAGGCGGCCGCCTTTTTTGCTTTGCGGCGCTTCGGCGTTGCGGCCCTTTCCGTTTCTTCGGCCGCCGGCGCTGATCCCTTGGTCTTTTTCGGCGCGCCCTTCTGCGCCTTGGAGGCCTTGCCGTCGTTCTTTTCGGCCGCCATGACCTTAGGATCGACCAATTGCATGAGGGCCATATCCGCCGAATCGCCGGGGCGCGGTTCCATCTTCAGTATTCGCGTGTAACCGCCGGCACGCGCCTTGAAACGCGGACCCAGATCGGCGAATAGTTTTTCAACTATCGTGTCGTCGCGCAAACGCGCGTAGGCCAAACGCCGCATGGCTATCGAGTCGACCTTGGCCAACGTGATCAGGGGCTCCACTACGCGGCGCAGTTCCTTGGCCTTCGGTACGGTCGTGCGGATGCTCTCGTGCTGCAGCAACGAGGTCGCCATATTGCGCAACATCGCATGCCGATGAGAGGCATTTCGCGATAGCTGGCGGCCGCTATTTCTGTGACGCATGTTCTTCTCTTAACTCTTTTAGCTTATATACCGTCGCGCTCGTCGTCGCGCTTCAATCCCGGCGGGGGCCAATTGTCGATGCGCATGCCCAAGGTCAAGCCATGGCTCTCCAGAACCTCTTTGATTTCGGTCAGCGATTTCTTGCCCAAATTCGGCGTGCGCAACAATTCCACCTCGGTACGCTGAACCAGATCGCCGATGTAGTGGATGTTCTCCGCTTTCAGGCAATTGGCAGAGCGAACGGTCAGTTCCAATTCATCAACGGGGCGCAGCAGAATGGGATCGAACTGCGTTTCGGTCGCCTTGGTGGTCGATTCGTCTTGGCCCTGCAGATCGACGAACACCGACAATTGATCCTTGAGGATCCCGCCGGCACGGCGAATTGCTTCTTCCGGGTCGATCGTACCGTTGGTCTCAATATCCAGAATCAGCTTATCCAGGTCGGTACGCTGCTCGACGCGAGCGCTCTCCACGTTATAGGTCACCTTGCGCACTGGGCTAAAGGAGGCATCCAGCTGCAAGCGCCCGATGGCGCGCGTCTGCTCTTCAAAAGCCATACGCTGTGCCGCGGGACGATAACCGCGACCGCGTTCTACTTTGAGAGACATCGACAATTCACCGGCCTTCGTCAGGTTGGCGATGACCAGGTCAGGATTCAAGATCTCGATGTCGTGGTCGCCGGCAATATCACCGGCCGTCACAGGGCCCGGGCCCTTCTTGTGCAAGCGCACTTCGGCCACGTCGCGCGTGTGCATGCGAATGGCCACTGCTTTCAAATTCAGAAGGATATCGACGACATCTTCCTGGACGCCCTCGATGGCAGTGTACTCGTGCAGCACACCTTCAATCTCGATCTCGGTGATGGCTGCCCCCGGCAAGGAAGACAGCAAAACACGGCGCAGCGCATTGCCCAGCGTGTGACCGAAACCGCGTTCAAACGGCTCGATCACGATGCGTGCATGCCGAGGCGACACGGGCTGTACTTTGACGACCCGCGGTTTCAAAAATTCATTGATCGATCCCTGCATGGATTTCACCTACGTTTACTTAACCGGGGACAACGCGGCAATGCGCCGCGGTGCGTTACTTGGAATACAATTCGACGACGAGGCTCTCATTGATGTCCGGCAGGATCTCCTGCCGATCGGGAACTGATTTGAGTATCCCCGAGAACTTCTTATCGTCCACTTCTACCCAGTCCGGAAAACCGACCTGGGATGCGATGGTCAGGGCAGCCGTGATACGCGTCTGCTTCTTCGCCTTCTCACGCAAACTGACGACATCGCCGGCCTTGCACTGATACGAGGCAATATTGACCAGCTTGTCATTCACCGACACGGCTTTGTGGCTCACCAATTGCCGGGCTTCCGCACGCGTCGAGGCGAACCCCATTCGGTAGACCACATTGTCCAATCGGCATTCCAAAAATTGCAGCAAGGTCTCGCCGGTCGCACCGGGGCGGCCTGCGGCCTTCTGATAATAATTTCGGAATTGGCGCTCCAAGACTCCGTACATACGGCGTAATTTCTGCTTCTCGCGCAGCTGCAGGCCGTACTCCGACAAACGCTGCTTGCGCTCGCTCTTCACACCGCCCGGTGGCACTTCGAGCTTGCACTTGGACTCGAGAGGCTTCACGCCGCTCTTCAGGAACAGATCGGTTCCCTCGCGACGGGACAGCTTGCACTTCGGACCGGTATATTTTGCCATTACGAACCTTTTGCTTTACGACGGGCTTAGACGCGGCGCTTTTTGGGCGGACGGCAGCCGTTATGCGGAATCGGCGTCACGTCTTCAATGTTGGTGATCTTCAAACCGCAGCCGTTGAGTGCTCGCACTGCCGATTCGCGGCCAGGACCTGGGCCCATGACCCGCACTTCGACATTCTTCACGCCGTGCTCTTGAGCGGCCGTGCCGGCGCGCTCCGCTGCGACTTGTGCCGCAAACGGGGTGGATTTGCGCGAACCGCGATAGCCGCAACCGCCGGAGGTGGCCCATGACAGCGTATTGCCTTGCCGATCGGTGATGGTAATGATGGTGTTGTTGAAAGAGGCATGCACGTGTGCGATCGCGTCGAGCACGTTCTTGCGAACTTTCTTGCGCGCAGGCTTCGCCCCCTGTGCTGCCGCAGCGGCCTGCTGCGTATTTTGTTTCGGATCAGCCATGAATAGTTACCTTGTTAAACCTTGCCCGGCGGCGCGTTCATCTTCACCGCCTGCTTGCGCGGACCTTTGCGTGTCCGTGCATTGGTGCGCGTGCGCTGCCCGCGCAGCGGCAGGCCCTTGCGATGACGGATGCCCCGATAGCAGCCCAAATCCATCAAGCGCTTGATGTTCATCGATACTTCGCGGCGAAGATCGCCTTCAACCGCGAACTTCGCCACTTGAGATCGCAGCGAGGCCACCTCCGCATCGGTCAGATCTTTCACCTTGACCTGATAC
>DASWUU010000238.1:0-12721 GCA_036401515.1 Steroidobacteraceae bacterium
ATGGCCGTGCTCGATGCGTACCAAGAAATAGCGCGGGAGCCGGGCGAGATCGGACAGGGGGACGTACTGGTCTTTCTTCCCGGGGAGCGCGAGATTCGGGACGTCGCTGATGTGCTGGAGCGCGAGCTGCAATCCCGGGTCGAAGTCTTAAGCCTGTATTCGCGCCTGTCGTGGGAGCAGCAGAGCAAAATATTCCAGCCGGGCGTACTGCCTCGGCTTGTGCTCTCGACTAACGTCGCTGAAACCTCCTTGACGGTGCCCCGCATTCGCGCCGTCATCGATTCAGGGCTGGCGCGGATCAGCCGCTACAGCGTGCGCAATCGGCTACAGCGTTTGCCGATCGAGCCGATTTCGCGAGCCAGCGCAGATCAGCGCAAAGGGCGCTGTGGGCGCCTGGCTCCCGGTTTGTGTATGCGCCTGTACAGCCAAGAAGACTTCGAGCAGCGTGCACCCTACACCGAGCCTGAAATCCTGCGGACAAATCTAGCCGCGTTGCTGTTGCGGCTGGCGGCCGATGGATTGGGCGAGGCCGACGAATTTCCATTTATCGATTCACCGGACGCGCGGGCTCTTAACGATGGGTACCGCTTGCTGCAGGAACTGCAAGCTCTCGATGATAACCGGCGCATCACCCGTCGCGGGCGTGCCATGGCCCGGTTGCCGCTCGACCCGCGGCTTGGCAGGGCGCTTCTGGAGAGCCAGCGTTTCCACGCCGAAAGCGAGATGCTGGCGATCGTGTCGGGCCTGAGCGTGCCGGACGCGCGGGTGGGCGATGCGCCCCCGACCGGCGCCGTTTTCGAAGACACTAAGTCGGAATTCTCCTCATTGGTTAAGCTATGGAGGGCCTACCGGACCGCGCGCCAAGGCCAGAGGCGCGAATTGCGCCGCTGGTGCAAGGAACGCCACCTATCCTTGTTGCGCCTGTCGGAGTGGGATGATGTCCATACCCAGCTGCTTGAGCGGGCGCGCGACATCGGCATTGTCCCGCAGTCCCGAGCTGCCAGTTACACCGCAGTGCATCGCTCCTTGTTGGCGGGTTTCTGCACCATGGTGGGCACGCGCGGCGAGGACGGTGCCTATACCGGCACGCGCGGCGTGCACTTTCACATTCTCCCCGGTTCTTTGCTCGCCCGGCGCCGCCCTGCGTGGATCATGGCGGCGAGCATCGTTGAGACATCGCGCGTATTTGCGCGGCGCGTTGCGCAAATAGAGCCGAAGTGGATCGAAAGCGCGGCATCGCATCTCACGAAGCGCGAGTATCTCGAACCGGACTGGGATGACTCGCGCGAAGAGGTGGTCGCGCGCGAACGCGTGAGTTTTCTTGGGCTAACTTTGAGCGCCGGCCGCATCGTCAATTATGGGCCGATCGCGCCCGAGCAATCGCGTCTCATCTTTGCTCGCGAGGCGATCGTGTATCGGCGCCTACAGCGGCGTCCGGATTGGCTGCTGGCAAATGATGCTGCCGTGCGCGAGGCACAACAAGTAGAGGAGCGCTTGCGCACGCGAGGCCTGGTGCATGGCGCAGACTGGTTCGTCGACTTTTATGACCGACGATTGCCCCGCCAGGTGTCAAGCGCCGCGACCTTGGAATACTCCGGCAGGCACTTGACCGCCGAACAACGCAACGCACTGCTTCTCACGCCTTCGCAAATATTCGCACGTTCGCCGGAGCTGGAGAACCTTGCGAAATTTCCGGAGCTCACGCAGGTGGATGCGCTGACGGTACCGGTTGAATATCATTTCGCCCCGGGCGAGCCGCAAGATGGCGCCACGCTGCGCGTTCCGCTATTGGCGCTGCCAGGGCTAACCCGTGCAACGGTCGATGCGGCGATTCCCGGTTTGGCCGCCCCGCGCATCGAAGCGTTGCTACGTTCTTTGCCCAAGGATGCGCGCCGCAATTTGATTCCGATTGCGGAAACCGCGGCTAAGTTCTTGACGGATCCGAACGCCGCGGAGGCCGATGCCGAGCATTTGAAGATTTGGCTCAAGGAAAAACACGGTATCGCCGAAGCGTTGCTCCGATTTGAACCATCGGCAGTGCCGCGTCATTTGACCGTACAATTGACCGTGGTGCACGAAGGCAAGGAAATCGCCCGGGGTACTGAGCTCGCGGATCTGCGCCGGCGGTGTGCCGCCTCGGGACGTGCTGAGCTCAAGCGCCGGGCACACGAGCTTTTCGGGAGTTCAAAACCTTGGCGCCGATTTGAAGCGGACGAGTTGCCCGAGTCCGTGGAACTTAAGTTGGAGCAGGGTGTGTTGCAGGTCTATCCCACGCTGGCGCAAGGAGCGAATCCCCTGGAAGTGCAGTTTGAATGGTCGGCCGAGGAAGCGCGGCGCACCTGGCGTGAAGGGGCGGCTCGCTTGGCGAGAACGATGCTCGAGCGCCAATCACGGGATCTGGAAAAACCCCTTGCTGCTTCGGTCCCGTTGCTGCTCAGCGCAAGTCCCTACCTTGATAGCGATGAGTTGATCGATACGGTGCTGCAGCTGGGCGTATGCCGCGCCTGTTTCGATGAGTCCGATGCCCCGCGGACGCGCGCCGCGTACGACATCGCTGTTGATCGAGGACGTGAGCGCTTGTATTCCGGCGTGGAGGAGGTGAGCTCCATGCTCTCGGCCTGGTTCAAGGATGCCTCTGCGGTTCGCCAGGCCCTCGCCGATCCGCGCACGCGGCTTCTGTCGGAGGCCGCCGAGGAATCACGACAGCACCTGCACCGTCTTTTTTCCTCTGAAAAGATAAAAACCGCCTCGATCGATTGGTTGCGCCAACTGCCGCGGTATTTAAAAGCCGAGCTGCGGCGTTGGGAGCGCAGCGCGGTGCGCGGCGGTGAACCGGCCACCCTGGTGCCGGAACTGCGGCGATGGTCGGCGCGCCTCGAGGATCTTGAAGAACAGCTCGCCGCGGAAATGCGGTGGACCCTTAAGATTGACGAGCTTCGATTTTGGATCGAGGAATACCGAGTGTCGCTCTACGCCCAGGAGCTGAAAACGCTGGGCCCCGTTTCCGCGGCTCGCTTGGCCCAACGGGCCGCCGAGATCGAGTCTTGGTTGCGCCGATAGGAGCGTGGCCCGGGCGCCCGCTGACGCTTAAACGTCGAAGCGGATTCCTTGCGCGAGCGCCATCTCTCCACTCCAGTTGATGGTATTGGTCTGACGGCGCATATAGGCCTTCCAGGAATCGGAGCCGGCTTCGCGTCCGCCGCCGGTGTCTTTCTCGCCGCCGAAAGCGCCGCCGATCTCGGCGCCCGAAGTACCCAAATTGATGTTAGCAATGCCGCAATCGCTGCCCTCCGCGGATAGAAAACGTTCTCCAGCCTGTAGGTTGTCGGAGAATATCGCGGAGGAAAGCCCGTAAGGCACGGCGTTCTGCAAGGCGATCGCCTCATCGAGCGTTTCGAAGCTCACCAAATATAAAATGGGTGCGAACGTTTCGCGGCGCACCACGGCCATGTCGGCATTTGCCCGAATGATCGTGGGCTCCACAAAATGCCCGGGGCCAGGCCGATCCTTGCCGCCGAACAAAATCTTCCCGCCTTCGGCCTGCGCCGCTGCAATGGCTGCGGAGTAACGCGCCACGGCAGCGCCATCGATCAAAGGTCCCATGAGCGTCGTGGGATCCAGGGGATCGCCGATGCGTACTTGGGAATAGGCTGCCACGAGACGCTTTTCGAGTTCTTCAGCGCGCGAATGATGTACCAGGACTCGGCGCGTGGTTGTGCACCGCTGACCCGCGGTACCCACCGAACCGAATACAATCGCGGGCACTGCCAACTCCAAATTGGCTTTCTCATCGACGATCAGCGCGTTGTTCCCGCCGAGTTCCAGCAAACTCTTTCCCAGCCGCTCGGCGACGCGCACGCCGATCCGCCGCCCCACTTCTGTTGAACCCGTAAAGGAGATAAGTGCCACCCGTTTGTCATCGACAAACCGGCCGGCGAGTTCAATGCCCGCATCGATGAAGATCTGAAACACCGGCGGCAGCGCTTGACGTTCGAGGACCCGATTGCAGATGTGTTGAACGGCCAACGCGCACAGTGAGGTCTTCGGCGAGGGCTTCCAAATGGTCGCGTTGCCCGCAACGGCTGCCAAGAACGCGTTCCAAGCCCACACCGCCACGGGGAAATTAAACGCCGAGATGACGCCTACCACACCGAGCGGATGCCATTGTTCATACATGCGGTGCTGGGGACGCTCGGAATGCATGGTGTTGCCATACAACATACGAGACTGGCCCACGGCGAAATCGGCAATATCGATCATTTCCTGGACTTCCCCGTCCCCCTCAGCCTTGATCTTGCCGTTTTCCAATGACACCAAGCTGCCGAGGGCGTCTTTGTGAACGCGCAGTTGCTCGCCCACGAGGCGCACGGCCTCTCCGCGTTTTGGCGCCGGTACGCGCCGCCAGGCGGCTGCGGCCGCAACCGCCGAGGCCAGGACATGCTCGTAGTCAGCAGCCGAGGCTCCGCGTATTTGGCCCAGGCGTTTGCCGGTTGCGGGATTGATCGAGTCAATCAACGGCCCGGTGGTGTCACTGCTCCACCCATGGCTTCCAGACCATACACCGGCATTGATGTCTTTAAGTCCCAAAATCTCGAGGGGGTTGCTTTGCTTCATTAGTTCCATTCTCGATCGAACGCAGCCGATGGCATACGGGGGTCGCATTTTGACTTGCAGGCGCCTACAACGCTAGCATCCTCGCGATGTCTACCATCCCCGCCTTGACGAATTGGCACCCCGCGACCTGGCAGAGCCGTCCCGCTACCCAACAACCGAAGTACGCCGACCCCAAGGCTTTGGAGCGCGCGGTGGGCTCCCTAAGCCGCTTGCCCCCCCTGGTAGTTTCCTGGGAAATAGAAGCGCTTACCGCAAAGCTCGCTCAAGCTCAGCGCGGCGAACAATTCTTGCTGCAAGGGGGAGATTGCGCTGAAAGCTTCGAGGACTGCGAATCCGACAATATCGCCAGACGCCTGAAAATTCTGCTGCAGATGAGCTTGGTGCTGTTGCAGGGTCTCAAGAAACCCATCATCCGCGTCGGTCGATTCGCCGGGCAGTATGCCAAGCCGCGTTCGGCAGATACGGAAACCCGAGAGGGACTGATGCTGCCCTCCTATCGCGGCGATAATGTCAATCGACCAGGTTTCACGGCGCTGGAGCGCGAACCGGATCCGGAATTGTTGTTGCGCGGTTATGAGCGTGCATCCCTGACCTTAAATTTCGTGCGCGCCCTGATCGATGGGGGATTCGCTGACCTGCATCATCCGGAATACTGGGACTTGGGATTTTTACGCCACGCGCCGCTGCGCGATGCCTATCAAAAAATCGTCGATTCGATCGCCGAGTCGATGGATTTTTTTGAATCGATGAGCGGGCAGCGTGTGCATGCGGCAACGCGCGTTGATTTTTACACCAGCCACGAGGGATTGCATCTGCTCTCTGAGCAGGCCCAAACGCGCTACATCGAACGCCAGAAACGCTGGTACAACTTGTCGACCCACATGCCGTGGGTTGGCATGCGCACGGCGAATATCGACGGCGCGCACGTGGAATATTTTCGAGGCATTTCCAACCCCATCGGCGTGAAGGTTGGCGCCTCCATGAGCGCTGAATGGCTCCAGGAACTCATTCAGGTGCTCAATCCGCAGAACCAGCCAGGGCGTCTGACATTCATCCATCGGTTCGGTATCAAGGACATCGAGCAAAGACTTCCCGGCATGATCCGCGCGGTCCGGGCAACCGGGTCGCAGGTGCTATGGGTCTGCGATCCCATGCATGGCAACACGGAAACCACGGCAGGGGGCGTCAAGACCCGTCGGTTCGACAACATCTTGGGCGAGGTCGAGTCAGCCTTTCGCATCCACGAGTCCGAAGGCTCCATGCTCGGCGGAGTACACATTGAACTCACAGGCGAGGATGTGACGGAGTGCATCGGCGGGGCTCGAGGTCTGACCGAAAGCGATCTGGTGCGCGCTTATAAGTCTCAGGTGGACCCGCGTCTGAATGCGGAACAAGCGCTCGAGCTGGCGATGCTGATCGCGCGCCGGGCTGCTGCGAGCTATCGTCCGGGAAAGACATCGCGCTCCTCGGCTTAATTTCTGGCTATGGGTATCACTGAATTTTTCAAAGAGCCGTTGGCAGGGAAGACGTCGTTGTCTCGGGTTTTCTGGCTTTACGGGATCGTTGGATCGCTGGTATATGGTGCGCTCGAATTTTTCTTGAATCCCGAAAACCAATTTCTCATGCGGCTATATTCGATCGGTGGTCTTCTTTACACAACGTATGTAACGTTTGCCATGTACAAATGCGCCGCGAACTGTAAGTCGCCCGCTTTGGCGCGCGCGACGCGTATCGGGGCGGTGATCTCTTTGGCCCTACTGCCTTTTATTGCCTATTTAGACCTCACAGGTTCCCTCACGCTGTCGAGCCTCATGGGAGAACAGTTTCCGGAGTAATTGTCATGAGAGGGGGAATTCTCATAAACGATGAAAGGCGCGTTTAAGGGCGTCACTGAGCAATGCCCCTCGAAGTTGATCATGCGTTTATTGCCTGCGCGACCGGAGCTCCCGAAGCAAAGGCGCTTTTGCAGTTGGGATTTGTCGAAGGATCGAGCAATACGCATGCTGGGCAGGGCACGGCGAACCGACGTTTCTTTTTCGATAACTTTATGCTGGAGCTGCTATGGGTGACAGACCCTGCGGAAGCACAGAGCGGGCAGACCCGCCGCACGCGCCTGTGGGATCGTTGCGAACAGCGAGAAGCCGGTGCCAGCCCATTGGGTATTGTTTTTCGAGGTTCGGAAGTTCCGCCGGGGCCGCAGCAGGCACCGTTCCCGACGTGGTCCTACACACCAAGCTATCTTCCGGCAGGCGTTTCGATTTATGTCGCAGAAGGCACGAAGCTCGATGAGCCGGAGCTATTTTATTTGCCGTTCTTGAAGCGTGCAGCGACGCGGAATAGCGAACCAGTGGCTCATGCTTTGCCGATACGACGGATATGCGGCCTGGCCGTCGGTATTCTCCGATTCGCCGATCTCTCCGAACCGTCGCGCCGCGCCCAAGCTGATGGGCTTCTGGCTTATTTCGAGTCGCCGCGGCCGGTTCTTGAGATAATCTTTGAAGGCCCGCCGGACATGAAAGTCGATCTGCGGCCCGAATTGCCGTTGATTTTTCGCGGTACATCCAATTAACAGGCGCTGCCGGTTAAGGAGACTGTGTGCATTATTTGCTTTTCTATGAATTCGTCTCCGACTATGTCGAGCGCCGACCGAGATTCAGAGCGCAACATTTGAAGTTGGCCTGGGAAGCGCAAGCCCGAGGCGAACTTATTCTGGCCGGCGCCTTTGCCGATCCGATCGATGGTGCAGCGCTCTTGTTTCGGTGCGAGTCACGCGCGGTGCCCGACCGTTTCGTGGCATCCGATCCTTATGTGACGTCCGGACTGGTCAAGAAATGGACCGTTCGCGAGTGGACGACGGTCGTCGGCGACCAGGCGACGACACCCGTGCGCCCCGAAACCTAAAGGTGCTTGGCAGCCGATTCGACGGTGCGGCCGCCGAAGCCGTCGGATTTCTGGTTTTCGTTCCTGACAAACGAGTCGAACGTGGGCCCGCTGGCGCGGGCTTCCAGTATGCGTGCTTGGCGGTCCAGACGACGGATTGCAGCGAGCGATTCAGTCGATCCTAGCTTGGCCCGATCTACGGCGCGCTTCAGAATCCGGATCGTTTCGTCGAAGACTTTGATGGGCACCGGGAATGGATGGCCATCCTTACCGCCGTGCGCCAGGGAGAATCGCGCCGGGTCGGAGAATCTCGACGGCGCGCCGTGGAGCACCTCGGCGACAAAAGCCAACGCCTCGACGGTACGGGCGCCGACGCCGGGCGTGAGCAATAGGTCGGCGTAATCTTTAGGGCCCGCGTCAGCCGCGGCCGCGAGAGTTCCGTGCAAGCGTCTTAGCATCACATCCGAGGCGCGCACTTCATGGTGATGCGGCAGCTGAAGATGCGGGAGCAGCTGCGGAAGCGGCGCGGCATCCGGCACGTCCGGAAATAAGGACAGCGCCCTAGTGCCCGATTCTCGAAACCGCCGCAACACCGCGATAGTTTGATCAGGACCGCTTCGCACCAATCCTAAGCCTGCCGCGCGATTGCGTTCCGCGCGCGCGTCCGCCAGATTTACGATGGCACCGACATTTTTCCCCTCGATTGCTGCGTGGGGGGATTCGAAAAATCCGGGAAGGTGCTCCGATTGCCAGTGATAGCGGCGGGCCTCGCGCAGGTCTTCGTTCATGCCCTGCTGCACAACGCACCAATGCCCGTCAGCCGTAGCAAAAAAAGCGTGCAGATAGAGATCGAAGCCGTCTTGGACGGCAGCGCTGTCGATTTTGGCGACGAGCCGGCTGGCGCGCACGAGGGTCGAGGCGTCGAGGCCTGTCCGCTCGCCGACTTCCATGAGTTCTTGCGGGGTCTTGCGAGAATGCGATCCTTTGCCGCCGCAAACGTACACGCCCAACTCGTGCTGAATGGGAGCCAAGCCGCGTTTCAGGGCGCCGACCACGCTGGTCGTGATACCGGAGGAATGCCAATCCATTCCCATGACGGCCCCGAACGACTGGAACCAAAAGGGATGGGCGAGCCGCCGCAACAATTCATCGCGGCCGTACTCCTGCACGATGGCTTCCACGATGACCCGTCCCAAAGCGGCCATGCGGCTTGAGAGCCATGGCGGGACGCGGCCGCCGTGCAGCGGCAGGTTGGCGCTGCCAGTGCGTCGCTGCATGGGTTCAGGTCCTCAAATAGCTGGCACCGTTTACATCGATGATGCAGCCGGTCATGGCGGCGGGCGCATCGAGCGCACAGTACACCGCTGCGTTGGCAATCTCATCGGCGCCGCTCACCCTCCCGAGAGGGTGCTGCTCCAAAATCGCGGCACCCCCAGGTCCCGCAAGGTGGCTCGTCGCCATATCGGTCTCCACCCAGCCCGGGGCCACGCAATAAACATAGATCGCGCGCGAGGCCAGTGCCTTGGCCATCGACTGCGACAAGGCATTGAGGCCCGCCTTACTGGCGGCGTAGGCCGGCGCGTCGGGTTCGCCGCGAAACGCGCCGCGCGAGGAAATGTTGACCATGCGGCCGCGGCCGAACCATTGGTCTCGAGGATTGGTTCGCCGTGCCATGCTTTGCGCGGCGAGCAGCGAAAGGCTGGCAGGCGCCGCGAGATTCGCGGACAGTGTGGAGCGCCATGCCGAGCTCCACGATTCGTAATCGATTTTCAGGGGCGAATGTTCGATGTACAGGCCGGCATTGTTGATCAAGACATCGACGGCGCCGAGTTGTTCAACGACGCGTCGCCAAAGGTCTTCGGGGGCTGCCGGGTCCGTCAGGTCGGCGTCGAAAATGGCATGCCCGGTGCCCGAGAGACTTTTCAGGCTCTCCTCGGCCGCGCTCCGATTATCGCGATAATGAATGGCGATGCGCAAATCGCGTTGCGCAAGCTGCATGGCGATGACTCTACCGATTCCCCGGGAGGCGCCCGTCACCAAGGCAACCGCTTTGGCCTCAGGGCGCAATGTCTTGAACCATGGCTGTTTTGATGGCTGCGAGCTGAGTCCTGTCGGTGCTGCGCGTTTCATAGACCGCTTTGAGGAACGACTCATCCCAGGCGGTCACACCCGCGGGCGCCTTGCTGGGATCGGCGAATAAATTGAGGATCGTGGGTACCTCGTTTACGTTGGCCTGCGGGCGGATTTGCACCAGCCCAACCATCGAAACATAGGCCGCGATCTGGCCGAAGGAAGCACCCTGCAAGTGCCGGGTATCCACCAGCGCGATAATCGACGAGAGAGCTCGATAGTTATTGGTTTCGAGCCGCGTGGCCCGGGCACTGTCGTTGGTTCGCCCCTCGGCATTGCCCAGCGGCGTCCCGTCGAGTCTGTAAAACTCCGTGTTGTACCAAACGCGGATGGAATTGGTTGCATTGAACTCGCGGATTTTGGAGCCTCCTTGGTCGGCTTCATCGCCGAAAAGTCTCACGTCACGCTTGCTCCAGGCCTTCATGACACCATCCGGGTCCGAGGTGACAACGATGTAGAAGTTCGGTTTGCAATTGGCCGGCCCTAACGGCGCACCCGCGGCGGTGGCGATTTTCGACACCCGTGACAGAATATATTCGCCATCCTTACTCGGCATGCCGGCCAGCAGGGGACATAGCGGAATTTGGGATTGCCAACGTGCAATAGATTCCTCGCCGGGTTTTATTGCGATCGCATTCACGAATGTCCTAACCTGGCGCTCGACGGCAGCGCGGTCCTGCGGCGGATCCGCCGCGGCAACTGCAGCAACGACTGCACAAACGAGGGCGGCGAAAACGCGCCACGCCGTCCCTGAAGTATTCGCGATATGCACCATGCTAATTTCTGCGGGGCGCGGGCTTTGCCCTTTGCGCGGCCGGCGCCGAGCTGTTCGGCTGTGCCGCCAATTTATGCTGCTCCGACCGCGAGCCGCGAAAATGCTTCGGCCGGTGACTATGATCAGCTCTAATCAGGGGAACGTATGCAAATCCCTGAACACCGGAATCGGAGTTGTCGTCGAATCCTTGATCAGAGTTGTCTTCATCCTTGTAGCCATCTTGGTCAGCGTAACGCTGAGCGTAACCCGAGTCGGGTCCATTGGCGCGCGTGTATCGAATTACCGGCGGAGGCGCCATCGTGTTAATAGGGCGCACTTTGACCAGTGAGGATTTCTCGCCGCAGGGATTGTTGGAAAATGTCCTAACGCCGTTGGTCACACATTGCCAAATCTCGCCGCTTTGTTTAGGCGCGGCCTGCTGAGATGGAACTGGCGCGGATTCGGGTGCCTGAGCAGGCGGAGCCGAGGCAGCAGCGGGCGGCGGCGACAGCGTCGGGGATGTCGATGCCGAGACCGCAATCCCGCCGATGCTCAGGCTGGCGAGAATCCAAGGAAAAAGAACGCTTTGCTTGTTCATCGCTCCATTATTCTCGATTTAGGTCGCACACATTATGGCGCCGCGCGCCTCCCAAGGCCAAGGGATACTGTTGCGCCCAAGAGGGTGGCGGGGAGCGACCGGCTAAAATCAGGATCAAAAAAATAATCTGTAATAAAATCAATTAGATAACCCATTTCTCTCGACTTTGACTGGTTCTTGGGCGGCAGTTTTTAAAAACCCGGCTTGCCCCCGTAGCAGCAGGTGCTATTCTGGATTCTCGAACCTCCCCGCAGTCGGAAACTTGAGCGCCACAAGGCCGCTTAGGCTTCGGGTAGCCAACAAAAATAATTGGCTAACTGCGAGGAATTTTTCCCCCAGTAAGGGGGTCTGACGGGTTCTTAAGCCTACTGGGCCAGGTTCAGTTGCGCTCGGGTTAGTCCAAAGTCCAAGCGCGATCGATGGCGGGCTACGCGGTTCTCCGCGTAGCCCGTTTTTTCTGGCGTTGGGCGTTGTGTTAGTTCTCGCGTATGCATCCTATTTTTAACGCCGATTGCCGGCGCTGCCCCCGTCTAGCGGCATTCTTGGACACCGTTCATGTCGCAGAGCCGGATTACTATTGCCGGCCGGTGCCTCCGTTCGGCGACCCGCTCGCGCGCATTGTATTGGTGGGCTTGGCCCCCGGCATGCACGGCGCCAATCGTACCGGCCGTCCGTTCACCGGCGATCACGCCGGCATATTGCTATACCGCACCCTACACAAGTTTGGACTAGCCTCCGCGCCTCAGTCGATCGCTGCGGACGATGGATTGCGGCTCCTGGATGCGCGGATCACCAATTCGGTGAAATGCCTCCCGCCCGCCAATAAGCCTGAGCCCGCAGAGATCAAGGAGTGCAACGCGTACTTACAGGCGGAACTTAGGATAAGCCATAGCGCTCGCGTAATTCTGGCGCTCGGCGCCATCGCGCACGTAGCGGTGCTGCGCGCATACGATTTGCCCGTGCCCCGATTTCGTTTTGCGCACGCGGCCGAACACGATATCGGGGGAGGAAGGATTCTGTTGGATTCCTACCACTGCAGCCGCTACAACACTCAAACGCGCAGGCTCACGACCGGCATGTTCGAGGAGGTCATCGGAAGAGCGCGGCAACTCGCTAACGGCGAAGGCAGCCGATGAATACCCACCTCTCCGCCGGGCAAGCCGCTGGGCAAGACCGTTTCGATCCCAAGTTGTTTGTCGACAGCCTCCCCGGTCGCCCGGGCGTGTACCGCATGTTGGATATCGACGGCCAGATTCTATACGTCGGCAAGGCCCGCAATCTCAAAAGCCGGGTTGCATCTTACTTTCAGCCGAGCAACGTCCAGCCCAAAGTGCAGGCGTTGATCGCCAAAACGGTAAACATGGAAGTAACGATTACCAACTCTGATACCGAGGCCTTACTCCTCGAGTACAACCTAATCAAGAAGCATCGGCCGCGCTTCAACGTGGTGCTGCGCGACGACAAGAGCTTTCCCTATTTGCATTTGGAAACCAACCACGAATTTCCACGGCTGAATTTTTACCGCGGCTCGCGCAAGGAGCCCGGGAAATACTTCGGCCCATATCCCTCCGCGGGCGCAGTGCGCGAAACATTGCAGCAGCTGCAGAAGCTATTTCGCATTCGCAACTGCGACGACAGCTATTTCGCAAACCGCTCGCGGCCTTGCTTGCAATACCAAATCCAGCGCTGCACCGCGCCCTGTGTCGGCTTGGTGTCCAAGGAGCACTACGCGCGCGATGTGGGGG
>DASWUU010000239.1:0-21688 GCA_036401515.1 Steroidobacteraceae bacterium
CTCGATGCGCATTGGAAATCGATACTTAAGCAATGGTAAAACCTCGCCAACTTTTCCTCTGGAGCATCCGCGGATACCAGCTCGCATTGAGTCCCATGCTGGGTGCGCATTGCCGCTTTTATCCGAGCTGCTCTTGCTACGCGTACGCGGCAATCGAACGCTTTGGTATCGTGCGCGGCATTTGGTTGGGGACTCGCCGCTTGCTCCGCTGTCATCCGTTCGCACAGGGCGGCTACGATCCTGTGCCGGATAAGAGACCGATCAATGCCTAATATCCGCCTGATGCTCTGGGGCGTGCTCGCCGCCATTTTATTCTTGAACTATCAGACGTGGCTGCATGACTATGCGCCGCCGGCGAGCGCGGCTTCGCAGTCCGGTCACTCCACGGCGGCCGCTCCGGCGAGTTCTTTGGGTGAGTCGGTCCCGACGGCAACGACGGCAACGACGGCAGCACCAGGCGCCGTGCCGGCCACCGCCGTGCCGGGCGCCGCAGCGCAATCCGCCAATGTTTCACAGCCGGCCGCGGTCCCCGCAACGCCGCCCGGTTCGCTCCCCACCGCTGCCTCCTCATCGGATGTGAGCACGAGCACGCTGCTTCAAGTGACCACGGATGTGTTGGATGTGGCCATTAATTTGAAGGGTGGCGAGATGGATCGCGCCGACTTGTTGCAGTATCCGCTGCGCAAGGACACGCCGAACATTCCTGTGCGATTGTTGAGCTATGAGCCGCCTCCCACGCGCCACTTGGTGCAAAGCGGCCTTACGGGCGCGGCCGGCGAAGCCGCGCCCACGCACTTGGCGGAGTGGTCCTCGGATCAAAAAACCTTCGTTCTAGCGCCGGGCGCCGATGAGTTGCGGGTGCCGCTGCACTGGAGCGACGGCCAGGGTCTCGCCGTCATCAAAACCTTCGTCTTCAAGCGCGGCCAGTACGCCGTCGGTCTCGACTACGATGCGAAAAACTCAAGCGCCTCGCCGCGTACGCTAGCCTCGTACACGCAGATTCTGCGCCATTGGGAACACGCTTCCCGATCCTACTTCGACGTCGAAACTTATTCCTTCAAAGGCCCGGCGGTGTATGACGGCACGAAGCTGAAGGACCTCAACGTCGAGAGCGACTCCGACAATAAGTTCTCGGCCACCATCGCAAACGGTTGGATGGCTTCCTTGCAGCATCAATTCGTGGTGGCGGTGGTTCCTCCGGCTGCACAGCCCTATCACTATCAGTTGCAGGTGCTCAACAACGAATACTTGATGCAGGAAACGGGGCCTCAGACTGTCGTGCCCGCCGGTGCCAGTGCGCAGTTTCACGAGGAACTGTTTGTCGGCCCCAAATTGCAGTCGCAATTGGCGGCGCTCGACAGACATCTCGAGCGCACGGTCGATTTCGGCATATTGACCGTGATTGCCCAGCCGCTGTTTACCGGGCTCAACTGGGTGCACAAAATCGTCGGCAATTGGGGCTGGTCGATCATCATCGTCACCGCGCTGATCAAGCTGCTGTTTTATCCGTTGAGTCAGGCGAGCGGCCGCTCCATGGCGAAGATGCGCGCGGTGGGTCCGCGCATGAAGCAAATCCAGGAAACCTTCAAGGAGGATCGCGAAAAATTGGGCCGCGCCATGATGGATCTTTACAAAAAGGAGAAGATCAATCCGCTGGCGGGTTGCTTGCCGATGGTGGTCCAGATCCCGGTGTTCATCTCGTTCTACCGCGTTCTGCTGGAAAGCGTGGAGATGCGCCAAGCGCCCTTCCTGATGTGGATCAATGATCTGTCCTCGCGCGATCCGTACTTCGTCTTGCCGGCGCTGATGGGCGCAGCCATGTTCGCGCAGTTCAAATTAAATCCCGCGCCGCCCGATCCCATGCAAGCCAAGATCATGCAGTTCATGCCGCTGATCATGACGGTCATGATGGCATTTTTCCCGTCCGGACTGACCCTCTACTGGCTGACCAACACCGTGCTGTCGATCGCGCAGCAGTGGCGAATAAACCAAGTGGTCGAAACAGAGGCTGCGAAGCAGCGAAGCTAACCTTAAGTGGCTTCACTCGATACCATCGCCGCCATCGCCAGCGCACCCGGGCGCGGAGCGGTCGGGGTGATTCGAGCCTCCGGGCCCGACGTACCGCGAATCACCCGCGCGATTCTCGCCTCCCTGCCGCCGCCCCGGACGGCTCACGTGGCAAATTTTCTTGGCGGCGACGGCGAGCCCATAGACCGGGGACTGGCGTTGTATTTTCCCGCGCCCGCTTCCTACACCGGCGAACATGTGTTGGAGCTGCAAGCGCATGGCGGCCCGCTCATTCTCGACTTGCTGCTACATCGGCTGCTCGAGCTCGGCTGCCGCATGGCGAAGCCCGGCGAGTTCAGCGAACGCGCATTTCTCAATGGCAAGATCGACATTGCTCAGGCGGAGGCGATTGCCGATCTGATCGATGCGGGCACCACCGCGGCCGCGCGCGCAGCGCTGCGCTCCATGCAGGGCGAATTCTCGGCGCATATCAACGCGCTGCAAGCGCAAATCACCGAGCTGCGCACGCTGGTGGAAGCGGCCATCGATTTTCCGGACGAAGAACTCGACTTTCTCCCCGGCAGTGTGCTGGGCGATCGGATGGCGAAACTCTTCATGAGCTTCCAGTCGATCACGGATGCGGCGCGCCAGGGCGCGCTGTTGCGCGAGGGATTGAACGTGGTGATCGCGGGCAAGCCCAACGCGGGGAAGTCCAGCCTGCTCAATCGACTGGCGGGCGAGAATATCGCCATCGTTGCCGATCAACCCGGCACCACGCGCGATGTGCTGCGCCGGCATGTTCATGTGGACGGCTTACCGCTGAACTTGATTGACACCGCCGGACTGCGAGCCACCGCCGATGCGGTGGAAGCCGAAGGAGTACGGCGGGCGATGAATGAGCTTCGTCAAGCGGATCGGGTGCTTTTCGTGTTGGATGCTGCCGCAGCGGATGCCGGCGCGTTCGATTCTCGGACCGAGCTTGCAGACTTGCCGCCGCGCGTCCCCGTCACGCTGGTGTTCAACAAGATCGACTTGACCGGCGCCGCCGCCAGTCTGAATGAATCAGGTGTGCCGGCGCAGATTTTCTTGAGCGCAAAAACAGGCGAGGGGATTGGCTTGCTGCGCTCTCACCTCAAGAGCGGTGCCGGTTACCACAGCGGGGAGTCCGGCGCGCTCTCGGCGCGTCGCCGCCATCTCGACGCGCTCGAGCGGGCGCGAGCTTGCGTGGTTCAGGCGGCAGAAATTCTAAGGAGCACCCGTGCGTTCGAGCTTTTCGCCGAGGACTTGCGCCGGGCGCAACTGGCGCTGGGGGAGATCACGGGGACGTTAAGCAGCGACGAGCTGCTTGGGAAGATTTTCCGCAGCTTCTGTATCGGTAAATAATGTCATCGGCAATAATGTCGCCAACCGGCGACATTAAACGTGCTGTTTGGTATCCAGGTCGGCGATGCTTTCGACATCGATCGCTCGTGCCAAGCGCACGAGCACGCCGAGAGCAATGAAGGCACCCAACGTGATAATCGCGGTCATGAGTGGAAAGCGCCAAAATAACCACAGCATTGTCGCCGCAGATATAGTCAAAATTGCTAAAAAAGCAACGATGCCCACCCGTGAAGATGATGCTGAGCTCGCCATGCCAATACCCCCGAAAGCTTTGACGCCAATCGCAACAGTATACCTAGGGTCCGTGAGAACGCTATACAGTAAACCATTCAATTTCGGCATGTCGCAGCTCACGCTTTTAAAAGTTCACTGAAGCAGCGCGGGCATCGGTCCTCTTGAACGCTCACACAATAGCGATTATCCGAGCATGCTCTCGCGCCGCCAATGCCGCGCCGTGAGAATGAACAGCAATAGCGCAAGCCCCAGCGATGCGGCCGCCGACACCAGGATATCCGGCAGCAATATCGGTTCATCCTTGAGGACGCTGGTCATGAGCAAGTGCTGACTCAACGAGGGTATGAACATCAGCGAACTCTTTGTCTTGAGCGAATAAATGCTGGCGAATGCGATCGGCAGCGTCGGCACCAGCAGCACCGTGGTGAGATAGGTTTGCGCCTCGCGATAGGTGCGCGTGAAGGAGGCCACTAGCGTCATCAACGTGGCCCCGAGCGGCACAAAGGGCAAACAAATCGCGAAGAAAATCAGCGCCGTCTCAAAACCCAAATTGGCGCTCATGCCCACGCGCTCGAGGGGCACGAAACGAAACACGCACACGAACGCGGTCAAGCTTAAGGCAAGGGAAATGCACATATAGGCGCAAGTCGCCAGCACTTTGCCGCCGACCAAAGCACTGCGTGCCACGGGCAAGCTCAAGAGGGCTTCGAGAGATCCGCGCTCACGTTCGCCGGCGGTCGAGTCGATGGCGAGGTACAGGCCGCCCATGAGCAAGGCGAACAGCACGAAGTAGGTCATCAAGCCCAGCACCACGACGGCGCGGCCAGTGGGCGTGGCGACATCGACTTCATTGACGGCAACCGGCAAGGACAGCAGCGGGCTCACGCCTCGCATCTCAAGCCGCAACTGCGCGATGCTGCTGCCATAGGCGCTTAAGATCCCGCGCGCTCGGTCCGCGAGCTTGCGCGTTTGCGAGTCGCTGCTGTCGGCGAACAGCAAAACCGGTGCCGGCTTCGCTGCTGTGAACAATTGCGGATAGTCCGCCGGCACCAGCAACACCACTTGCGAGCGGCCGCCGCGAACCGCGGCGCGCGCCTCGTTCTCGGACAGGTCCTTCTCGATGAGACTGACGCCGCGCGCCTTGAGATATTGAGTCAGCCCCGGGGCGTATTTACTTCCCGAGATCGTCATCTTCAGCGGCACGTCCGACTCGACCACGCTTTGCTCCAGCATGCGCGAGACCATGATGCCGAAAAGTATGGGCCCGAACAAAGGCCCGAACAGCAGGGCCGACAAGAGCGTGCGCCGATCACGCAGGTTCTCGAGAAATTCCTTGCAAAACACCACCAGCAGCGTGCGCATCAGCTGACGCCTTCTGTGTCACCGAGCACCTGCAGAAAAGCCTCCTCCAACGTCGCGGTGCCGCTGCGCTCGCGAATCTCCTGCACCGTGGCATCCGCCAAGACTTTGCCGCGGCCAATGATGACCACCCGATCGCACAGAGCAGCCACTTCCTGCATCACATGCGAGGAGAACAGCACGCAGCGACCCTGCCCCTTCAACGCCAACAGCATTTCGCGCAGGTTGCGGATGGCCATCACGTCCAGTCCGTTGGTGGGCTCATCGAGCACGACATTTCCCGGGTCGTGAACCAAGGCGCGGGCTAAAGCCACCTTGATGCGCTGGCCTTGCGACAAACCCTTCGCTCGGCGTTCGATGAACTCATCCATTCCCAGAGCGAGCGACAGCTCAGCGGTACGGCTCTTGAGCCGCTGCGCAGCCATCCCATGCAGCGAGCCGAAATAGCGGATGTTCTCGCGCGCCGTGAGATTGTTATAGAGCCCTGCCGCATGCGGCAACACGCCCAAGTGCGCACGCGCCTGGGAGGTCTCGCCGCGGATGTCGATACCGTCGATGCAGGCCTTGCCCCCATCCGGGGTCAACACGCCGTACAGCATGCGCAAGCAGGTGGATTTTCCGGCGCCGTTGGCGCCCAACAGGCCGGTGATCTCGCCGTCGCGTGCGACAAACGACACATCCCGGGCCGCCTGGATGCTGCCGAAGCGTTTGCTCAAAGTCATCGCCTCGATCATGGCGCGGGTCCCGTCATGCTCAAGAAGAACGGCTCCGGCGTGTGACGTTCCAGGCAGCTCGCATCGAGCTGTTCCGGCGCGGCGCTGCCCAGGAAGTCCGCCATCAAGCGCGGGATGCAGCCGGTGGCCAGTTGGCCGTGACCCTCGCCTTGCAATATCAGATGCCGGTGCTGAGTCAGGCCCATTGCAGCGCGCTCGGCATCGGCCGGCGGCGTCACCGGGTCCGCTTCGCCGGACAGCAACAGCGTCGGAATGTCGCTGTGCAAGGGCTCATGCAGATCCGCGTCCACTGGGCCCCGCGGCCACAGCTTGCAGATCTCGTGCAATGCATCCATGAGGTCGGTGCCTTGGTAGGTCTTGGCAATGGCGGCGCGGTCGATCTTGGCGGACGCGAAAAATGGTTCATCCTCGCTGCAAATTACGGTGTACTGCATGCCGTTCGCCAGCTGATCGCCGATCTGCCGCGCATTCATGATGGATTGGGAGGCGAGCGGCCGCAGCTTGCTCTGCGAGCCTTGGTGAATCAGGGCAGGCAGGAGCGAGGCCTGCATGGCGCTATACGACAGAAAGCGCAGCGCCGCGCCCAGTATTTTGTGATTGAACTCAAGTTCGATCGGCAAGCCGCTGTTGGGGTCATCGATGGTCACCATGACCTTTTGTGTACCGAATCGCGCCAACAAGGACTCCAAGTCTTTTTGCAAGTCAGGATACGTCGCGGCGCAGTCGGGTGCCTGGAGGCAGCGCGCCATGATCAAATGCAGGGCACTGTCGCCGTCCTGGGGCGTCTCAACGCCGATCAGCTGTTCCGGATAGGTGACGCCGTCCAAAATGGCGGCGTGCACGCGTGCCGGATAGCGGCGCATATACAGCTGCGCAACCCGCGTGCCGTAGGAGACGCCGTATAAATCAATTTGCCCGTAGCCTAAGGCCGCACGCACCTCCTCGAGGTCCCGGACCGCGATGCCGCTGGTATAGAAACGGACGTTCTGTCCCAGCTTTGCGATGCAATCGACAGTTGCCTTTCGCAGCGCAGGCAGCGGATCCACCGGCTCCAGCCAGTCCTCCGGATAGTCGCAGGTTTGTGGACTGGAGCTGCCGGTCCCGCGCTGATCGAGGAGCACGATGGCATGATTGCGGTTGACGCGTGCGAAAGCGCCGCTGAAGGTCACGTACACTTGCTGGGCGCTTTGCCCAGGGCCGCCGGCCAACAGGAATACCGGCGACTCGCTGCTGCGCCGGTTCAAGGCCGGTACCACGGCCAACTTCAAATCGATGGATCCGGCCTGCGGGTGCTCGCGGTCCAGCGGCACTCGCAATGTGGCGCAACGAGCGGGAATGGAGGTCAGGCGCAGCGGATGTTCGAGCCGGCACTCATTCAAAGGCAGCGACGGGGCGACCTCTGATACGGCGGGAGGGGTCCACCCCACGCATAAGCCAACCCACACCAGCGCCCAAGAAATCTGCCGCATGCCTTCCTCCTCAGCGCGCGATTGTAGGGGATTCGCTACCCACGCTTAGAGCATCTTGATAGATTTGCGGCCCAGTTGGACTTTCGTCTTGAGGACACCATGACCGTCATTCGCGAAGCCGATGTGATTACGAGTGTCGCCGACGCTCTGCAGTACATTTCTTATTACCACTCACCGGATTTTATCCGCGCCATGGGGCGCGCCTATGAGATGGAACAAAGTGCCTCGGCCCGCGACGCCATTGCGCAGATTCTTACCAATTCGCGCATGTGCGCTGAGGGCCACCGGCCGCTCTGCCAGGACACCGGCATCGTCGTCGTGTTCGTCAATGTGGGCATGGGGGTGTCTTGGGAGGCAACCTCCGATCTTGAATCCATGATCAATGCGGGGGTGCGCCGCGCCTATCTGGACCCGGAGAACAAGCTGCGCGCGTCCATCGTTTCAGATCCTGCGTTCAAGCGCGGCAATACCCGCGACAACACACCGGCCGTCATCCACACCGAATTGGTTCCGGGAGACGAGGTCGAGATCACCGTGGCCGCGAAAGGCGGCGGATCGGAAAACAAATCCAAGTTCGCGATGTTGAACCCGTCGGATTCCGTCGCCGACTGGGTGCTGGAAATGGTGCCTGAGATGGGCGCCGGGTGGTGCCCCCCCGGAATGCTGGGCATCGGTATCGGCGGCAGCGCGGAGAAGGCCATGCTGCTTGCGAAGAAGTCGCTTATGGACCCCATCGACATCGGCGCGTTGATAGCGCGCGGGCCGAAAACGCCGCTGGAGGAATTGCGCCTGGACATTTACCGGCGGGTGAATGCGCTGGGTATCGGAGCGCAAGGCTTGGGCGGTCTTACCACGGTGCTGGATGTGAAGATTCTGGATTATCCGACCCATGCGGTATCGCTGCCGGTTGCGGTGATTCCGAATTGTGCGGCGACCCGCCATATTCACTTCACCTTGGATGGCAGCGGACCTGCCGTGCTGACCCCGCCGGACTTAAATTCATGGCCCAAGGTGCAGTGGACTGCGGCTGCGGATGCGCGGCGCGTATCGCTCGATGGTCTGACGCAACAGGAAATCGCGGCCTGGGAACCGGGTGAGCGCCTGCTTTTATCCGGCAAGCTCTTGACCGGCCGCGATGCCGCGCACAAGCGCATCTGTGCCTTGCTCGATGCCGGGAAACCGTTGCCCGACGGCTTGGATTTCACCGGCCGCGTGATTTACTACGTCGGCCCCGTCGATCCGGTGGGCCGCGAGGCGGTGGGACCGGCGGGCCCAACCACGGCCAATCGCATGGATCGATTCACCGATACCATGCTCGGCAAGGCGGGACTCTTGGCGATGATCGGAAAGGCCGAGCGCGGTCCTGAAACAGTCGCTTCCATCGCCAAGCACCGCTCGGCGTACTTGATAGCGGTCGGCGGCGCCGCTTTCCTGGTGTCGAAGGCCATTCGCGCCAGCCGCGTCGTGGCGTTTCCTGAACTGGGCATGGAAGCGGTGTATGAATTCGAGGTCAAGGACATGCCGGTCACAGTGGCGGTCAGCGCGGACGGCGAATCCGTGCACGACACAGGACCTGCCAAATGGGCCGGAAAATTCGAGGGCATTCCGGTCGCGGTCGAATGACCCTTGACCGCGATCGGCTCTAGAGCATTTTTCGCAGCAGCAGTGCCGCACCGAAGCGGGTCTCGAAACCGCCGACGATGATAAAACCGCAGGCAAGATAGAACTGCTTTGCGTGGGTATTGCCTACGACATGCAACGCATTTGAGCCCGCAGTGCGCGCCACCTCGGCGCAATGCTCGAGCAGCGCGCGCCCGACGCCGCGCCGTTGAGTACCGGGATCGACGAACAACGCGTCAAGATCCATGTCGCCGTCATCGCGTGGCAGGACGGCGGAAAAGCCGACAATCGCGCCCTCCTGCTCCAGTACGAACACGCCGCCGGCCTTGATCTGTTCCACCGGCATGTCGATGGCATCTGGGTGGCGCAGCAGGGCTTCGCGGTCCCCTTCGTTGCCTAGCGATGCGCGCAGCTGCAGCGCTTCCAAAGTCTTGCGTTCCGCGGGATTTGCACGACGAATAGTCACCGGCGGACTATACGCGTTCGCCGCCGGCGTAAAGCTCCCTCAGTACTTGACGGAGCACCCGTAAGGCCGAGTGACTGCGTGCGGCGCGGGCTGACCTTGGGCAACCGCCATCATCGCTTCTTTGAGATACGGCTCGGCGCGCGCGACATCCGCCTCATCCGAAGTCGCGAGGCTGTCCATGCCGCCCATGTACTGCAGCGCTCCGTTCGGATCGATGACGAACATATGCGGCGTCGTCTTCGCGGCGTACAAACGCGCCACCGTGCCGGAAGGGTCCAAGATCACGGCGCTCGGGACCGCCTTGCGTGATTGCGTCAGGGCATCGGCGCCGGCACCGTTCACGAAGCCTTGTTTCCCCGGCGCCGAGGAAATCACGGTGAGCCAAACGACGCCGTTCGCCCGCGCAAGGCCTTGCACGCTTTGCATGTTGCCGCTGTTGTAGTGCTTGCGCGTGTAAGGACAGTCGGCATTGGTCCATTCCAGCACGACGGTCTTGCCCCGGTAATCATTCAAATGCACCCGGTTTCCTTGGGTATCCACGGCCGTGAAGTCCGGAGCCAGTTGCCCGATCTGCAAAGTCGTGCCGGCTGCGACGTCAAAAATGCCGATGAGACCCACAACGAGCGCGACGATCACGGCAGCCGCCATGATGCCTATGCCGCCTTGGTCCTGGCGGCCGGGAACCCGGGCGCCGGGCAACCGGGCGCCGGGCGACCGGGGTGGGTTTGCTGACGCGGTATTTAACGTATCGCGGCCCATCGTCGTCTCCTGCGCATTCGTGCTTATAGGTTAGTGGGGAAGAGAGGCCCAATGGTTCCGTCGTGCATAACGGTTCCCTGGTGATTTTTTGAGGAGGGGTTTAGAGTACGCGCCCCTGTTAAAAATCGAGCAGATTCAGCCTGATGCGTTTTGCCAAGCAATACCAGGTCATCGTGATCGGCGGCGGCCATGCCGGCACCGAAGCCGCCCTTGCGGCCGCGCGCATGGGGGCGGATACCTTGCTGCTCACGCACAACATCGAAACCCTGGGACAGATGAGCTGCAACCCTGCCATCGGCGGCATCGGCAAGGGGCACCTCGTCAAAGAAATCGACGCGCTCGGCGGCGCCATGGCGCGCGCCACCGATCAAGCAGGTATTCAATTCCGCACCTTGAATGCCAGCAAAGGGCCGGCCGTGCGCGCGACCCGCGCGCAGGCGGACCGGCAACTGTACCGCCGCGCCATCCGCTGCATCCTCGAGTCCCAGAATCATTTGACGCTGTTTCAGCAAGAGGCCGCTGATTTGATCCTTGAGGGCGACCGGGTCGTGGGAGTCATGACCCAGAGCGGCATCGAATTTCGTGCACAGGCCGTGGTGCTGACGGTGGGTACGTTTTTGGGCGGCAAAATTCACGTTGGGCTTGAAAGTCATCCCGGTGGCCGCGCGGGCGATGCACCCTCGACGCGTCTCGCGTTGCGCCTGCGTGAATTGAAGCTGCGGGTGGGGCGCTTGAAAACCGGCACGCCCCCCAGGATCGACGGCCGCAGCATCGATTTTTCGGCGCTGCGCGAGCAGCACAGCGATGATCCGCGGCCCGTATTTTCGTATCTCAGCACCCGCGCCATGCATCCGCGCCAGATGCCCTGCCACATCACCGCGACCAACGAGCGTACCCACGACATCATTCGTGCCGCGACGATGCGCTCGCCGCTGTTCACGGGTGTGATCGAGGGGGTGGGGCCGCGCTACTGCCCCTCGGTGGAGGACAAGGTGGTGCGGTTCGCGGACAAGCAATCGCATCAAATTTTCGTCGAACCGGAAGGGTTGGACACACACGAAATATATCCCAACGGCATCTCGACCAGCCTGCCCTTCGATGTGCAGTATGAATTCGTGCGCAGCATCGCAGGATTCGAGCAGGCGCACATCACGCGGCCGGGTTATGCCATCGAGTACGATTTTTTCGATCCACGCGATTTGAAATACAGTCTCGAAAGCAAGTTTCTGGCCGGTCTTTATTTCGCGGGCCAGATCAATGGAACCACCGGCTATGAGGAAGCCGCCGCGCAAGGGTTGCTCGCCGGCATCAACGCCGCGCTGCAGGGACGCGACGCCTGGTGCCCGAAACGCAGCGAAGCGTATATCGGCGTGCTGGTGGATGATTTGATAACACGCGGTGCCACTGAGCCTTACCGCATGTTCACCAGCCGCGCCGAGTACCGCCTGTCCTTGCGCGAAGACAATGCGGATCTGCGGCTGACCGCACAGGGAAGACGGCTGGGCTTAGTCGATGATGACCGTTGGGAATTCTTTCAGCGCAAGCGCACCATGGTCGAATCGGAGATCGACAGGCTCGAGCGCGCCGTCGTGCATCCTGCCGATGTCGATGCGGCATTGCTCGTCAAGTTGAAGGCGCCGCTGCTGCACGAGGCGCACGCGTTTGATTTGCTGCGTCGGCCGGAACTCTCCTACGACGATCTGATATGCGCGGCGCCCGGCCCGGCAGCCGATTGGCACGACGAGCGCGTAAGGGAGCAAGTCAAACTTCAAGTCGAGGTGCAGGCCAAATACTCGGGCTATTTGAAACGCCAGAGCGAAGAGATCGAGCGGCAG
Organism: Steroidobacteraceae bacterium; assembly: GCA_036401515.1. Taxonomy (GTDB): domain Bacteria; phylum Pseudomonadota; class Gammaproteobacteria; order Steroidobacterales; family Steroidobacteraceae; genus Bog-1198. Next base: position 11,867 of record DASWUU010000239.1, read on the forward strand.
CTCCGGCACGAGGAACTGCTTCTGCCGGCCGATATGGATTACTCGCAGATCTCCGGACTGTCGAACGAAGCGCGCCAGCGCCTGTGCGATGTGCGGCCGGAAACTTTGGGCCAGGCTGCGCGTATTCCGGGACTTACTCCCGCCGCGGTATCGCTGTTGCTGGTGCACTTAAAAAAGCGCGATCGAGCAGCAGCCTGAGAACGGCGCTCGGCGCGCCAAGGATTGGCATGAACAATTTTTTTTACGATTTCGACGTCCCGAGCCTCGACGGCAGTGCCCATATGCTGCAAGCCTTGCGCGGCAACGTGGCCCTTGCGGTCAATGTCGCCAGCCGGTGCGGCTACACGCCCCAATACACGGCACTCGAGGATCTGTACCGGGAACTGAAGTCCAAGAACTTCACCGTCATTGGTTTTCCCTGCAATCAATTCGGCGCGCAGGAACCGGGTACGGCCGCAGAAATTCAAACCTTCTGCTCCGTCAATTTCGGCGTGACATTTCCGCTGTCCGCGAAGATCGAGGTCAACGGCGCCCGCCGCCATCCGCTTTACGCGTGGCTCACCGCTGGGGAAAACGGCTTTCCCGGCGATATCGAGTGGAATTTTGAGAAATTCCTGATCGATCGCAATGGCCGTGTGAACTGCAGATATCCGGCCGCAACTCCGCCCACCGACCCTACCTTGCTGCAGGATTTGGCGAACCTCTTATAGTACGCGCCTACTTCAGTGGCAATTTGCCCGCCCACTCTTTAACATCAGCGCACTTGATGGTCTCAAAGGCTCGGAGAAATAGATGCTTTTTCGATTGAATCCCTTAGCCTGCCTCGCAGGCGCCGCGCTGTTTTTAAGCCTGTCCATGGGCGCGCATGCCGCCGGGGATGGAGTCCAGGGCGAGAAGAAATTTTATACGTGCTACGGCTGTCACGGCGTGGTCGATTACAAGAACGCCTACCCCGATTACAGCGTGCCGAAGCTGCGTCACCAAAATGCGGCTTACTTGGTCGCGGCGTTGAAGGAATATCGAGAGGGTTCCAGACCCCATGCGACCATGCACGCGCAGGCGGCCTCGTTGTCGGATCAGGATATCGAAGACATTGCCGCCTACCTGCAAGGTGCGGACGCCGTGAAGCCCAGCGCGAGTACTCCAGGCAAGGCGCCGAAACAGGTCGCTGCTTGCGGCGCATGCCACGGCGAGAATGGTCTTGGCGTCGAGGCGCCCCTGGATCCGAAGCCCCCGGTGCTGGCGGGACAACATGAGGATTATCTTGAACAGGCGTTGAGCGCGTATCGCAACGGCCGCCGCAAGAATGTCGTCATGAACGGCATGGCGAAGTTGTTGACCACGGACGAAGATGTGAAAATTGCCGCCGCCTATTTCGCTAAGAATCCTTCGCCGCTGGCTACGGCGACCATCCACAGCAAATAAATTTCAGCCGCGGCGCTTCCCTACTGACGCATCGCCGTCAAAAACTGCGCGAAGGTTTCGTAGTAGGCGTCGCGATTTTGCTTCCTTCGATAGCCGTGTCCCTCGTCCGCCGCCAGCAGGTACCACACCTCGCGGCCCTTGGCGCGCAACTTATAGACGATTTGCTCGGCTTCCGATAACGGGACTCGCGGATCATTCTTGCCGTGGACGACCAGCAGCGGGCGGGTGATCCGATCGGCATTGGTGAGGGGCGATATACGCCTCAAGTAGCTGCGCATCTCAGCATCTCGCTCATCCCCATACTCGGCGCGCCGCTGGTTCTGCCGGTAAGGCGCGGTATTGGTCAGAAAGCTCACGAAGTCGGCGATACCGGAGACGTCTACGCCGCCGCGCAATCGGTCGCCGTAATTGACCAGGGTTGCCAGACTCAAATAGCCGCCATACGAGCCGCCAGCGACCACCACGTGCTTGGCATCGAAGGTACTTTGCAAATCAGCCCATACCAGCATGGCGCCGACGTCTTTCACGGCGTCCTCGCGCAACATGCCGTTGTCGAGCGCCATGTAGCTCTTGCCGTAACCCGACGAGCCTCGCACGTTAGGTGCAATCACCGCGAAGCCAAGCTCGTTGACCACATACTGAATCCACGGATCGAAGCCCGGACGGAATTGCGATTCCGGGCCGCCATGCAGTGTGATGAGCACCGGATGCGGGCCGGGCGTCGCGGGTTCGTAGATATAGACCGGGATCGCGCGCGGTTTACCATCCACTCGATCGAATGTCGGAAACTCTTTGAGTGTCGGCAGCACGAACTTGGAAGGATCGACCGGTCCCGCTTCGCTGCGGGTCCAGGGTTGAAGCCGGTTCTCGGCAATGTCCAATACGTAAACGTCCCGCGGTTGATTCGCCGCCGCAAATCCGAAGGCCAGCCGCTTGCCCTCGGCATCAAAGCTCAAAGCGCCGATGATCCCTGCCCGTTGAAGACGCGGCGGCGCGAGGTCTTGATGTGTGCGCAAATCCAGCAGATTGAGCTTGCCGGCGCCCGCTTCGTTGCTGACGAAGGCGAGATAGCGTCCGTCGCGAGAAATCGCCAATTCCTCGATATCCCAGGGAATATGGCCGGAAATAAGCGTCTTTTCGCTGTTATAAAAACCGACATAGCGCAGCCGCGCGAACTCGCCGTCTCGGTCCGAGATGAAATACACGCCTTGACCGTCGCGCGAAAATTTTGCCGAAACGATGCCGACTTTCGCAGGTGCGGGGTCCACTTCGCGCTTCTGTCCGGAATTCAGATCAATGACGTAGAGGTAGCATTCGGCGACGGAAACTTCCTTCAGCACCAGCAGCTTCGAGTCGTCGGGCGACCAATCGAGCACCGACCAAGCCGCGCCGCCCGAGTCCGCGGTCAAGGCGAGCCGCGGCAAAGCGCCTGATTCCGGATCGACAATATCGATGTCGTAACTATGGCCGTCCCGAGCGGTACTGAAGAAGGCGACTTCGCGGCCGCTGTTCGACCAGACGGGAGCGCCGTTCAAGGATTTGCCGTCCGTCAGCAATTTCGCGGGCTCGCCCATTCGTTGATAGTAGAGCTGCGCATTCTCGTTGCCGCCCTCATCCTTCAAATACACATAAGCGCTGCGCGCCGGGTCCGGTGAAAAGGCCGCTTCGGTGATCGGCTCGTGCAGGAAGGTCAGTTGACGCCGCGCGCCCCCTGCTTGTTCCACCAGATGCAGCTGATCGACATCGCCGAAGCGAGTCGCGATCAGCAGTTGACCCTTGGGCGACCAGCCGAGCGGCGTGGCCTGACGTGCATTGAGATACCCCTGCAATTTCTCCGTCAGAATCGCAGAGGGTTCCGGGATGTTGTCGAAAGTCAGATTGCCGCGCTCGATGCGCGTCGCGGCACGCAGCTGGCAATTGGCGAATATCGACGCGGCGAGCAACAAGGATAAATAAATTCGGTGCATGATTCACATGTTCTCACACGGCGAGGATAATGAGTCGATGGCGGCTTTCGAGCATTTGATTGAATCCTATGACGTCGGCGATCTCCTCGACGACATCGCGAGCGCCGATCCACCCGCTTACCTGCGCCGTTGCTTCGCTGAGGGCTGCTCCACGCCCGGCCTGTCTTGGCCTCGCGTACAGCAGCTGGCGGTATGTGCGATGGTGCTCGATGCCATCATCAATGATCGGGATTACGAATTCTTTGAACCGGAGCTCGTTTCGGATTGGCGCGTCCACTACGCCAAGGCGTGCGCGAAGCTCAAGGAGACCGCACTGCAGGCCTTACGGCGCGCGCTCGATCACGATCCTGGAGCGGCCCGTGCGGTGGCCCAAAGCGGGAGTCCTCAAGCCGTGGCGGAACTGGAAACTCTCATCAAGCGGCTAGCTTAGGACCTGAATGAATCGCACGCGTGAGCCCACTCGGCGGAGGACCCTGACGGCGGTTGCCGCTTTGCTGGCGGCTGCATGCGCAGCGCCGCCGCCCAAACCCGCCGCCGCGCCGCCCGCGCCCCCCGCGCTGGACTCGTCTTACGATTGGCATGTGCTTCTCATCGCTCCTTTTGGGAGCGCCCTCAAAGACATTCCTTTGGCTCTGCACGAGGTCCTCTTGTTTCGCGACGAGGCGCCCGGCGCAACGGCGCCCGGTGCCGCGCCGTCCAGTGAGCCTGAGTGCTACGCACTCGAGGGTGAGGTGCCGCGTTTCATGGCGCGCACGCCGTCCGAATACCTGGTGTGCTTCACGCACGATCGATTATCGCGTGTTGAAGCGACCGTGCACCTGCCGCGGACCGAGTCTGCGCAAGCGTTCGGCGACGCCTGCGGCCTCTGGACAAAGAATGCCGCGGCCGGAGCCGCATCGTGCGAAGGCACCGACGGGAACGTTGCCTTCGCGGCGCATCTTGAGAGCGACCCCGAAGCGGTGGATGCGCAGTTGATCATTCAGCTCGAGTCGGTAGAGACCCCGGCTGACCGGTAAACCAGTGCAAGACGTGGAACGCGACATACTCGCCTCGGGCGCGGAAGAGCTGGGGATCGCGCTCGACGCCGCGCAGTCCCAAGCGCTGCTCCGGCTCGTAGATGAACTCGAGCAGGGCAACGCGCAATTTAATTTGACGGCGATCCGCGATCGCGCCGGCATGCTCCGCAAACATGTGCTCGACAGCTTGAGTGTGCAGCCCTACCTCCGCGGCGGGCGTCTGGCCGATATCGGCACCGGTGCGGGCTTCCCCGGCCTAGCGCTGGCCATCGTCAATCCGCAGCGCCGATTTGCGCTCATCGAGGCTACCGGCAAGAAGGCTCGCTTCGTTCAGCAGACCGCCGAGCGCCTCGGCTGCCGCAACGTGGTAATCGTCAATTCTCGAGCGGAAAGCTATAGGCCGTTCGAACTTTTCGATACAGTGGTAGCTCGAGCACTGTCATCGTTGGCAGACTTCGTGGCATATGCCGGCCACTTGTGTGGGCCGGAAGGCCGGTTGCTGGCGATGAAGGGAAAGAGGCCGGACGAAGAGATTTCCGCGCTTCCGAAATCGTTCCGCGTATTAGCGGTTCATCGCCTGAAGGTGCCCGGTCTTAGCGACGAGCGGCACCTGGTGGAAATGGTACGGAGCCAAAAAATCGGGCAACACATGAAGCGGGCCAACACATGAAGCGGGCCAAAACATGAAGCGGGTCATTGCGGTGGCCAACCAAAAAGGCGGTGTGGGCAAGACCACGACCGCCGTCAATCTTGCCGCATCGCTGACGGCGACCAAGCGCCGCGTGCTGCTCATCGATTTGGATCCCCAAGGCAATGCCACCATGGGTTGCGGCATTGACAAGCATGCGCAGTCGCGCACCAGCTGCGATGTCTTGCTGGGTGATTGCAGCGCCGTCGAGGCGATGGTGGCGGTCGAATACGGCGGTTTCATGTTGATGCCCGCAAACCAGGATCTAACGGCCGCCGAAGTGCGATTGCTGACCATGGTGGTAGGGCGCGAGTTCAAGTTGCGTAATGCCTTGATGCCGGTGCGCCAAGATTTCGACGTTATCCTCATCGACTGTCCGCCCTCGCTCAATATGCTGACTTTGAATTCTCTGGTGGCAGCCGATTCCGTCATGGTGCCCATGCAGTGCGAGTACTACGCACTGGAAGGCTTGACTTCCCTGATGCAAACCATCGAGCAGATCAAGGACAGCATCAATCCTGATTTGGAGATCGAAGGGTTGTTGCGCACCATGTTCGACCCGCGCAACAACTTGGCGAATGAGGTATCCGCGCAGCTCATCGAGCATTTCGGCGACAAGGTTTTTCGCACCCTGATCCCGCGCAACGTGCGGCTGGCCGAGGCCCCGAGTTTCGGCAGGCCGGTCTTATTTCACGACAAGGAATCGCGCGGGGCACTAGCCTATCTTGCCCTCGCCGGCGAAATGATTCGCCGCGACGAACTTCCTAGCGCCCCCGACCTTCCTGGTGCGCCCGGTCTTCCTGGCGAGCCCGACCCTCCTGCTGCGCCCGCTCTTCCCGCCGAGCCCGTATAATCGGCCGATCTCACGGGAACTTGCTATGTCCGGTAAAAAGCCTTCCTTAGGTCGAGGTCTCGCTGAGCTGAGCCCGCTGCTCAAGCAGCGCGCCGGCGTGCCGGAGCCCGTCAAGGCGCCAGTGCTGGTGGGCGACCGCTTGGCGTCGCTGCCCGTGGATTTATTGCAGCGGGGTAAGTATCAACCGCGGGCAGACATGCGCACCGAGTCGCTGGGGGAGCTGGCCGACTCGATCAAATCCCGCGGTTTGGTGCAACCCATCTTGGTGCGACCGCTGCCCAGGCCCAGTCCGACCGAATCGCAGCGCTATGAAATCATCGCAGGCGAGCGGCGTTGGCGCGCCGCGCAGATGGCGGGACTGTCGGAGATCCCCGCAGTCATTCGCGATGTGCCCGATGAAGACGCCGTCGCCATGGCACTCATTGAGAACATTCAACGCGAGGATCTCAATCCGCTGGAAGAAGCCCGTGCGCTGTTGCGCTTGATAGAAGAGTTCGGCTTGACGCATCAGGCAGCCGCCGAAGCGGTCGGGCGTTCGCGCGCCGCCGTGAGCAACTTGGTGCGGCTGATGGAATTGACCGACGAGGTGAAGGAAATGCTTGAGGCCCGCCAGATCGAAATGGGCCATGCGCGCGCGCTGCTCGGACTCGCCACGCGCCGCCAGCAGATCGAGGTGGCGACGCTGGTCGCGAAGAAGGTATTGTCGGTGCGCGACACCGAAGCTTTGGTGCGTCGCATCATGAATCCCCGGGTGGCTGATGCCGGCGCCGAAACTCGCCCGGTGGACCCGGACATCCACCGCCTCGAGACGGAGATTGCGGAGAAGTTAGGCGCCAAGGTGGCCTTCCAGCACGCGGCTTCCGGCAAGGGCAAGCTTATCGTAAGTTACAACAGTCTCGATGAGCTCGAGGGCATCCTGGCCCACATTCAATAGCGCGAAAAAAGGCTTAAAACGCCTTGATGCACCGGGGCCGCGTCTCTATAATGCGCCGGCCATTTTTGGCACAACAGGCGAAGTGTTTTAGAGCTTCGCTCCATGGGATTTGACTTGGCTGCGATCGACTTAGCCCTAGCGCGGCGGCTGGCTCTCAGCGTCGTACTGGGCCAGGCGGCCGTGACCGTAGTCTGCGCTCTCGCGGGCTGGCTGTTTGCCGGTCCTCACGCCGCATTGTCTGCGGCGATCGGCGGCGGGATTAGCACCGCCGCGAGTCTCGTCATGGCATTGCTAGGTTTTGGCGGCAAATCGGCTGCTGATGGGCAGCGGGCGATGCGCGCGTTCTTCATCGGCGAAACCGCCAAGATCGCGATTGTCATCGTACTGTTCGTGGTGGTGCTGAAGACGATGAAGGTGGTGCCGCTGGCAATGCTCGGCACGTACGTAGCGACCTTCTTCGTGTTTTGGGTTGCGCTGGCGAACGCGCTGCCGCCGCTCGGCGGGACAAATGTCCCGCGCGGACGCTGAAAAAACAGTTGATTTGAGGCGATTGAGACATACATAAGATTTGAAATGGCAGCAGAAGAACCCACCAGCGCAAACGAATACATTCTTCATCACTTGACGTTCCTGTCCAATAAGGAATCGAAAGGGATTGTGGATTTCTCCGTCATCCACTTGGACACGGTATTTTTTTCCGTGGCGCTGGCATTGCTGTTCGGCGGCGCGTTTTATTTTGCGGCGCGCACCGCCAAAGCCGGCGTGCCGGGCAAGTTTCAGAACTTCGTCGAGCTCTTGGTCGAATTCGTCGACACTCAAGTCAAGGACAGCTTCCACGGCACCAATAAATTGCTCGCGCCGTTGGCGCTAACGATTTTTTGCTGGGTGTTTCTCTTCAATGCGATGGATATTCTGCCCGTCGACCTTCTGCCCGCGCTCGCGCACGGTGTAGGCGTGCAGCATCTAAAGGTGGTTCCGAGCACTGACCTCAACACCACCTTCGCGATGTCATTGACGGTGTTCGTGCTCATCATCTACTACAGCATAAAGGTCAAGGGTATCGGCGGCTTTTTGGCCGAGCTGACCATGCAGCCCTTTACCGCCAAGAATCCCATCGTGAAGATCTTGCTGATTCCCGTGAATCTGCTGCTGGAGATCGTGCCGTTCCTGGCGCGGCCCATATCGCTCTCGCTGCGCTTATACGGCAACCTGTTCGCCGGCGAGATGATTTTCCTGCTGCTGGCGGCCCTCACGCTGCATGGCGCTTCGCAGTTGTCGAGCGCGGGCGGGTGGGCGCTTCTAGTGGCGCAATTCGCGTTGGCATTCTTATGGGCGGTGTTTCACCTGCTGGTGATCACGCTGCAAGCCTTCATATTCATGGTGCTGACGATCGTCTATTTGTCGATGGCGCAGGAACATCATTGATGTCTCGAGTTCGGTAACACAGCAAATCGCATCTGTTTCGCTTAGGAGAATTGAATGGAAAATTTTGCACACGTCCAGGCCATGACCGTGCTGGCCGTCGGGATCATCTTCGGCATGGGCGCGCTCGGCACTGCCATCGGCTTCGGTATTTTGGGAGGCCGTTTTCTCGAGGGCGCGGCTCGCCAGCCTGAGCTGACCCCGATGCTGCAAGTGAAGATGTTCATCGTGGCGGCACTCGTCGACGCCGTCGCCATGATCGGCATCGGCTTCGCGCTGTTCTTTACCTTCGCCAATCCGTTTACGGCCGGTCTGACGCACTAACAGTGCCGGTCACCGTGCTGGTCAGGAGACGATTGTGAATATTAATCTCACGCTGATCGTGCAGATGCTCGTTTTTATCGTCCTCATCTGGTTCACGATGAAATTCGTGTGGCCCATGATTTTGGGACCGATGGATGAGCGTGCGCGCAAGATCGCGGCAGGGCTTGCAGCCGCCGAAAAGGGCAAGCAGGAGTTGGCTCAAGCGAATGAGCGCGCCGAAGCCATCATGCGCGAGGCGCGCGAACGGGCCGGTCACATCATCGACCAGGCTCAGCATCGAGCCACCGACATGGTGGAAGAGGCCAAAGGCGCGGCGAGCGCCGAAGGCGCCAGGCTGCTGGCCTCTGCGAAAGAGCAGATCAGCCTGGAGGCCGCACATGCGCGCGACAGCCTGCGCCGCGATGTGGCGCAAATTGCAGTGAGCGCGGCAGCGAAGATTTTGGAACGCGAAATCGATCCTCGTACGCATCGTGATTTGATCGACAAACTTGCGGAACAGATCTAGGACGGCAAGACATGGCTGAGAAGACAACCATCGCGCGCCCCTACGCCAAAGCGGCCTTCGAAGAAGCCAAGGCCGATAAGCGCCTGGCGGAATGGTCCGGGATGCTTCGAGCCGCCGCCACCGCGGTGCGCGATCCGCGCGTCCACGAGTTGCTCGGCAGCCCTGCGGTCACCAGCGAGGAGCTCGCGCAGTTCGTGATGGGTCTTGTCGACCCGAAGCTCGACGAGCACGGCCAAAACTTCTTTCGCACTCTCGCGGAGAATCACCGGTTGGCCCATCTGCCCGAAATTTCGGCTCTGTTCGACGAGTTCAAAGACGAGGCGGAACGTGTCGTCGACGTGACGGTCACATCGGCTGCGCCCATCGATAACGCGCAGCAGCAGGCGCTTTCCAAGGCCCTGGAGCGCAAGCTCAAGCGCACGGTGCGCCTGCATTGCGCCACGGATCCTGAACTCATCGGCGGCGCCGTGATGCGTTCAGGCGATACGGTGATCGACGGTTCCTTGCTCAGCCGGCTCAAACGCATCGCGTTCGAGTTGACGGCTTAAACGACCAGTATTTGCTAGAGGATTTAAGGTATGTCCATTAAGGCATCGGAAATCAGCGACCTCATCAAGGCGCGCATCGATAAGTTCAAGTCCGCCACCGAGGCGCGCAATGTCGGCACCGTGGTGAGCGTCACCGACGG